>CAYOZV010000184.1:0-9844 GCA_964408465.1 uncultured Pirellulaceae bacterium
GGTCGCCTGCCGGCTTGTCGTTAAACGAAAATGGCCTTCATTGAACGGTATTGCGGCTAACCCGAGGCTAACGACCAATCGGCTGATGTTGCGTGGCCTGTATTCTATAAAAGCACGGCCTGACAACGCAGGGCGACCCTGGGTCACTGAGGTCGTAAGATGGCTTCGGCACCTTGGTCAAACAGCGCCTTGGCGACCTGCGCTCCCAATTGCTTGTAGCTCTCTGCCGCCATCGTTTTTTCGGCGATCAGTTTTTGCCGGCCGTCGCGGCTGAGCACGGCTCCGGTGAGCGTCAGTTGCCCGCCGGCGACTTTCGTTTTTGCACCTACCGGTGCCAAGCATCCGGCGAACAATGTCCGCAGCATGATTCGTTCGGCCATCGCGCGGTGGAAGCTGCCGGCATGATTCAATTTTGACACCGCTGAAACGGTGGCGTCGTCGTTACTTCGTGTTTCTAAACCCAGAGCCCCCTGCCCTACCGCAGGCAGCAGTTGATCCTCGTCGAAATCGTGCGTGATTCGATCTTCCCAACCCAGCCGACGCAAACCTGCCGCGGCAAGGATGATGGCATCGTATCCTTGGGAGTCCAATTTCTTTAGGCGTGTGTCTACGTTTCCACGAATGTCTTTTATCTGTAGATCTTTGCGGACGTGAAGAAGTTGAGCACCGCGTCGAACGCTGCCGGTTCCGACGATAGCGCCGTGAGGAAGATCGTCGAAGCGGTCAAAGTTCGTGCTGACGAAAGCGTCGTTGGTGCTTTCGCGCATCGGAATCGCTGCAATCATCAAACCGTCGGCGTCTTCGGTCGGTAGATCTTTGAGGCTGTGGACAGCGAGGTCGACTTCGTCATTTTGCAGCGCGACCTGCAGTCTTTTGGTGAACAGCCCTTGCCCGCCAATCTGAGCCAACGATCCGGTTGCAACATCGCCTTCGGTTTTGATGCGAATGAGTTCGACTTGGTGGCCAAGTTTTTCCAATTCGGCCTTCACCCAATTGCTTTGCCACATCGCAAGTTGGCTGCCGCGAGTACCGAGTCGAATGAGTTGAGGAGAGGCCATGGTTGAACTTTGGTGAGTGAAAAATTAGATTTTGCCCGATCAACCAAAGCGTGGCAAGTGTTCTGCACCGTAGCACGAATTTTCAATGCGTATTTTTGTGGGCGGATTGAAAGTCCGTGCTGCGGCGCTGATCAACGGGATTTGGCTCCTCGGGCCACCACCGCCACGTCGACTCTCGCCGCACCGGCAGCGCGGAGAACTTTGGCACATTGGCTGGTTGTGGCACCGGATGTCATCACGTCGTCGATCAGCAAGATGTGTTTGCCTGCGAGCTTTTGGCGATAAAACGGCGATACGGAAAACGCATTCTTAACATTCTCAAATCGTTTGAAGTCCGAAAGCATGCCCTGTTTCTGAGTAGGCCGGTCAGCCTTCAATGCTTTCGTAAGACTGGGAATACCGCTGGTTTTGGTGACCGCTTCGCAGAGTAATTCAGATGCCTGAAAACCCTTGCTGAATTTTTTCCGCCAGTGGGTGGGAACGCAAGTTAGAAAGTCGACAGCTTCAATGTTGTCCAATCGTTCGATCTCGTAGGCCAACAGTTCACCTAATTGTAGCGCGGTAACTTCACAGCGTTGGCCTTTCATTTTGATGACCAATTCTTGAAGTAATCCGCCGTAATTGTTGATGCAAACTGCTTGAGCGAATCGGAAATCAGAGAATTGGCAAAGGTGACATCGCCCTTTAAGGGCGGCATGTAGTTGAACGATCGCTCCACAGATGCCACAGCGCTGGTCCAACGGAGCACGGATCTGTTCTAAGCAATCTTGGCACCAATTTTCGCGCTCGAGAATTTTTCGATCCACTGTCGATATCGGATGAGATCGGTTACTCACGGCGTTGGCCAAATCAAAATAAGAGGGCCCCTCACAGCCGGTGCAAACCGGTGGATAGATCAAGGAGTAGATGCCAGATATCGCTGGGCCGATGATCCGCCGCTGCAATCCGCTTAGGCTCCGAAGCATCCTAGGCCTTTGGGGTCTGGTTACGTTTCGCCGGTTTCTTTCCATTTCATGGCTCGTTGCAGGGGTTCGATGCGAAGCACAACTTCTCCGTTTTGAAAAATTCGCACCGTCCCTGATGATTGGCTGACAACGACAGCGATCGCTTCGGTGTTCTTGCTGATCGCGGCACCTGAAAAATGTCGCGAACCAAGCCCTTTGGTCATCGTGATTTCGACTGGCGAGGTATCAATGATGCGGGCACTGCCTTCGACCGTGCCGTCGGAACTGATGATGAACATGCCGTCCAGTTGAGCCAGTTCTTTGATTCCCTCCCGCGTTTTGGCGTCGAACATATTGCGTTCTTTAGCGCTGTAGCCTTTGACCATATCAAAGCCACCGGGGCGGCTTTCTTTGATGACTTTCTTATGATCACCGACGATGAACATGGTTCCAACCGCTTTTCCCTCACGGCCTTCGCGGCCAATCGAAACGGCCGTGTCGACAACCACGCGCAGTGTATCCAACGGAACTTTTGTCTCTAGCTTTCGCAGATCGCGGGCGGTCAGGCGTCCCAGTCGTTCGGTCAGCCGCAACACGCTGATGGTGTCGATCTCTTCGGTGTCGAAGCCGCTGTAAATCGCGACGACGGTCGAACCGCTTTGGATTAGATCAGCTGCGACGCTGGAGAGGACCGCCTGTGAGATTTGGTTTTGAACGGAAATTTCCGGCATGTCCAAACCTACCGAATAGACTTCAGCTTTCTTGGTCGCCTCGATGACTTTTTCGGAGTGTGTGGCGACGATCAGCGTGCCGATGGAAGCAACTTTTTTCTGCAATCGCGTCCAAGTGACCGTTTTCTCCAGCAGGACCAAAATCGCGTCGGCTTCGGTCGCTTTAGCCAATTTTACGGCAGCGTCGACGTGTGCGAAAAACGTTTTTTGGCTCTTGGTGGTCGACATCGATTACCGAAGGAGTGTGCTTTTTTGCGAACAGAAGCAACAGCGAACAATCTATTAAATGTAAGCCGTATTTCGGTTTCGGGCAACCGGAGGCAGCGGCGTTGCAGTCAATAATTTGCGATGGTCATCATCGAATGGCGGAACCGTCGAAGTCGCTTTTGGATTTAGTGCTTCCCACACGCTGGTTGCCTGATGAGTTCAGCGGAGAGGTTTCGGCGATCGCAGATGCAGGACTGCCGGCGGTGATCGTGTTGGCTGGCGATACGTTTTTGACGTATTCTTGCCAAGCGACCACGTTCCGTCCGAGCGGTTCGCCGGTCACCTTTCTCAGTGATTCGGTGGCGCGTACCTGCAAGGCTGGGTTACGATCATTGAGCGAAAGCGACAGTGCTCCCACGGATGCTCGACCCGGAAAGTGTCCCAGCGCCTCGGTGGCGGCCAAACGTACGTCGATGTCGGTGTCGCTGCCGATAATTTCCTGAAGTTGGGGAACGGCGTCATCGTTGCCCAGCGTTTTCCATGATTCGATGGCGGCCAAACGAATGTCTCGATCATTGTCTTTGGAAGCCTTGATTAACGTTTCAACGGCCGAAGGCGAACTCTTAAGTTGGCCAAGCAAACGGACCGCGTGCAGACGCATAAGCAGCACTTTGTCACGGAACACGATTTCGGAGAGGGCTTGGGCGGCGTCCTCTTGAGCATTCAGCGGCCCATTAACAGCGTTTTGAACGACCGTTTCCATCCGATTTTTTCGAGTGAACAACGTGTCGGCGACTTTTTCTTCCTCGGCCCATTTGTTACGTACCCAGGGGCTGTATTTGCCGCTGCGCCACAACGGTCCTTCGGAGCAACCCGAAAATTGATGCACGGCCCCAGTTGCCATGATCAGCAACAAGATTCGAATAATGTTTAGGCGTCGAAAAAACAAAGGACCATACTCCGGTTTTTGTCCAAAAAGGCTATCCGCGGCGACGGTAGCAAGGTTTTGTAAATCTGCAAACCCCATTTTAATAGCTGCCGGCATGCAGTCACTCGCAACCAAAGGACGTGATACGCACGACAAAGATTCAGAACAAGGAAGCCGATACGAAAAAAGCGACCTCGTAAATACGAGGCCGCTTTTGAAGTTTCTATTAGCATTGGGTCAGAATCAGATCTTTTGTTCGGCTTCGGACTCGATGGCTTTGGGGGTAACTTTCCGACCCTTTTTGTCTTCGTCGTAATACTTGCCGCCGGATCCGTATCCATAACCATAGCCGTATCCGTAACCATAACCTTGCCCGTAACCGTTGTACGAGTATCCGGCGCGGTAAGCACCGTAGGTGTATTGGCTGCCGTAGCCGGATTGGGCTCCGACGCCGTTGACGACTAAGCCGAGGCAGTTCGCACCGAGGTTGCGGAGCATTTCGGTGGCTCTTTCGGCACTGACGCGTACGTTTTTCTTGATCCGCAGAGTCAGGACGACACCGTCAACGCGTGCCGCAATTGGGCAAGCATCGGTTACCGCCAGCAGTGGCGGAGTGTCAATGATGACGAAGTCAAACTCTTCACGCAGTTCTTCAATCAGTGTTTTCACTTGTGGCGAAGAGCAAAGTTCGGCAGGATTCTGTGGCTTGCTGCCGCACGGCATTAAAGTCAGCCCCTCGATCTCTTCGCATTCGTACATGCAATCACGCCACGCCGAACGTCCGCTGAGCACCGTTGCGAAACCCTCGTTGGCCTCAATTCCAAAGGTTGAGTGCTGTCGAGGACGACGCATATCCGCGTCGACCAAGAGGACTCGTTTACCCGATTGAGCAATCGAAACGGCCAAGTTGGAGGCCAGCGTTGATTTACCATCACCAGGCGTTGGGCTGGTAACTTGGATCACAGAATGCTGTTTGCCTTGCGTGTTAAAGTACAACGCGGTTCGCACAGCACGGAACGCTTCGGAAGTCTGAGACTTCGGACGATGGTAAGTACAGATGATCGGCTCGATCGCTGACCCCTCCACCAGATAGCGTTTGCCTTGACCGATGACAGGGATGTGCCCGATCAGCGGAACTTGCAACTGCTTCATTACTTCATCAGGATTGTGGAAGGTTTTATCTGCAAGTTCAACCATGCAGCCCAAACCAAAACCAGCCAATGATCCCAGCAAGCCGCCACCGGCCAAAATGAGTGGTAAAATCGGCCAGACAACTTCGCCCAAGGACGCTTCACTAAGCATTTGGACTCGGAATCCATCTTGGTTTGATTCGGAGCTGGTCGAAGGTTTGATCTCAACCAGTTTCGCGGTGATCGTGTTGAGGTATTTTTTAACTTCGTCTCTGGCCTCTTCTTGAAGTTTGATCTTGGTTTCCAGAATTGCCAGTTTCTTGGTTTCCTCGGTGTGAAGAACCTTTGCTTCAAGGTTATAGCTCAGTTCCTGTTGCAGAGACTGGATACGAGCCTCCACCATTTCGTAATAGCTGGACAGCCTTTCCTCGTCGGTCAGCGGCCTTTCAATTGAAGGTTTGTCCGAGCTGCCGTCCTCCATTTCTTGACGGTCACGCAGGGCGCGGTCGAGCCGTGCTTTTGCCATTTTTACACTGGGGTGGCCCTCAGCAAACCGCTGCCTAAGCAAGTAGTAGTTGTCCTCAAGTTCTGCGATTTGAGCGATCAGACGTTCAGCAGCTCTGTCGGCAACATCCAACGCTCGGCCTTGGGTTCTCATCTTGTTGTCGGTCTGGAGTTTCCATACTGCTCGCTTAATCGCATTTCTTCCGCCTTGCTGGGCGACCAGAATCAGGTCACGGTCCGACGCCAAAGAGGTCAGTTCGCTGCGGGTCTCCTCAAGTGCTTCGGTGACCTTCTTGAGCATGATGTGCGATTCGGTTAGGCCGACACCGAACATCGTAAAGTTTGCCGTTCGTTCCTCGACCAATTTCGCCAGCTTCTCTTGCTGGACTTTGAAATCTTGACGGAAACTACGATCGAACTCGTCCAATCGCGCCAGTGTTTCGTCGGTTTCTCTTTCGTACTCGTCCTTAAGATTCTTCTTATAAGTCTCGATCAGATTCGCAAGGATAATCTGAGCGTCAGTCTCATGGCTGTTGAAGTAAGTCACGTGGAAAAGAAACGGTTCTTCTCGGTTCTGGGCAACGGTCAAGTTTTCAGAGATGTAGGAAAACTTTTCGTCGTCCGAGAGGTCCTTCAATGAACGCAGGTTGTTGAGGCCTTCGTTGTTGTTGAGCATCCCCAAGATGATGTTCTCTTGGTTCATCTTTTTATCGTGACGAATGTTGGAGTCTTCGTAGTTGCGTAAAATTTCGCCCGTGTTGGTCAGGGGCATGGTCAGACGCTTTTTCGGTTCGATCCAAACGTTGGCCTTACTTTCATAAACGGTTTCGCTCTTGGCGTGGAAAACCGAACCCAAGGCCATTCCGGTAATCAAGCCCAGAAAAACCAGCCACTTGCGACGATTCAATACGCCCCAAAAGTCGAAGCTGTTGTTCTCCTCAGCTTCGGGACCAGCCAAAAGAAAAGGCTGTTGGAAATTGGGAGCCTGTTGCTGTGGTGCGGGAGCGGTGTTTGAAAATGAATCCACGGAGATCCTCCAAAGTGGCGACGGTGTATTGTCAAAGTTGTTGACCTTTGCAGCGATCCGAACTTTGTAATACGAGGAGAAGTGTTCGGGAGCATGGGTCACGAGCTGGGAGCTCGTATAAGACCCTCTACTATAAGCACTCACTCTAATTTTCTCAATCAAAAATGCTCAAATCTTGTGGCAAATTTGACCGTTCTCTCAGTGTTGTTCGGTTGTAATTATGTGGTACGTCAGACATTTAGTTGTCATCGCGGTCAGGCTGTATTGGGTGACTTTGCGGTCGCCAAAAGCCACCGATTTGTGATGGCTCGGCGAAGTTTGATGGTTGGTGAAACATTACCGCTGCCAGCGTTATTTGCGTGAGGGATATTGGAAACCTAACGGTAAATTAAGGCTCGAATATCAACGCGGAGATTGTTACATTGCTTGCATGACAACTCCCATGATGCGCCAGTACCACGACGCCAAAAAAACCTGTGGTGATGCCCTGCTGTTTTTCCGCATGGGCGACTTCTACGAGCTATTTCTAAGTGATGCCGAAAAAGCCGCTGAGATCCTTGGACTGACGCTGACCAGTCGGGATAAATCCAATGCCGTTCCCATGGCAGGTTTTCCGCATCATCAGCTGGACAGTTATATTGCCAAGCTGATTAAGCTCGGTCACCGCGTGGCTGTTTGCGAACAAGTCGAAGACCCTAAAACCGCCAAGGGCTTGGTCAAACGCGAGATTGCCAAAATAGTGACCCCCGGCACCGTTATCGACCAAGCACTTCTGAACCCAGCAGAGAGCAATTTTTTAGCGGCCATTTGCCCGTCGCAGTTCTGTGACAGAAAAAATCAAAAAGAAGTCGGAATCGCTTGGGCCGATATTTCAACGGGACAGTTCTTCACCACGGCAGTTCCTCAGGCGCAGCTTCCGGACCTGATCGACCGGATTGGGGCCAGCGAAATTCTGGTCCCCGACAAGTTTGCCGCCGTCGCAGATTTTGCGGCCGATGCGGCGATGATTACCGATCGCCCCAAATGGAGTTTTCAATTCAAGAACGCTTTGGACGTTTTAAAAACGCAATTGGCTGTTTCCACGTTGGAAGGGTTTGGCGTTGATCAGTTCGGTGATTGGGCGACCTGTGCGGCGGCAGCAATTATCTCCTACCTAAAGGAGACACAAAAAAGTGCGCTCGGACATTTCAACCATCTCCACGTCTGGCGACAAAGTCAATTTGTGGAAATCGATTCGGCGACCTGGCGAAGCCTTGAAGTTAATCGCACCATCCGGGGCGGCGTTCGAGAAGGTTCACTTTTAGGCGTCATCGACCGATGTAAAACGCCCATGGGCAGCCGCCTGCTAAACGAGTGGTTTGCGAATCCATTGGCTGATAAATCTGCCATCGATCAGCGACTGGATGCGGTTGCCGAATTCGTCGCCGCCGAAGAATTACGGTCCGCCCTCAACGCTAAATTTAAAAAGATTTTCGATTTGCAACGGCTGGTGGCGCGGGTCGCGACCGGACGACCGAGCCCGCGCGATCTTAGCTGCGTCGCCAAAACGCTGGCGATGGTGCCATCGATCAAGGCGAAGTTGACAGGTCGCAAAAGCCAAAGCTTGATGCAACTGGAGACGGAACTGGATCCCTGCGGCGACCTCCGCATCGAGCTCGAAAAAGCCATCGTCGATCCATGTCCGGCGAACATCAAAGATGGGAACTTCATTCAAGACGGCTACGATCAAAAACTTGATGGCTTGCGTGAATTGGCTGCTGGTGGGAAGCAGTGGATCGCGAACTACCAGCAGAAGATCTGTGATCAGACCGGCATCCCCAGCCTCAAGGTTGGGTTCAATAAAGTGTTTGGTTACTACCTAGAGTGCACCCATGCCCACCGCGATAAAGTGCCCGACGATTTCATTCGCAAACAGACGCTCAAGAATGCAGAACGTTTCATCACGCCGGAACTAAAGGAGTACGAGGAGAAAGTTCTCTCTGCTGATGCCGAAGCGAACGCGCGTGAACAATCGCTGTTCAACGAGTTGCGTGAACTGGCGCGAGCACACACCGCGCGGCTCAAGTCCAACGCTCAAATTATCGCAACGTTGGACGCGTTTTGCGGATTGGCTCAACTGGCGGTCGAACAGAACTACTGTCGGCCGGAGATCGTGACCGACGGGCCGCTGTTTATTGATCAGGGGCGGCATCCGGTGCTGGACATCGTGCAACCCTCAGGTGCGTTCGTGCCAAACGACTCCAAGATTGACGAAGAGTTTGGTTATCTGCATTTGATCACCGGCCCCAACATGGCAGGTAAAAGCACCTACATTCGCCAAACCGCTTTGATCGCTTTGATGGCTCAAGTGGGCAGTTTCGTCCCCGCCGCTTCAGCCAAGGTCGGCATCGTTGATAAAATCTTCGCGCGAGTTGGGGCCAGCGACGAACTGTCCAAAGGGCAGTCGACGTTCATGGTCGAAATGACCGAGACGGCGCGGATCTTGAATACCGCTACCAATCGTTCGTTAGTCATCTTGGATGAAATCGGTCGTGGGACAAGTACTTACGATGGCGTTTCGTTGGCGTGGGCGATCGTTGAGTATTTGCACGATCAAATTGGCTGCCGAACTCTTTTCGCGACACACTACCACGAATTGACGTCGTTGGAGAATGAGTTCAAAGGCGTTTGTAATTACAACGTGGCCGTGCGCGAATGGGACGAGAAGATCGTGTTTCTGCACAAGATCGTCGCCGGGTCGGCGGACAAAAGTTACGGCATTCACGTCGCGAGACTTGCGGGAGTACCGGATTGGGTCAATCGACGGGCCGAATCTATCCTTGACCGCTTGGAAAACAAAAACGACGTTCAGCAAAACAGCGCGGCGATTCAATCGGGATCCGGCGGCGGGAAAACAGAAATTCAAATGACGATGTTTGGTGTCACCGACCACCCTCTGATCGAAAAAATTAGGAAGCTGGACCCGAATCAACTGACGCCAATGAATGCGTTGGAGATGGTGAACAAATGGAAAGAAGAAGTCGGAGAATCCGCGGAGGCGTAGGGCCGGTTCCCACCGGCCATCGGTCGATTATGCCCCTAGATTGGGCTTTTAGTTTGGTCGGCCGTGAGCTTTGTTGGGGCTGAGAGCCCAAACTACGGGGCGCCAATGAATGCGTTGGAGATGGTGAACAAATGGAAAGAAGAAGTCGGAGAATCCGCGGAGGCGTAGGGCCGGTTCCCACCGGCCATCGGTCGATTATGCCCCTAGATTGGGCTTTTAGTTTGGTCGGCCGTGAGCTTTGTTGGGGCTGAGAGCCCAAACTACGGGGCGCC
>CAYOZV010000185.1:0-2062 GCA_964408465.1 uncultured Pirellulaceae bacterium
TCACGTTGACGGTGCGAGACCGTGTTTCCTGACGAGACTTCTGAACAGTCACGTTGCGAGTACGTGTTTCAGTTTTCATCTGAGTCACAGGAACAGTACGAGTACGTGTTTCCATGCGAGTCTTCTGAACAGGAACTTGACGAGTGCGAGTTTCCTGGCGAACCTTCTGAACAGAAACGTTACGAGTACGTGTTTCCAGTTTAGTCTTCGTTACAGGAACTTGCTTAGTGCGAGTCTCTGTGCGAACTTGCTGAACAGGAACTGTACGAGTACGAGTTTCCATCTTAGTACGCTGAACAGGAACTTGACGTGTCTTTGTTTCTGTACGCATCTGAGTCACAGGAACAGTACGAGTACGTGTTTCCATGCGAGTCTTCTGAACAGGAACTTGACGAGTCTTAGTTTCGCAACGCATCTTCTGGACTTGAACGTCACGAGAACGTGTTTCCATGCGAGTGCGTGTTACAGGAACTTGACGAGTCTTAGTCTCAGTGCGGAACTTCTGAACGGTGTAGTTCTGAGTTCGTGTTTCGCAGCGAGTCTTCTGAACTTGAACCTGACGAGTACGAGTCTCAGTTCGCATCTGCGTTTGGGCCACGTTACGAGTACGTGTTTCCATGCGGCAAGATGTCTGAGTAATCATACGTGTCTGTGTTTGTGGAACATTCACAGTCACGTTGTACGTGTAAGGCTGTGCAACTTGACGCTGCATCGTTACTTGGTAAGGAACTTGCTGTTGAACTCGGTTTGGAACCCAAACGCGAGATGTAACAGTCTGGTAAGAAGGACCACAGCCACAACCAGAACCGTAAGAAGGTCCTGCTGCAACTGCACCACCTAGGCCACCAAATCTGCCGCCGCATCCGCCGCCCATAGAGCCGCATCCGCCGCCACAAGAACCGCAACCACCGCAACTGCTGCATCCGCAAGAGCTACGAGACTTGCAACCGCAACCGCCTAGAAGACGACCGCCACCAAGAAGTCCGCCACCGCCAATGCCCATTCCAGCACCACCAGCAGCAACTCCACCACCGTAAGAAACGCCGCATGAAGGAGCGACAGCAACTTGCGATGTGCGAGTCTGCCAGCTACCAGCGTCGCGACATACTGTGCGGTACTTAGTTACTGAGTAAGGCTGAGATACCATGCGAGTCGCTGTACGCTGCTGTGTGGTTGGAACCATTACAGTGTACTGCTGAGGAACCTGTGTTTGAACAGGAACGCGCACTTGGTATGACTGAGGAACTTGAACCGTGTAAGGAACCTGAACAGTGTAAGGCTGTGAAACAGTCTCTGTGTAAGGAACCTGAACTTGGTAGTTACGAGTCTGAGTTTCTTGGTAAGGAACCTGAACAGTGTAAGACTGAGTTGTCATTTCCTGGTAAGGAACTGAAACCTGGTAAGACTGTTGCAGTGTTTCTGTGTAAGGAACCTGAACTTGGTAAGATTGAGTTGTCATTTCCGTGTAAGGAACTGAAACTTGGTACGACTCAGTCTTGTTGACTGTGAAAGGTACCTGAACTGTGTAGTTCTGAGTTGTCATTTCCGTGTAAGGAACTGAAACCTGGTACGACTCAGTCTTGTTGACTGTGTAAGGCACCTGAACTGTGTAGTTCTGAGTTGTCATTTCCGTGTAAGGAACTGAAACTTGATACGACTGTTGGATCGTATCTGTGTAAGGAACGCTGACAGTGTAGTTCTGAGTCAAAGTTTCCGTGTAAGGAACTGAGACTTGGTACTCTTCTGTCTTGTTCACTGTGAAAGGAACCTGAACAGTGTAGTTCTGCTGAACTGTGTCTGTGTAAGGAACGGTTACAGTGTACTGAGTCGTTTGTGGCTCAGTGTAAGGAACGCTGACCTGGTAAGACTCTTCGCGAGAAGAAGTCACAGGAACAGTAACGTTGTACGACTGAGTTACCTGATCAGTGTAAGGCACTGAAACGGTGTAGTTCTCTGTACGTGAACGTTGCTCAGGAACCATAACGGTATAGTTCTGAGTTGACTGCACAGGAACTTGAACGTTCACTGTGTAGTTTTGCGTGCGAGTTTCACTTCGCATGCG
>CAYOZV010000185.1:2162-9749 GCA_964408465.1 uncultured Pirellulaceae bacterium
TTCCACCCGCGTACGGGTCAACTACGGAACTACCGTAGCAATCTCCACATGGTGCAGCCACTTGGCCACATCCACATGATGTGTCAGCGTTAGCTGCCAGAGGTGTCGCTACTGCGAAACCGACTGCAACCAACATGCCCAACAAACGTTGCGACATAAAAGGGTCCTCCTCGAACGAGACTCGAACTAAAAATACTCAAACAATGTCACTACGTTGTGACATCAAAGAATTCATAAAAATCAAGCGACACTAACAAAAGTTTGAGCGACGCAAGCTTATAGCTAAACAAAAAACCTGCTTTTAGGTACATAACCGCACCTTGAGCGGCATTCTAGCTGGGCCGTTGGTGCTGTCAATCAGTCAAAAACTGGTTTTTTTACGTATTTTATCTAACAAGATTTCCTTGACTAATGCGCAAGGAGAACTTGCCCGCGACAGTCTAACCCCGGCGCTCCAATATTCCATTGTTTTAAGAAGTAACTAAGTGATTTTGCCCAAACAAGTTTTCGCTAAGCAACCAACAGGTACAACCACTACAGACTTAAAACACCGCATTTATCCAACGTTTTGCCCGATTTAACGCTCAACCCCATTTCCGATGGTCGTTTACGTTTAAATCTGCCTATCTGTTCAAATGTTTTTGAATTGACTCAAGATTTACAACCGGACAGACAGTTCAAACAGGCATTTGAATCTGAGATCGAGGTTTAAGCACCTAATAAAAATTTACGCCGCTTACCCAAAGCAAGAGTTCAGCAGCGGTTTCAGCCTCGCATTGAGCTTCACGATGCCGCAGGATTCACTTAGCCGCGACTTTGGCGGGCGTGGGGCGGGTAGGGGAATGGGAGGGCCTAGACCTAGGAGGGCCTAGATCCAGACGCTGAAATACACGTAGAACCCTGCGGTCGCGCCAAGCACGACGACGGTTGCGACGACTTCAGGCCAACCCCAGCTGGCCCTCACTGTGGCCCGGTCCATCTGAGCAAACGTAAGTCCCTTGGTTTGATGTGGCCGCGGCGGCGCGGTGACGTGCGAGACAGCCAAAACAAGCACAACGGCGATAGCGAACAATACGCCCGATGCGTACAAGAAATTAAAAGCACCGATCGCTTCCAAAACCGAATTGCCCATTACCAGTTCCGATTGGTTGTTGTAAAGGATCCCGATTGCCAGTTTCCCCATCCCGGCTGCAAAACCAAGGATCAGTCCCGCAATCGCACCGGCGGAATTGGTGCGCGCGTAAAACAAGCCCAACAGAAACACCGCGGTGATCGGCGGTGCGAGATACCCCTGAACGGCCTGGAGATATTTATAGAGTCCAACTTTCTCCGAGAACTCAGCCATCACCGGAATCCATAACATCCCAAGAACAACCACAACGACCGTTGCCGTTCTTCCCACTGTTACCAATCGTTGTGGCGACGCACTGGGAAACAATTTTTGATAGACGTCATGCGTGAACAACGATGCGCTGGAATTGAATAACGATGAAAGCGAACTCATCAGCGCGGCCAACAAACCACCAATGACCAATCCTCGCAATCCAATCGGTAACATTTCAACAACCATCGTGGCAAACACGCGATCGCCATCGATGGTGCCCAGCGAGTTAAGTGGCAGTTGAATCACGCTTTTGTCATGCAGCGCTGCACCAATTAATCCAGGTATTAAAAAGATTAACACCGGCCAGATTTTCAGAAACCCACCCCAGATCGCCCCACGCCGAGCCGTAGAAAGATTCTTTGCCGCCAAGGTCCGCTGCACGATGTATTGATCGGTGCACCAATACCAAATTCCAATAATGGGTGACGCCATTAAAATCCCCAGCCAGGGGAAATCCGGGTCGTTCATCGGTCGCCACAATGCAAAATCAGCTACGTTGTTGGACGCAAAACTTTGCAATTCACTCCAACCACCCAGCTTGTTTAATCCAATCACTGTAATCAACGCCGAACCGATCAACAGAATGAAGGCCTGTGCAGCGTCGGTAAAAAGGACCGCGCGAAAGCCTCCAAATACGGTGTAGACTCCCGTGAGAACAACCGTCGTAAACGCACCAATCCAAAATGCATTCTCTGGGGTGCCAAAGGTTTCTGGTAACAGCGTTTTAAACACAATCGCGCCTGCATAAACGGTCACCGAAACTTTCGTCAGCACATATGCCGCCAACGAAACCAGCGATAGCACCCAGCGCGTCGCAGATCCAAACCGCTTCTCCAAGAACTCAGGCATCGTCGAAACGCCCGACGTGTAATAGAACGGCACAAAAATCCATCCCAACATGATCAGCGCCCACGCATGAAGCTCCCAATGAGCCATCCCCATCCCCGACGTCGCACCCGATCCAGCCAATCCAACGATATGTTCTGAACCAACGTTGGACGCAAACAGCGAAGCACCAATCACAAACCACCCCACGTTGCGACCGGCCAAGAAATAGTCTTCCGCCGAATCCTGTTTCCGCGACGTGTAATACACGATGCCCACGAGAATCAGAAAATATATCGCGACCACGACCCAGTCGATGACACCCAGCATGCTTCACCCTTGATTGAACGGTTGGTTACTACCACACGATAAACCAAAAGGAGGCGGCAGGAAAGTTCTTGCGACAGGTGGAACCAGAAAGTTTGCTTGACGAACTCCAACCGTAGTGGATTTTGTCAAAGATCCCGCGCTGGATTAAACGGTAGCCTCACCCGAAGCGGAGCGGCAACCAGGAGGTTTGGCAACACTCCACTACCCCAGTGCTCTCCACACTCTTCAGCACTTCGCCGCACACCGATTCAGTTCCCTGAAAAGAGCTCGATAAACGGTCAAATGACTAAGAAGTCATCGTCTTACTGAGCCGAGTAATTCAGCGCCCAGCAAACGACCTTGTCCGAGGTTGAAACGACGAGGTCAACATCGTCTCCTTGAGCTACCAATGCTACGCCGTGAATTGCAGATTCAGCTTTGAAATCACCCAACCACGTTCCACGATCGGAAATCAAACACACCGAATCACCGCTGTCGACAAACGCCCAGTAGGTTTCGCCACTTTTTGTTGTGACGCCTGAGATCGATTCGACTTCATTGTTAAACAACTGCGACGTCAACGGCACCGTCCACTGCGGTTCAAAATCCGAAGAATAACTAACGGCGTCCCATTGATCAGCCGCCGATCGAACGGTCGCCACTAGGTGGTTGTCTCGTTCTCCGATGGTTGTCATCGCCGTCAATTCGCCCGAGCCATTGCCCACCAAAATATCGCCGCGATCAAGGTCGACCACCTCGCCGCCGGCCAGTCCGACAAACTTCCTATCGAAAACGGCCGTCTTTTTCGCAATCACTTTCGCAAATACGTTTGCGGTGCCGGTCAGCGGATCGAATTTGTAGATGCCGTGGTCATCGTTAAACGAAATTAGAAATTTGTCTTGCCGGTCGATCGGTGAACAGTCCAAAATCCCCTTGTGTTGTTCGGAGCCCTTTGGAAAGCTGGTGATCCGTTGTAAATTTCGATCCAAAAAGTGCACTTGGCTGCCGCGCTTTTCAAACACCGCCAGCAACCCTCGATCGCCACCGCTCATTCGAATTAGACTGACGCCTTGGTCCTGCGGAATGTCTAATTTTTCGCGCGCTAAGATCCTGCCTCGATCGTCGATGAGATTCAGCGTTTGAAATCCATCAAAAACGGCGACACGAGCATCACCGAACATTCCCGTCGGCAGTACCAAAATGTTTCCCGGTCCTTCAAAGGAATCTTGCGACCATTTTTTATTCGGGGAAAGTTTGACTTTGCTATCGCGGACAGGCGTGCGTCGCGTTCCAGAAGGAGCAACCGCCACCGAACTTCCCGCCAATAGGTTGGCCGCACTCACGCGTTGCAGTTCGGCATCGTAGTCGTTGAGGTGCGTTAAGTATCCCTCCAACATCTCCTGCGCGATGTCTTCTCCGTTGGCTAAACGACCCAATACTGTTTTCAGCTCCGCGCTCCATTGGCGATCCTTCATCGAACGCACAAATTGGACTTTACCGTTGTGGTCAAACACCAATAGTGTCGGGAACTCATTCAATTGCAGGTTCTCCGCCGCAGCACCGGTGTCTAATAACAAAGGAATCCCAAGACGCTCCTTCGCTCGCAGTTCATCAACGGGTCGCGGTACTTCATTTGATGCCGGAGAAAGCATTGTCGTCGGATAGGCGACCTCAAATTGAAAGTCTTGATAACCCGAACGTTTTAGTTGAGCTAATTGATCCACCAGCGGGATCCAAAGTTCATGTCCGATCCAAGCCACCGTCGTGATTTTGCCTCGGAAATTGTCGGCGGTGAAAGGTTTCCCATTACGATCAATCAATTCAATGTCGCGAATCGTTTTGCCTAAGTAATCCGATGGCAATGTCTGAGCCAGTTCCACAAACTGCCGTACCGTCGTTGAGCCTGGCTGAGCTTTCACGGTGAAATCGTGCGTCGCAAGTGCACGGTCCGTTTCGACATCAGCAAACGTCGCGTACAGTCGAACGTCGTTCACGTCTGGTTTAGACAACAAATTACTGATCAGTAATTGTTTGGGATAATCAATCTGGCGAATCAAGGATCGCGCCTTGTCAATGTAGATCTTTGATTCAGAGTTAACACCGGTGCTGATGCAATAACAGTCGGCTCCATCAATCCTCTGATCATCCAAACGCACCTTCGTCGACGCTCGGTTCAACCAAGACGAATTGACATCGCCCGACAGCAACGCCAGCGCCGGTGGCAACAACACGTCGCCGGCACCGCGCTGAGGATTGCGAACAGGGAAATCTTGCGATCCGGTCACGAAACTGCGCGCGATGTCATCGGAAAGCAATCTTCCGATGGGCGGTTGGCGTGATCGGTCAACAGGAATCACCAGTTGCTGGCGACCAAAATTTTTGGTGTCCACGTCGTAGATGTAACAGGTTAGCAAATTGCCGTCGCAGATGACCTTGGATTCAAACAGCTCCGCGCGGCATGCCCCGCGTTTGGTATCCCAAGCGGTTGAAAAGTTCATCACCTCGCGTTTGGCTAAACCCTGCTGGCGATAGTCGAGGTGGATCTTGCCGTTGTCGGAATAGGTTGCTGCATTGGCGTAGGCGGTCATCATCGAATCGAAGATTTGATTTGCCGATGGTCCGGTTGGTTGCTGTCGAGTTCGTTGCTGAGTGCGTGGCTGGACGAAACTTTCTCCGCCGGTGGAAACGGGCGTGGCCGAGGCTCTGTTGTTACGCTGAGCAAACAGCTGTGCATTGGTTTGGTTGGGTTGGCCGTTCAACATTTCCACGACGGAGTCCGCCTGCGCAGATGCGCGGGCGACGTTCGCACTCACGCCGGAGCTGACAATGTTTTCAGTTTTGGCTACGACATCATTCGCAACGCCGGTCGCAGCGTCGGTGACGTTTGTCGTGGCGATCTTTGCCGAATTAGCGACCGATTGAGCGTTGGTCGAAGCGGCGGACACCAAGACGTCGCTTGAATGGGTCAAAGTCGCCTTCGTCGCGTCACTCACCTGTGCGGTTTTATCGCCGATCTTCGCCGCGATACTGCCAGAAATTTCCTGCCGCTGGGCGGGGCTGCGGGTGAAGTAATAGATTACTCCACCGATGATCAGCAGCGCAATAACGCGCAGCACCAACGGAAAGAAACTACTTCGTCGCCTACGTCTGGTCGTTCTTCTTCGGCGTCTACGAGCCATAATGCATCCTGCAGTATCAAATCAGACATCCTTGTCATTGCCCAGCGGGATCCTACGATCAACACCGCCCGGCACCGCTTTTATATTACCACTAACGACGTTTTGGCGTAAATATCGAATTTCGGTTCGTTAAATCGAGTCCCGCCCGACAATCAATGGGCCTATGGGTTCCATCCGATGCCAGACGTTTGCGTCCAGTTTTACCGCGTTTGTCTTCCGTTTTGCTCAGGCGGACTTCGTGAATAAATCGCTGTCGGTTATATATAGGAGGAAGTTCATTTCAGCATTCTTCTTCATAGACAGACGATCGAGCCATCATGCCACGTTTTCCTTGGGCCTTAACGGTTGTTTTTTTACTTTTAATGTCGCGTTGGGGCATCGCTCAAGATCCACTGACTCCGGTCGACCAGGCGCGGACGAATCTCCAGCGGATGAACCAGTCGGTGACCGCCGGCGAATTCAAGATCGCGCGGGCTTACATGACTGATCAAGGCGCCACCGAGGTCATCGGTGATATCGCGACCATTTCTATTTCGCTGGCCGATCCGTCAATTAATGATTCGTTTCCGAAGGAATTTGACAGCTTTAAAAATGAGTTCAAAACAATCTTGGAATCGGCGGAACTCACCACCGAGTGGGAAATGCTCAACGCCGATGCAAAGCATTTCGAAAAGTTTCAAGCGCTTGCCGAAAATGAAAATGGATTACTCGTCTTGGGCAAACTGCTCAACGCTGCCGCCGCGATGCCTTGGAATGGTTTTGAGTTTCGAGGCGACGCGGTGAAGGCGTTTCAAAAAGAGGAAAAGGTGTTCCTTGCAATTCGCGCGGCCAATGAAAAGGCCTTCGGTGAAAGCGGCGAGGCGTCTGTTTATCGTTTTGTGTCCGATGACGGATTGTGGAAGTTCGACGGGGGGAGCGAACCTGAGACCGAAGCCCTCGGCAAAAGATTGGCAGCGATGCCGCCGAAGCTGGCCGATGCCTCTTTTCAGGGCGTAACGGCCGACGGCGATAAAATTTCTTTCGCCGACTATCAGGGCAAGGTTGTCTTGTTCGATTTCTGGGGGACATGGTGTGCTCCCTGCGTTGCAAAGCTGCCAAAACTACAAAAGATTCATGCCGCCTTCAAAGATCAAGGATTCGAAATCATCGGCGTACCGCTGGACGATGCAGAGACCCTGAACGAGTTTTATAAGAAGAGGCCGTTGCCATGGAGAAATGTCGTTGACGGCGACGAAGTTCTCAAAAAGAAGTTTGGAATCAAAGCTTATCCCACAACGATGCTGTTGGATAAAAATGGCAACCATATCTCCAGCAATTTAGAAGAAGACGAACTGGTCGACGAATTGGTGAAGCTGTTCGGGCTCGATGCAGATGATTTTGTAACGCTCAAGAAACAGCTGACCGGCAAGTAGCATGGACGGGGGCCACCCGACCTCAGGCAATCAACGGCAGCGCTTCGATCAACTTGCACCCGACTTCCGAACGCCCTTCAAACTCCAGCCTCCGCTGTGTTTCGGATACGACTTCGATCCTGATCATTAAGTCGATCTCGGGGAGGTAACGCTCGATCAACTCCGCCCATTCAACAATCACGGCCGATCCATCTTCTAATTCCTCGTCCAGCGCCAGTTCATCGACCTCGCTGCCGTCCTTGATTCGGTAAGCGTCCAAATGCAGAAGTTTGATCCGTCCTTGGTGAGGCACGCAGATCGTAAAGGTGGGGCTAACGACCGAGGTGCGCAACGCACCGATCCCTTCGCCGATGCCTTGCGTAAGATTCGTCTTGCCGGCCCCCAAGGAGCCAACCAAGCCGATCAACGTAGAAGGCTGTAACGCTTCTCCGATTGCCACGCCGATCGCCGATGTTTGGTCTAGGCTGCTCGTTACCAG
>CAYOZV010000186.1:0-9697 GCA_964408465.1 uncultured Pirellulaceae bacterium
ATTGTCTGAATCAGCAATACGAAATTTCTGATTTCTGATTTCTGATTTCGGAAATTATAAATCCGAAATTCGAAATCTGTCGCCGCAGTTTCCCAGGTCAGCACTCAGCACTCAGCACTCAGCACTCAGTCCAAACTCCGCCACAGATACCAACTGGCCACCGAAGCATACGGTCGCCAAACCTCCCCAATCTCTTCTACTTCTTTGGGCGTCGGTAGCTGGTCCAACCCGTAAGCCCGCTTCACCCCGTTCTTAATCCCCAGATCATCTGCCGGTAGAATATCCATCCGCCCTAAGCAAAACATTAGAAAAATCTGCGCCGTCCAGCGTCCGATGCCCTTCACTTGCACCAGCGTTTGGATCGCCCCTTCATCATCCAACCGATGAATATTCTTCAAATCGACGGTGCCATCGTTGACCTTGTCCGCTAAATCGAAAACGTAGGTGGCTTTCTGTTTAGACAGTCCGGCGTTCCTCAATTCCTCAGCCGTTTTATCCGCAAAATCTTCAGGCGACACGGAAAATGTCGGTCCTGGATTCTCCACCACCGACTGGTGCAACCGACCAAGAATCGTCCGCGCCGCGGCAGTAGAAATCTGCTGAGAGACAATCGACTTCACCAGCGCCGCAAACCGGTTGCGCGTCGTTTTACCCGTGAAGGGGCCGACCTGTTTAATGATCTTTTTCATCGCCGGATCGTTCTTCTGCAGATGCAAACGAGCGGCCTTGATATGTTGGGCTGAAAATGGCATCGCCAAAGTCTAATAGCTGGCCGCCGCTACCTTAAAATCATTTTTTGTATTTTCTTGTTTTCTTTGTGGCCTAACAATCAACACCGACTCATATTCTAATAATCGAAATATGACAGAAACCGATTAACGGCCCGTCCAATCGCCCCGCGTTTATATTTATGTCCCAATTAAAAGACAGAGATGATCGACAGTATGCGATGGCGTTGCCGCGTGAGTTATTGAAGCAGTCCCAGACGCAAGCCTGGTCTTCGATGGCACGAGACACGTTGAAGGAGAATCCGTTCTACCGGCAGAAGTTTGCTGGGTTAGATTTAAATTCGGTGAATTTGGATCGCTTTGAGCAATTGCCTTTTACGACCAAATCAGAATTGATGGGTGAAGGAAAGTTTGCCGCGAATCTGAGCTACCCGCCTCATCAATACACGCGTTTTCATCGGACTTCGGGTACCAGCGGCAGGCCGATGATTGTCTTGGACACCACCGCAGACTGGCAGCATTGGATTGAAGGCTGGCAGTACGTTTTTGACGCCGCCAACGTTGGCCCCAAAGACCGCGCCGTCATGGCGTTCAGCTTTGGCCCCTTTGTTGGATTCTGGAGCGCCTTCGACGCCGCGATCGCACGCGGGTTGATGGTCGCACCCACCGGTGCCCTGTCGACAACCGCGCGGCTGGAACTGATTGAGTCCCTCTCGGCGACGGTCGTATTCTGCACGCCCAGTTACGCCCTGCACATGGCCGAAGTGGCCGAACAATCCAACATCGCGCTCACCGAATCAGCAGTGACCAAAATCATCGTCGCCGGCGAACCCGGTGGGTCGGTACCCGCGATTCGATCCAAAATTGAATCGGCCTGGGGCGCCCAGGTGTTCGACCATGCCGGCGCCAGTGAACTTGGCCCTTGGGGGTTTCCCGATAAAGATCGCAAAGGCCTGTTTGTGAACGAGTCGATGTTTTACGCGGAAGTCATTGCGTTAGAAGATCAATCACTGCTCCCGCGGCACGCACTCCCCTGCGCTACCGATGTCGACGATGGACCGATGGCCGAACTGGTGCTGACGACGCTCAATCGAAACGGCTGTCCGGTGGTCCGCTATCGCACCGGTGATCTCGTACGGCCAAGCAATCATCCTGATGTTGGATTCCTGTTTTTAAACGGGGGTGTGCTGGGGCGCACCGATGATATGATGATCATCCGTGGCGTGAACGTGTTCCCGTCTTCGATCGAACAGATCATCCGAGAGTTCCGCGAAATTACCGAATATCGTTTGACGGCGTTTCGAGCGGGTGAAATGGATCAACTGAAAATTGAAATCGAATCCAGCGAAAATCTGACAGCCCAATTGGCGGAGCAACTGCAAATTCGACTTGGCCTCAGGGTCGACGTTGAAACGGTCGCGCTTCAAACACTGCCGCGTTTTGAAGCCAAGGGCCACCGGTTCGTGGACCAAAGATAATCGCCTCACAGCAATACCGTTGGATGATGATCATTGTTGGTTCAACGAAAAAGACGAATCGCAAATAACCTGCTGCTGTCAACCATCAAGCAAATTCGTAACCCCAACTATGCAACCAACTGAACTAAGCACAACCGAAAATCGCGAACTGGTCATCCTCTGGAGCGACGGCATTGAGCAAACCGTCCCCTTTCGAAGACTGCGAAAGAACTGCCAGTGCGCCGGGTGCAATGAGGAACGTATTAAACCCGTAAAAGCCCCCACCTCATCTCTGCCGGTGCTCTCGGCGGCCGAAGCACGGCCGCTGATGATCGAGCAAATGCATCCGGTGGGAAATTATGCTTACAATATTCACTTCTCCGATGGACACCAAGCGGGAATTTTCACGTTTGAAATGCTACGTCGGATAGGCGAAATGGCCGAGTAAGATGAAGTTTTCGCCGCCTTTTACCGATGCTTATCCTTTGGCGTGATCTTTGATAAAATCTCGGCCATCCAAATTTCCTCCCCGCAAACGGCAGAACAAGGATCATCGTGGCGACTCCATCACTTGAAACGCTAACTTCTCAATTAAAGCCCTATGGGCAAACCCACGTCCTTCAATTTTGGGAAGAACTGGAACCGTCCCAGCAGGCGGAACTGGCCGCTCAAATCGAGGGCTTCGATCTTCAGCAATTGCAAGCGCTGTACCAGTCCAAAGATACCCAAAGCCATTGGGGAGAACTGGCGGCCAAATCAACGGTTCCCCCAGCCATCACGCTGGCCGACTTCGCCGATGAGGCATCTTTTGAAGCCGCCTATCAAACGGGGGCTCAGCTGATCGGCGATGGCAAAGTCGGCATGATCATTGTCGCCGGCGGCCAAGGCAGTCGTTTGGGTTTTGATCATCCCAAGGGCATGTACCCGATCGGCCCGATCTCTGAAAATTCGCTGTTTCAAATTTTCATCGAAAAAGTCATCGCCCGGGCCAAGCAGTTTGGATCGACGATTCCGCTGTACATCATGACCAGCCCACCGACGCATCAAGAGACCATTGAATATCTGACCAAGGAAAACTTCTTTGGTTTTAACCCCGATGACGTGATGATCTTCTGCCAAGGCGTGATGCCGGCGGTGGACGAGGACGGGAAACTTCTACTACAGGAAAAAGGAAAGATATTTGTCAGCCCCGACGGACACGGGGGAGCGTTGCTGGCGCTTGAAAAAAGCGGCGCGATTGCCGACATGAAAAAACGTGGCGTCGAACATAACTTCTACGGACAGATTGATAATCCCTTGGTCCAAGTCTGCGATCCGGCGTTGCTGGGCTACCACGCAAAAAGCGGATCCGAAATGACGTCTCAGGTCGTTCGAAAAACCCACCCCACACAAAAAGTAGGCAACGTCGTCACCGCAGACGGCCAGGTTCAAGTGATCGAGTACAGCGACCTTCCTGAAGAACACGCAAAGCAAACCAACGAGGACGGTTCCTTGAGGCTTTGGGCCGGGAGTATCGCGGTCCATATTTTCAAAACGGAGTTCTTCGATCGCATGGCGCAAACCGCCGGCTCGCTGCCGTTTCATCGGGCCCACAAAAAAGTCGCGTTTGTTGACGCCGATGGCGCCCCACACAAACCTCAACAGAACAACGCCGTCAAATTCGAAAAGTTCATCTTCGATTTGCTGCCCTCGGCCAAAAACGCGATCATCTGCGAGGTCGATCCGGCCGATGGATTCAACGCCGTGAAAAACGCGCCGCCTGCTGACGCCGAAACACCCGACCACGTTAAAGCAGCAATCAGCGACCTGCACACGCGCTGGTTCAAAGAATGCGGTGTCGATGTTGCCGATGATGCGACGATCGAAATCAGCCCGCTGTTCGCGCCTGACGCCAAAGCGCTCAAAGCAAAGATCCAAGCCGACCCGTCTCTGGCCAAAACGATCACCAACAACACCTTCTTTCAATAGTCTTTAGATCAGAAACATTCCTATGTTGTACGCAATGATTATGGCCGGCGGAGCCGGCACACGGTTTTGGCCTGCCAGCCGAAAACAAACACCCAAGCAATTATTAAAACTGGCCGGGGATCGTTCCATGATCCAGTCCACCGTCGACCGTTTATCGGGACTTTGTCCGGCCGAAAATTTGATGATCGTCACCAATCAAATTTTGGTGGATCCCATCGCGGAGCAACTGCCCAACATCCCCAAATCGTCCATCATTGGCGAACCGGCCAAACGCGATACCGCGCCCTGCATCGGTTTGGCGGCCGCCTGGGTGGCGGCCAAAGATCCCGACGCGACGATGGTCGTGATGCCAGCGGATCATGTCATTTCCCCCGACGATGTCTTCCAAGCGTCGCTCAACCATGCCGCCGAACTGGTCGAGGCGGATCCGACGCGCATTGTTACCTTCGGCATTAAACCGACGTATCCCGCCGAAGTGTTTGGCTATATTGAAAGCGCTGGCGATTCAATCGAGGGCGCTAAATTCCCATCTTTCGAAGTCGACAAGTTCCGCGAAAAACCGGACGCAAAAACGGCGGCTGAATTCTTGGCCGCCGGCACGTTTTATTGGAACGCCGGCATCTTTGTTTGGAAAGCGAAAACGATTCTCGAGGCGTTGGAAAAACACCAACCCGAGATGTACGCTCATATCCAAAAGATCGCCGCCACCATCGGCACCGACCAGTTCGACGCGACTTTGCAGACCGAATTCACGGCGATCAAAGGCACTTCGATTGACTACGCTGTGATGGAAAATTACGACAACGTATTAGTCGTCGAAGCTCCCTTTGCTTGGGATGACCTCGGCAATTGGACCGCGGTGCCTCGGCAAAAAGGCGTCGACCAAGACGGTAACACGCTGGTAGGCAAATCGCTGACCGTGGATACCAAAGACACTTTGATTTATGGCGATGATGACCATCTGATCGTCACCGTTGGGATGGAAGATTGCATCGTCGTGCGAACCGAAAACGCAACACTGGTCGCGACCAAAAAAGACGAAGCGAAAATCAAACAGGTCGTCGCGGAGCTAGAGAAACGGGATTGGAAAGATCTGTTGTAGTCGATCCTGTGAAAGAGCACTCACGCTGGCGAGAGCACTCACGCTGGCGAGATCTAACGAACGGCAAACAAGGATTTTTAACAAAATCCACTACGTGAAATTCATGGAATCCGGCGCACCAAAACCTAAATCACCTGTCCCTCAGACCGCACCTCCCCTGCCCTCTTCTGGGCGACTGGCAGGAATCGACTTTGGCACCGTGAGAATCGGCGTCGCCATCAGCGATCCCAGCCAAACTTGGTCCAGTCCGCTGGAAACGTATCAGGTGCGCGGACGGGAATTGGACGCC
This sequence comes from uncultured Pirellulaceae bacterium, assembly GCA_964408465.1. Taxonomy (GTDB): domain Bacteria; phylum Planctomycetota; class Planctomycetia; order Pirellulales; family Pirellulaceae; genus Mariniblastus. The sequence goes on from CAYOZV010000186.1 coordinate 5,545, forward strand.
AAGTATTTTGTCGCGTTGGCAGAGCGCGAAGAATTAGTCGGCTGGGTGATCGGGCTCCCGCTGCACACCAGTGGACAGCCCAGCAAGAAGTCCAATCAAGCCGTCAAATTCGGCCAGTGGATTGCCGAAACGACATCCTTGCCGGTGAACTGGATTGACGAACGGTTTACAACCGCCGCCGCCCGAGAGATGTTGAACGCGAGTTCCATGTCAGGCAAAAAACGCAAAGCCAGCCTCGACAAAATCGCCGCGCAGGTCATTCTTTCGACCTACTTGGAATCTGACAGAACCAAGATGCAAGAGGATCAATCGCTGGAAGATTGAAGCACCTCTGCGCTTTTGAAAAATGCACCCGCAGCGGTCTCTCTTATCGTCCAACGACGCAGCAACCTCCCATACGGCACTTTAGGATCCATTAGAAGCGACTGACGTTGACAAGACTCCCGTCGCATTTTCTCTCTTTAGAGACTGCAAAATTTTGGTACCCTTTTCATGATGTGTTAACAACTCAAACTGGGAGAGACCATGCCGGAGCAATCGCAATCACAAGACCGCGAACTTGAACGATCTTTGGGATGGAACCGCGAGGCTTGGAACGATTCGAATAAACGAGCCAACCTCCGAAGCTACATTGCGTTGCAATTGGCCTCCGCAGGTTTGGTCGCCACCGGCGATGACGATTCGGACGACGTGTTGGCTCAGTTCTCGGGCAGTCTGCTCGAAAATCTCCGTGAGAAAAATCGACTGCTTTCGGAATATCGCGCTCCCATCGATAAACGGATCGAAAGCTTCCTCAACAGTCACTTCGAAGATGTGGAACTCGCCGCCCCACTGCAAGTCCCATCGCAAACGCTGGTGCTTGATCGCCACGGCATGGCGCGCGAACTGAGCCTGCCGATGAACGGGCACAAGTTCAAAAATGAGTTGGTCGACAGCAGTCGGTGTGACAACGGGATCATCAATAACCCCGTCCACGACCGCCGCACGACCGCGGGCACCTTTCACATTGTCGATGGCAGCCTACCGATTCCCGGCGACAAACGAATTGTGCCGCGACACGTGTTCACGAACTTGCACATCGCCGCGATGAAGCCGCCGCGCGAATTGATGCTGCTGCCTTACACGCACGAGTCCAAAAACAATGCCTTTACTTGGGTTTCGCTGCTGTTGCGGCCACTGGTTTGCCCAGAAGTAACGGGCCATTGCAGTAAAAAAACGTCGGAAATCCGTTTCTTCGCCCCGGGAAGTTTGGTCAGCAACCTTGATTTCGTGGAATCAATCTTTGGTAACGCAGGCGATCCGCTGGTGCCATCCAACGATGCTGGCTTGGACGTTGAAACATGGAGTGGGCACAGTGGCTGCGTAATTTTAGCACCGCATCTCACGTCCATGCGAAAAAAGGACCTTGGCCTACCTCATATCAATGACGCCACCGACCGGCAAAAACAGGATGGCATGTGTTGGACATCCGAAGATGAATGTTACAACGACGGCGTCGCGTTTAAGGTAACCTGCCGCGCGGAGAATGGTTGCACCGTGACGATCATTGCGGACAACTATTACGGCTACTGCAAAAAGGAAGTGAAGACACAGATTAGTTTCGCCGCCAACCTCATGGGCGGCGTCGAAGAAGAACACGCCGGCGGTGCGTTGGCGTTTGCTTCGTATTCGCTGGGCGACGAATTCCAAGTCAACAGCCGACGCTATAACGGCAGGACGTTTCAGGACATCGCACAGGACTATCGTTCCTTCGTGGACGTGCACCCCGAAGGTTATGGCATTGACCGAAACTATTCCTCCATTCATTACATTCCTGAAAACGCCAACGTTTCATTGACAGAGAAACGCGTTTCGTGGCAGCGCGATAACGGAACCGAACACAGTATAAAACTATCGCCGGATCACGTTTACATTGCTCCCAGCGGTTACAAAATCCGATTGGAAAAACACCCCGCCGCACCGTCGTGGCGATTGGTCGGAACTGTCGGCGAAGGAGTGTTTTGCCACAAACCGTGCACCGTCAGCGGCGGCGGCAAAAGCGAAATCAGCAAGAGCCTGTCCGACTATATGATCTACGGCCCCATTTTCGTCGCCAATCAAAAACAGGATTTTGATCTACTGGACGAGATCTTCAATCGGGACTACACCGACCGCTGGAATCCAGACTACCAAGGACGCCCTAAGTACGCCGATGGACCAAGTCGGAAGATTTTGGATCCCGTTCGTTCACTGGGAAGCACCATTAAAATGCTCTCTCAGGGCCCCGAATTTAATGATGACTACAACGCTTGGCTGGCCGGCATTCCCGCCCACGTCCTCGCGATGGTGCTGATCATCAAACGCTTCGCCAAAGCCGGCATGGAGGATTCTTGGCGAGACCACTTTGGCGTGGATATCGTCAACGGGTCCGAAGGTCACGAATTGAAGTACGGCGATCGCCCCTTGGTGGGAACCTATCTCCGCGCCGGTCTCTCCGATGGTCGCTGGCGGACGTTTAAGCTCCGCCAAGACTTTATGGCAGCCGCGAAAGTCCAGCGCGAAGACGACATCACCGTCAGCACCGTTTTGCCGTCGGATAATTTGGGTGACGTGGGACCTGGGATCGAAGCGGCCGACAGTTACAAGTTTGCCGTCAATTGCGAATACCGTTTGTTCCAGCGACCCGACGACGCGATTCTGCGAGGCCTAGACAAGCAAACCGAATTGGAGCTTTCGCAAAAAGGAAACTTCATCAGTAACTTCCAGCCTTTGGAGCGCGCTGAAATAAAAGCCATCGTAGATGACGTGATCGAATTCGACGAATTTACCAAACCGATGAAGGCGTTTCTCCGGGCAGCCGCCGACAAAGAAGCGGGCTACGCCGCGTGCAGCAGCGAACCTCGGATCATCGACGGCAAACGGACCAAGAACCCGCGGTACCTTCAGGACCGGCCGGACCTGGTCAACGCGCGGGCAACGTACATCGCAGAAGTCGGGACGCGTTTACACCGCGCGATCCCCATGGATCAACCGGTGCTGACCCCCGTTGGTGCGGTGCTCAGTGGACGCCGCAACAACCCGCCGGACAAGGAAAACGGCATCCGGTCGTTGGCCGTTTACAGCCCGCTGCACTACCAGGAACTGCCGGAGCTGATGATGGACTACGTAAGTTCGCTGACGGGAAAAAGCCCCAGCACCACCGGTGCCGGCAGCGAAGGCGCTTTGACCAAGGGTCCGTTCAACATGCTCAACCCGGCCATCGACCTTAACAGCGCGTTGGTGGCGATGATCCTGACAGAACTGGGTGGGTTCAGCACTCCGGCGGGTCACATTGGCCCCGATCTTAATGTTGGCCACGATGTGAGCTATTTGATTCCTGAGGTTTGGTGTCGGATGGGGCCCAAAGAAAGGAACCCCCAAACGCTGATCGAAGCCGGCATGCTCGAACCCATTGCCGACATTGAGCACAATGGTCAACAAATTCCCGCCAGCCGACTGGGGTACCGTATTACCAAACGGTTCTTGCGTAATTATTTGTCGCGCGTGTTTGATAACCCAGCGAAGGTTTTCACCGACGACATTCTAAAACCCGAACTAATGGATTTGGATTCTTGGGCCGATGGGATTCTGCACATCACCGAGGCTCAACAGAAATCGGCCCAGCGGTATCTGGACGATGGAAGTTTTGAGCTTGCCTGTCCGCCGCTGCAAGCGATCCTGAAGATCATGGCAGAAGGATCGTGGCACGGTCACGACGCCAACAGCCCCACGGTTCGTAACATGTTCACGCGCGAATATTTATTGGGCAGCGATTGGTATAAAGACCGTTTACTGAAAAAGCAGCAGATCGATATTCAGCGTTGGCAAGATTCGATCAGCTATCTTGAGTCGTTCATTAGTGCTCCACACCGCTCCGAGTCCGCCAAAGAAATGAAGCTGGCCGCACGGTTGGAGTCGGCCAAAGAGCAGCTGCAAAAGGTTCAAGCGGCGGACTACATCAAGGAGATCACCGGAACCATTGGAGCCGATCCGATGAAGCCGATCACCTATACTCCTGACGACGCGGCGTGTCAGGCAGCGGGAGTTTAGAGTCCGTCGCGTAGTGGAGCCTTGTTAAAGCTCCCGCGTTGCTTCTCGTTTGAAGTTTGCCGCTTGTTTGGACCTGGGGTGAAAT
>CAYOZV010000187.1:0-9577 GCA_964408465.1 uncultured Pirellulaceae bacterium
CCGCGTTTGGCACCGCCTAAACACCGACGCCTGCCGGCTAATCGTTAAACTGACGACATAACTGTGAGCCAAACAAATCAGTCCATTGAACGGTATTGGGTTTAGGCTGGTCGCGGCGAACTGCAGAAAACCGACGCCATGATCTTATGCCTTCTGGAGATGCTGGCAACCGATGTCGCCACTTTATCGAAAGCCTGCCGACCGCCGTTTTGTCGATATTACAATTGACCCAACTCGGCCGCAGCACTAATGTTGCCCGATGCACAAACTCTTTTTCATCCTGCTGTTGTTCTCATCTGCGTTTACAGCATGGATGCCTGCGCGGTCGACGCAGGGATGGCAGACGCAGGCCTGGCAGACGCCAAAAGAACAAATCGTCGTGCTGACCAATCACCAAACGATCCAAGGCATCGTCCAACAGCAAACAGAAAAAGTCTCCGTACGGTTGCCCTCGGGAAGCCTGATCGTGCTGCCGAAGTCGCGCGTGCTGTTGGTGGGTCAAACACTCGGCGAGGTCTACTGGGAACTGGCGGCCCGCACGCGATCAACCGACACCGAAGGCCAGATCGACGTTTATAAGTGGTGCGTCCGCAATCACCTATTTGACGAAGCGGCCAACCATTTACTAATGCTTCAAGAGATGGACATCCCCGCCAAAACGCTGATGCAGTTGGATGTCAGTTTAAAAATCACTCAAAAACGGCATGTCCAATCCCAGCAACCGATCGTCGCCGCAAAAACAAAATCCAACGCGGCGCCCCAACCACACGCTCATCCCACGCCTCAGTGGCAGGACGATCAAGCGATCAAAATCCCCAACCTCCACACCACAGCACCGACCGCCGTCGCAACCGGCACCGGCACCGCCACAAACCACTCGCCAACGATCAATGAAGATGGCGATGAAGTTAATATTCAAATCGACCCAAACCTGCGGCTGGTTTCTTGGGAACAACCAATATCTGAAAATTCAGATTCGGCCCAGACGCTCAACGCCGACCAAGCACTTGGTCGACGTTTGCGGGCGACCGAATCGGTTCCCTATTCACAGCTAGATCTTTTGACTCGTTCGATGCCCAAGGGCGCGGTCGGTTTGTTTCGCAAGCAGGTCGAACCTGTCATTCAGCAGGCCTGTTCTCAGTGCCATCAATCTGAATCCACAGAAAATGCGTTCAAAGTTTTCCAGGGCCGCAATGGTCTGATCAACCGGCGGATGAGCCAAAAGAATCTGTTCCAAGCACTCAACCTCGCTGACCGCGACACCCCTGAAGAAAGCTGGCTGATTCGATACGCAACGGTTGCCCACGGCAATCAATCGACGCCAAGTTTCCACTGGCAAGCCCCTCAGCTGCAATCCCTTAAACAGTGGTTGGTGATGGTCAGCGACGATCCTCTTTCGCCCCCTGAGAAATTCTTGCCCAAGCCAGAAGAACAACAAACGACACAACCACTTCAGCGCGGCACTCCCAGAGCCGCTGGTCCAGAGGATGCTGTATTCGGTAAACGGCTGCCAGTTTTGCCGGGATCAAAACCTAAGCCCACAGCGTCAGCCAAAGTTCCCTCCGCCGAAGCTCCCTCTGCCGAAGTTCCCTCTGCGAACGCGGACCCTTTCGACGCGGAGACCTTCAACCGACGATTCGGCGCCCGATAGCGACCGGGGGATTGAATCGGCGTTTGAATTAACCTCCGGAACGAAGCGTCACAGGAAAATGGTAACATCGGGCTCTTTTAAGAAGCTCCACTACCCTTGCCGGATCGGTCCACACCTTCCTCTGTTGCCGTATTTGGTTTAAAAAATGGGCATCTCACACCTGCGAACACGGTAAACAACTTGGCCTCTTCTGCCCCCCAAACTCCCCTCATTGACCCAGAATCTTCGAATTTCCTCGATCGCTGGGCGGTCGTGATTCTGGCTATTCTAGGGCTTCTGCTACCGCTGATGGTCTACGGAGCGGTCAACGCACTCAAGGTTCAGTCGTCGGATTTACGCCAGTGGCTGCCGCAGGGGTACGAAGAATCAAAAATCTACGACCAGTTCAAAGCTCGATTCGGCGAAGATGAGATGATCGTCGCCAGTTGGGAAGATTGCAAGATTGACAACCCCGCGGTCCTAGACCTGCAAGAAAAATTAAGCGCCATCTCCGACGACGAAGGTCCCGTCTTCAACCGCGTGACCAGCGGCGCCGTCATCCGAAGCCAGATCATGGCCTCGGGAGCCAGTCGCGAAGTCGCCACGCGCCGGTTGTCCGGTCTGATGGTCGGTGCCGACGGCGAAACAACTTGCTTGATCGCATTTCCCAAAGTGAGGATTGCCGACAAACGACGATGGTTGGTCGATCGTTTTTACGAAGTCGCTCAAGAGGAACTGGGGCTGGACGCCAAACAATTGCATCTGGGCGGACCGACGGTCGACGGGGCCGCGATTGACACCGAAAGTCAGAAAGCGTTACGGAATTACCTCTGGCTGTGCCTGGTGACGGTTTCGGGGTTGGCTTGGTATCGCCTACGGGACATTCCATTAACGGCTTTGGTTTTGATCTTCTCTGGCATTTGTGTCGGCGCGTCTTTGACAACGCTCTATTTCACCGGCGGAAAAATGAACCTCACCATGGTCATGCTGCCTGCGATCGTGTTCGTGTTGGGCGTCTCCGGTTCGATTCACATGGTGAACTATTACCGTAAGGCGTCCGCCAAAGGTGCCAAACGACACTCGGCGCTGGTAGCGATCCGCGACGCGTGTTTCCCGGTATTACTTTCGTCATTCACAACAGCGATCGGGTTGGCATCGTTGGCCTCCAGTCAAATCAAACCGATTCAACACTTCGGCATCTACAGTGCGTTAGGCGTGTTGATCTCAGTGCCAATCGTTTTGCTGGCCCTGCCTGCGACGTTGCATTTATTCAAAGGACGTATCAGCCGCCGATTTTCAACCGCAGGCGATTTGGAAAAACGTGAACGTGTGACCGGCGTCAGTCGGTCGATGTCGATTCTGATCAACTACGTTTGTCGCTACAACCAACTGATCGTCGTCCCGTCCCTGATCGCATTGACGCTGCTGGGAACGGGAATTCTAAATCTGAGCGCGTCGGTCAAATTACAGAACCGATTTTCCTCCAAGGCAAAGATCATCCAAGACTACCAATGGCTCGAATCGCATCTGGGACCGCTGGTTCCGATGGAGATCATGCTATATTTCAGTCCAGAATCTGATCTGACCCACTGGCAAGAAATGCAAATGGTTCAATCGATTGAACGCGCCGTCAAGCAAACGACCGCCGTCAACGCGACCTGGTCGGCGGCCACCTTCGAACCCCCAACCCCGCGTGGCCGGCGGCTGCCCGATGTGATCGCTCGCAAGGCCACCATCGACTATTGGCAACGCGAATTGCCGCAACTGGAAAAGGCAAAATTACTAAAACGTGTCGGCGATGCCACTTTCTGGCGCATCAGCCTGCGGGTGGCGGCGCTCAATGACATCGACTACGGATCGTTTCTAAAGACGGTCGAACAAAACGTAGAGAATCAACTTTCGTTCATGGATCAGCACGGCGTGTCGGCGCAAATCACGGGTGGCATCCCACTGATTTATAAGGCGCAGCGACAGATTCTTAGCGACCTGATGGTCAGTTTTGTCACTGCGTTCGTTTTAATCACCTTCGTTTTAATATTTGTCCTCAGAAGCATCCGCGCCGGTTTGATCGCGATGGTCCCCAACATCTTCCCACCGGTGGTCGTGTTCGGAACGATGGGTTGGCTGGGGTATTCGATTGAGATTGGTTCGGTGATGACGGCCAGCGTCGCGCTCGGGGTCGCGGTGGACGATACGATTCACTTTCTCACATGGTTTCGACGTGGCACCAAAAACGGTTTGTCGCGCTACGCCTCGATTCGTTTTGCGTTTCAACATTGTGCCAAAGCGATGATTGATACTTCGCTGATCTGCGGGCTGGGCGTCTGCCCGTTTTTGTTCAGCATCTTCATGCCAACGGCGAAATTCGCGCTGATGATGGGCATCCTCTTATTGACCGCGCTGGTGGGAGACCTGTTTCTGCTGCCGGCGATTCTGGCCGGTTCAGCCGGAAAGCTATTCGCGAAGAAGAACTTTCCCAAAAGGCTGTTGAAAAAATAGCCAACTTCGGCTTCACAAAAGTGGGCTGCGGCCGCCAATAAAAGGCGGTGCATCTCTGCATATTCGTCAACACCCTTTTAATTGGACTTACACAGCCAATCGCTTAACTACGTTCTATATTCTCCTATCCGAACGGTCTCCGGCTGCGCAGTTGTGGCTCCCACCGACCGATCGCCCCATCAACCCCACAGCTAAATTCATGACGCCATACTTCTTTGGACAGACGCAGCAACAGCTCTTTGGTGCGTTACATCATGCGCCCAAAAGCAAATCAGCCGCCCACAGGACGGTCGTGATTTGTCCTCCCATCGGCCAAGAATACATCCGCACCCATTGGTCCCTGCGGCTGCTGGCGCGGCAGATTTCACGTAAGGGAATCAACGTCCTGAGAATGGATTACCGAGGCATCGGCGATTCGGCGGGCCTCAACGAAGCAACAACTTCCATCAAACAATGGCATCAGGATGTGCACAGCGCGATCGACTTCGCCTGCGAAAAAACGGACAGCCAAAATGTGATGTTGATCGGCCTGCGCTACGGTGGCGCGATTGCCTCAGCCGTTGCCGCCGAATCATCTAACGTGAACTCGCTGATTCTCTGGGAACCGGTCATCGACACCGCAGCCTACCTGCAATCACTGCGCACCATGCACAAGCAAATGACCGACCTGTGGGTCTCAAAAATCAAAACACCTAACGACAACGAACAAGAGGAAATTCTCGGTTCGCGGTACAGCCGGCAGCTGTTGCAAGAGATCCAAAACACAACCGTTGACTTGGACGCGATTAACCAACCGCAATTCATTGTTGACCTGTTCCAACAACGCGACGGCTACACCACTAACCCCATGCAAAAATTCATGCCCAGCGACGACGAAAATTCTTGGACGAATTTACAGTTGCTAGAAACCAGCTGGCTGAGACCTACAACGACGCGGCAGGTAACTTTAATGGCAGACGAAATGTTCAGCCGGCTACAGGAATTCAACCAACTCAGTGCAAAACAAACACCCGCCGCTCCCGTCGTCCCCGCGCTACCAAATATCGCCGATGCGGTAAGCGTCAGCGTCAGCACAACGTAGTGTTGGCTCCCAGCCGACACACAATTTCGCGCGGGTGAGCGAAGAGCCCGCCCTACGAAGCGTTCGACACAAAAAACAACTTACCTTTTTCACCTTTATCACCCATGCAAGAAACTGTTATTCAATTTGGTCCCGACCAAGGGCTGCTCGGTATTTTAACGACCCCCGCAGATTCGGTGCGTGTCGCCGATGCGCCCATCGCGGTTGTCATTAACGCTGGGATTGTGCATCGCATCGGTCCGTTTGGTCTTCACGTGAAGATGGCGCGACAATTGGCGGAAGCTGGATTCTCCACACTACGTTTGGACCTGTCCGGACTGGGCGATAGTCTTCCCCGGACCGAGAAGTTGGCCGGCCAGAACCGCGCCGTGCTGGATGTGACCGACGCGCTGGACTTTCTTCAGGCCAACCACAACCGCGATCGTTTTGTGGTAATCGGTCTGTGCAGCGGAGCCTTCAACGCCCATCAGGTCGCCGTCAAAGACGATCGTATTGTCGGTGCCGTATTTATCGACGGAATCGTGTTCCGTACCTTGGGTTACTTTTGGCGGCATACTGTGGGTCGCCTGTTGAAGCCAAGGACCTATCGCAACGCGCTCAAACGACGGAAGCTCGCCAAAGCACAGCAATGGATCAACGAAGATGCGGGAGCCGAATTAGCCGAAAGTGAGTTCTTTTTCGCGGACGACATTCAGCAATCCGAAATCACCGACGATCTGAGGCAATTAAAAGAGCGCGACGTTTCGATGCTGTTTTTATACACCGACGGCTATGACGATGTCTGCGGCCGCAGCCAGTTCCGCGAAATGTACGGCATGACTCCCGACGATCAAATCCAGGTCGATTACTTCCCCACCAGCGAACACACGTTTCGTATCGTCGAAAACCGTATTGCCGCCTGCACACGCATCACGGACTGGTTCGACGGACGGTTCGGCGGTTCGCAAATCGAAGCCAACCAACAGGCGAAAAAAGAACTGGTTTAGTCAGAAGTGACGCATCAACGATCTGTTACACACGGCGGCCGTTAAATTTCAACCCGCGACGTCGATGCCACGTTCGCGGCCAAGGCGGCAAAAACAGGTTCCGCTTTTTTTCTCAAATCCTCGCCGTTGCTGAACAGCTCGCAAACGCCGTGCGGAAGTTGATCTTTCAGTTTTTGCCAGCGCTCTGATTCCATCGGACGATCGTCAAGGTCACGGATGAACACCGCCGCGATGCTGTTAGGGTTCTTGCGGCAAATTTTCCGATAGATCTCTGGATCTTTCTCCCCTGAATCACCAATCAAAATATAACGCCGCAGTGGAAGGTTCTTTATCAGACGCTGGATCGCAACGCGTTTACCCTGACGACGGATGATCACCTTCTTCAATAATTGATCACGCAGCCGGAAGTTCCGCAAATGCATCGTGCCAACGGGAAACTGATGCACTGACTTCAATTCATCCAGCGAAGTGAACAACTGCCACGGACTGGAGGACACATAGTGAAAACAAGTGCCTTCCTCGGCCCAGTGACGATAGGTCTCCGACATCCCCTGAACGGATTCAAACTCTCGGAGAAAAGTATTGTTCAGCAGTGCGCGTTTGTTGGTAACATCGGACTCTTTGATCGTGTCGTCGATGTCAGAAATAATGCTGACGCCGTTACTGGGAAGCAAATGGATCACGCACGAAGAAATGGGGTCGTCCCCGTCGGCACCGGCATCCATCACCTGGGCGGCGAAAGGAATCGGGTTGCCCTGACCGTGCTGTTGTTGCAGCGATCGGATCAGCTCGTGTTCGACCGTCAGCCACTCTTGGAATCGGCCGTTACGTTTGGTCTTTCTTTTGAGGTCGAAAGTCGTATCACCAAGTGCGATCGAAACTCTTTCTTTGGTGTCGCATTCGGCCATGAAAGGCGTGACCCGATTGACAAACGTTTCGCATTCTAATTCTTCGGGAGACGCCTGCATGACGCCGCCAAGCATCTTGATCAACATCTTTTGCCGGCGGTTGAAGACAACCGGCCCGTGCCACACGACGCCTGAGACATAGACCTTCCATTGCCCCGTCGCCGAGCGCAATCCGTAGCCGGGATACGCTTTGATGTGAACCGTCGGATTGTTGGCAGCGTTACTAATGATGGCGTCGCGTTTCACAAGAAAGGAACAGAGAAGCTCGCTATTGGGGGCGTAGGGCCGGTTCCCACCGGCCGCACGTTGGTAAAGGTTAGCAGGAGCCGGCCCTACTGCAATTTCATCCAACGAAACCGTAGTTCAGTCTACCGCATTTGCCGGCCAACTTATACGACGAAAAAAGGCGACTCGAAAGTCGCCTGAAAGTTTTTCATTTGTGGTGCGGAAAACCCGGACCTAATCCCACCACCATTGGCTGTCTTGGAGATCATCAAAGGTGATTGCGTCTTTGACTTCGTTGATCTTCCCCTGGGAGTCAATTTTAACGACGTCTGAATTGAGGGCCAGACGCGGCTGAATATGAACGCCGCCGCCGATAGGAGTCATGATGGCTCCGCCCTTTACAACGACGTTGACCACGGGGTCGACCTTGGTGGGAGCGTTTGAATTTTCAACCGATGCGATTGATTCGTCGGCGAAGGTTTCCATGTCCCACTGAGCGTCCTTGTACAGTCCCATCTTTTGAATGAAAGCCGCACCGATCGAAAGGTCGATCAGGTTTCGCAGTTCAGCATACAGCGGACGCACTTTTGCCAAATCGTCATACGCATTGGTGAAAGACGTCGTGAATTTTTGGCTGGCTTTGTTCGCCCCGCCAGTGCGATTGCGTTGACCTTGTGCAGAAACCGTTTCGTCTTCGCCTACCAGTTTGACGCCCGAACCCGATAACTGCATCGCGTATTTGTCGTCCGACAGCGTGACACTATCGTAGTTGGGCTGGAAGTACCAACGCTGCAGTCGGTTACCCGATCGCAACGTGGCCGCTTCGATGAAGCTGGTGATGTTGACCGGAGGTTGCTCAAGACCGATGCCAATGAGCTTCATGTTGTAATCCGCTTCGACCAATACCTGAGCGAAGTGAGTCTTCGGTGACACGCCGGTGATCGTGATCGTTTGGTATCCCAAGGCTTCGCGGAACAGATTGGCGATGTCGAAGCGCTGGTTAAGATTCACCGCTCCGAGATTGCGCTGAGCCCGAGCCATACGTTTGAGTCCGTCTTGGGTGGGGTCAATCGAAACTGCGATCAACGGCGTTTTTTCTCCGCCGGGCGAAAACGCGCGGAGGGCAACGATGAGGTCCTGCAGTTGTAACGTCGCATTGCCGGTTTCCATTCCGACAATTCGATTTTCACTCGTGCGGAAGTATCCCTCAGCAGGACCCGCGATGACAATGTCCTGTGTCTCTGGGTAGTAAAACACGTGAGACAGGCGAGTCATACCGGCAAGGTATTGCATGTCTTGGGGTATCTTTTGACCGGACTCGATTAGCGTTTTCACTTGCTGCTCAAGTCTCCGCAGTGAGACCTTACGAAGCTGGCTTGGCTTTTGAAGATCTTGATCAACGATGTTCCGCGCTGATTCCAGACGCTGCATCGTCAAACGCCCCGATACATCGGTCGTCGATCGCGCCGAAAGAACACCTTCGGCGTTGATCTCAATACCGCCGGAACTTGCGGTAAAGTCAGTGTCGTTGTCGGTTGTCGTGTCACCGGCTTGTGCCCAGACCGGTTGCGCCATGAGGGCAAACGCCGCTAATAGGATGGCTGCGCAAATTTGATTGATATGGCCACGCATTGTGTTGTCTCTCCGTTAGTCGGCTGAATGTCTCGGGGGTTATGATTGATCACCACGAAGTTATTTTCGCTATTTTCCCCGCTGCAGTGCAGTCAAAATCGCTGCCACGTTGGTGCTAGGGCAATAGGAATTTCCAGTGTAATAATAATCGCAGTGGACCGTGCTGAGCGATAAAATCTGCGGTTTATACCGTTTACCGAAACAGTCCGGCACGGCTACGAATGAAAATACGGTTTTTTACGTTTATTCGCCGCCGCCGCAATCGCTGCAGACCAAGCGATTGCCGTTAGAAATCACCGGCGGCCAAATTTGCCGCTCAATTTCACGAGGTATAATCGCGCTAAATGGATTCATCTACGCCGCACTGCCTGAGCGGCATGGCCATAGCCGCCGGTTTGGTGGCCAACCTTTTTCCCCGTGGTTCTCTCCCAAAGTGGCACCCGCGGCTCTCCCCCTTGCGGCTCAGTTTGCGATTCGAAATCGCCCCCTTCAATCGTTTAACAATCAGACGAAGACGTACGCGTGTCAGCCACTGCAAAAACGCACGCCTTCGGCTGACGGTTAAACATAATACCGTTCAATGAAGGCCTCTTTCGTTTAACGACAAGCCGGCAGG
>CAYOZV010000188.1:0-9433 GCA_964408465.1 uncultured Pirellulaceae bacterium
GCGGCTGCTCCAACATAAAGTCGTAGTAGAACCCGCTGTCGGTGGTCTGCTTTCTTCCCGAAAGTTGGGGGGCTAAAAGAATTGGTGCTTTAGTCCCTTGTATTTCGCTGCGAACCGACGTTTCGACTTCTTGTCCAGTTCTCTATACTGTGCCTCCGGACCGCGATTTGTAGACGCGGGCAGAACTGTTTCACTTTAAAGAACCCCCTAATCATGACCAGCGTTCAGCTCCCCGACGGAAGTGTTAAAGAATTCGAATCAAGCGTAACTGTAAAAGAGGTCGCCGCCAGCATCGGGCGTGGACTGGCCAAAGCCGCCATGTGGGGCGAGGTCGACAATCAGCCGGTGCCCTTGGACCACACAATCCAAGATGGCCAGAGTGTTGAACTCAAAATTGTCACCAACAATGACAATGTCGCCTTAGGGACGATGCGTCACAGCTGCGCCCATGTGATGGCACGGGCGGTGATGCGAATCAAAAAAGGAGTCCAGTTGGCGTTTGGGCCGACCACCGACAGCGGGTTCTACTACGACTTTATGTTGGAGCAGCCGCTGACCGAAGATGACTTCAAAAAGATCGAGGCCGAAATGGCCAAGATCATCGAACTTGATGAACCGTTCGAACGCATCGAAGAGCCGCGCGAGAGAGCGTTGCAAATTTGCGCCGACATGAAACAAGATTTCAAAGTCGAACACATCAACGAAGGACTGGCCGACGATCAGACGCTGTCGTTTTATCAGCAGGGTGAGTTCGTGGACCTTTGTCGCGGGCCGCACATCCCCAGCCCGAAAATGATCGGTGCTTTTAAAATGCTGTCCATCGCCGGCGCTTACTGGAAAGGCGACCAAGACCGCCAACAGCTCCAACGCCTTTACGCGACGGCGTTCTTCACACAGGAAGATCTGGACAAGCACCTGGAGAACATCGAGGAAGCCAAAAAACGCGACCATCGAGTGTTGGGTAAAAAGTTGGGCCTGTTTCACATCGACGAAATGGTCGGACAAGGGCTGGTGTTATGGACGCCCAAGGGAGCCTTCGTTCGTCAGCAACTGCAAGATTTTATTCTCTCGCATCTGCGTCGGCAGGGTTACGACCAAGTCTTCACTCCGCACATCGGGAAACTGGATCTGTATAAAACCAGCGGCCACTTTCCGTACTACCAGGAAAGCCAGTATCCCGCGATTGTCGACCGTGACTACATCTCCAAACTGGCCAGCGAAGGTTGCACGTGCGGCGAGCTTTCCAACAAGATGGAAGCCGGCGAGATCGAGGGCTACTTGCTCAAGCCTATGAACTGCCCGCATCACATTAAAATTTACGATTCCCAACAACGATCCTATCGTGACCTGCCGGTTCGGTTGGCGGAGTTCGGTACCGTTTATCGCTGGGAGAAATCCGGTGAGATCGGTGGACTGACACGCGTTCGTGGTTTCACGCAAGACGATGCGCATCTGTTTGTGACTCAGGAACAGCTGTCGAGCGAATTGGCGGGCTGTTTGGAGTTGGTGAAGATCGTTTTCAAAGCCATGGGCATGGACGATTATTCGGTGCGTGTTGGCAAACGCGACCCCAACAGCGACAAATATGTTGGCGATCCCAAGAACTGGGAACTGGCCGAACAGGCCTGTCGTGAAGCCGCCGAAACTTTGGGAAAACCTTACGTCGAAGAAGAGGGCGAAGCGGCCTTTTACGGTCCCAAAATCGACTTCGTGGTCAATGACTGCATCGGACGCAAGTGGCAACTGGGAACTGTCCAGGTCGACTACAATTTGCCCGAGCGTTTTGATCTGAGTTATATCGGTGCTGATAATAAAGCCCATCGCCCGATCATGATCCACCGTGCGCCCTTTGGTAGTATGGAACGATTCATTGGGGTGCTGATCGAGCATTTCGCGGGCGCGTTTCCGCTGTGGTTGGCTCCTGAACAGGGACGCGTGCTATCGGTCAGCGAAAAATCCGAGGAGTATGCCAGAAAAATTGAGCAACAGCTTATTTCGGCCGGCCTGCGGATTACCGGCGATTACCGCAGCGAGAAATTGGGTGCCAAGATCCGCGATGGTCGGCTGGATATGCTGCCCTATATGCTGATCGTTGGCCCACGAGACGCCGAAAACGGCACCGTTTCTGTGCGAGACCGCGTCGAGGGCGATCTTGGCGCGATGCCGGTGGCGCAGGCAATTGCTCGGTTTCAGAAGGAAGTCGATCAAAAAACGGTCCGCCAAGTTTTCAAAAATGACTCGCCAGGCGGCGGTTCCGGCACAAAAAACGAGTATTAATTCCATGTTTCAGTTGACGGGTGTTGGGTAAGTAACCAATAATCTGTTGACGTAACACATTCATTTAAAGAGGTACAACCGATTCCACCCAGTTCATCATCTAATCGAATTAATGATTCAATTCGAGTTACCCCTGTCCGCGTAATTGACTCAGAGGGCAATCAGTTAGGCGTCATCCCAACAGCCGACGCATTGGCCAAGGCCCGTGAAGACGGGCTCGATCTCGTCGAAGTCGCGCCCGAAGCCAAGCCACCGGTTTGTCGCATCATGGACTATGGAAAGTTCAAGTACGACAAAAGTAAACGGACCGCCAAAAGTAAACAGCATCAAACAAAACTGAAAGAGATTCGCGTTCGACCCAAAACGGGCGAACACGACATTCAGTTCAAGGTGAAGCAAGCTATCGGTTTTCTCAAGCACAATGATAAAGTGCAGGTGACCGTTCTGTTTCGTGGCCGCGAGATGGCTCACATCGAAGAGGGCCGAAAGGTGATGGAGCACATTATCGAATTGCTTTCCGAACACGGCAAAATCGAAAGCGCCCCCTCGAAGCAATCACGCCGCATGCTGTGCACGATCGCGCCGGCGAAATCGGATTAAGCATCACGAAGATGCAGCTTACGCCAGTCCGATAAAAGCGATGATGGCTCCACCTACGACCTACGTTTGGATGCCAGTGAAAAAAAACCAAAAAATGCCACGTTCAAACTTGAACGTGGCATTTGGCTTCATTGGGCAATTGTGATCAAACGCCAATATTCTGGTCAATCTATGTCGCGTGTTGGACCAACCAAATCGGCGAAGATCAAGCCGGCTTCATCGCCGACTTTGTTCTGCTAGAAACAGAATTCCATTCCAGCGTACCCGCCGTGCAGCAACAGTGAACCATTGCTGTTGGCCCGCTGAACACGATCAGTCCGGCGGAAGTCGACAGGAATTTGATCCGCAGCCAATGCCACTCCGGCGACGCCAAAGGTGCGGTAACCGAATCGAGCACGAGCTCGTTGGTTGATCTGGTAAATCACACCCGCATCCAGTTCGCCAATAATCGCGACGTCATTTTTGGTGTCGCTGTAATCGTAGTCTCGGCCTGTTGAAGGTCCGTCGGTAAGAGACGCTCCAACACCGTTGGCATCGGAGAAGTTCTGCCGTGACGTGATGTGGTTGTTAAAGATTCCCGCGGTGACCCCGAAGAATCCTCGCATTCGGTTGGTAAGGCACAGCTCATTTCGAGCACCCAGTTGGAAACCAACGAGGTCGTTGGTCACGTCTGACTGATAAGTGAAAGTTTCAGTCGCCAAAGGGAAGGTTGCTGTGTCGCCGAACGCGGTGAAACCCAACCGCTCGTCGAACTGGAACCAGCGTACACCACCGACCAACTCAAAAGCAGCCGAACGACCGCGACGGGTTTGATAAAATCCGCCGTTGTTGAGCAGGTTGACCTCGAAGTTGTTGATGTCTGTCTCGCGATCTACCCTGTGAAACTGAGCCGAATTGTAGATCGAAAGTACGTCGCGTGCCGAAGGCCCATGTTCAAGATGGACAAGGGTTGGCAGTTGAGCGGCGACCGAATTGCCGTCCAACCGTCCCGAAGAAGATGTGTTCAAGGCCCAATATCGTAGCTCTATGCCTCGACCGTTACATTGACGGCGAGTCAAGTTGACCCCGTAGCCTCCAAAGTTGCCTGAGTCAGCATCGGTGGTGAACAACTGATCGCCAGATGGATTCTGGCTTAACAGGACGCCGTCTTCGAAGTCACGTGCAAATGAAAGAGCGAAAACGCCTAGTACCCAGTTTGCCGAACGAGCGCGATTGGCCCCACGGCTGAACAGTTGAGCCCCCGTGTATCCGCCGCCGCTGATAACGGGTGCACTGTAATCCGCCGGTGCGGCGTAACTCATCCCGTTGTCGATAACGCCCGAATAGACGTCTCCGCCGCAACCACCACCAACAGTGCCGCCATCAATCATACCGCCGTAGCCGTTGTCGATGTATCCACCGCCCATGGTAACGCTGCCACTGTCGACCATTGCTCCGCCGCTAACCATCCGAGGCTGAGTCATCATCGGCTGTGCCATCATTGGTTGAGCCATTCGAGGCTGCGTCATCATCGGTTGGGCCGTTGCCATCGGTGACGCCATAACGCTCGAGGTAGAACCGTTGTAAGGCATCGCGCCTCCATTGACGACTTCGCCAGTGACCATGCTGTTGTTCAGCACGCCACCACCGTTAATCATTCCACCGTTGACCGAACCGCTGCCACCGGACACCGCTCCATTGAGCATGCCCGACATGTTCGCAGTGCCGCTGCCGCCAACGGGGGCTCCGCTGGTTGCAGACATTCCGTTACCGTATCCGGCGCGGGAAAGAATCGATTGATATGAGCCGATTTCTGACGGCGCGTTCCAATCGTTTTGAGCATTCGCGACACCGGCAGTCACAGTCGCCGAAGCGATCATCGCCAGACATGTATGCCAAAAACGTTTCATCACAAACTCCTTTTAAGTAAATCCTTGCGAGCCGAAGACCGCGTCATTTCGTTTGACGTTCTCAGACGTCGGTAATTCAGCACATTCGCAAGGTCTCTGGGTCATATTCCTTGATCCACTGCCATCCGTCTCGTACGCTGCGATTGCAAATACAATCACCGCAATCGATCCGACAGACAGATCCCTTACAAAGCCTGCCAGTGGTATCGTCATAACAATCGGACTAATCGGAATCTCTTTGCGGCAAACAGGCGGAAAAACCGGAACAACCCGAACTGCTGCCGTTGCATTCGGCAAAGTCAACGCAGGTTAATGCCTGTTGCGTCCGAAGCCGTTAGATGGGAGGTTTGGGAAAGGCCTCTAGAATCAAGTGACAGCACATTTTCGCTGTCAGAATCGCCCCGCTGATACCTAACTTGAGAGCTCGCCACGACTAAAGTCATGTCGACAGGGGCTTTTTCCCTTAGTGGTTCTTCTTTAAAGATCCTGAGGGACCGGGGAATTCGAGGATCTTTTAAGAAGATCCTAACCACTCTTCACGCGGCGCCATCTTCTTGCGCGGCGTCATTCTCTTTCTCGGGGGCAGCGACCGAGGGTTGGGCTTGGCTGGCGCTAGATGAATCATCATCCCCGAGATCCTCTTTCGCTTGTTCGGTTTTCCCAGGCTCGGCTTGCTCTTGCGCGTTTTCACCGTCTTCTGTCCAGGGGTTGACCCAAACATTGCACTGATCGAGGTACTCTTGATAGACAGGAAACTCGTCGGCCTGATCCGCCAACCAAGCCTGTGTTTGAGCTACCAGCTCGATCTCGCGATCGAGTGTAATGTCGCCCATCATCACCGCCGTTCGCAGGAAAACAAAATATGTATCCAAGACATCGCATCGACAATAGTCGTTGATCTCTTGCATTTTGCCCTCGTTGAAAAGGCTTTGAACCATGTGCCCTGCGACCCCCATTTTCCCCGGACGCCCGACGATGTTCGCGCACAGGTTCAGTCCCCCGTTAAGCCGAGTCGCGCCAAAGTTGGTGATCACATCCTGAAGATCCAAGTGTGAGCCTTGGTTGTATCGGCCGCGTTTTTGTTCCCAGTTTTTTGCGTAGATATTGAACCATTCTGGAATCGCAATTCCAAATCGGTACGCGGCCAATTCCAACAACGGAATATCAAAGGTCCGTCCGTTGAACGTCACCAGCGTCGGCATTTTGTAGGCTTTCCACCCGTCCCAAAACAGCTTCGTCAGCGCGTGCGGACGATACTGCGGCGCGTCCAGCGTGACGATGTCGAGGATCTCAAAATCGGAATTGATTTTGATCACGGCAATCGAAACCGGCAGGTGAAACGTGTAGGGAATAAATTCCGAACCGAACTGTTCCATCCGCTCGGCAGCGTACTTTTCTATCGCTTTCTCCGGCGTCAGGTCTTCTCCGGGATATCGCACTTTAGCGATCAAATCGCCATCAGCAACGCTTTCGATATCGAAAATAAAATATCGAACAGACGAATTGGCCATAGCTGGTTCACCGATTTTTTTGGAGAATGATTTAGCTGTTATCTTACACGACAAACCGTCCTTGGGTCCAGCAACAGCAAACGGCATATTCTTGGGCGACCACGAAGACTTTATTTTTATGCAAACTTACAAACGTGACTTCATTGACTTCATGATGGAGGTAGGCGTGTTGACGTTTGGTGATTTCACCACCAAAAGCGGTCGTAAAACTCCCTACTTCGTCAACACGGGCCTCTACCGCACCGGCAGCCAACTTCAACGTTTGGGCCAGTTCTACGCTAACGCAATTCGCGCCGAATTGGGGACCGAATTTGATGTGATCTTTGGGCCGGCCTACAAAGGCATCCCCTTGGTCGCCACCACGTCGGCGGCGCTCAACGACAACGGTCACGACGTGGCGTTCTGTTTCAACCGAAAAGAAGCCAAGGACCACGGCGAAGGCGGATTGCTGGTCGGGCATAAACTGACCGACGGCCAACGCGTTTTGATTATCGAAGACGTCACCACCGCCGGTACGTCGATCCGCGAAACGGTCCCCATTCTCAAATCGGCCGCAGATATTCAGCTGGCCGGTTTAGTGGTATCGGTCGACCGCGCCGAACGAGGCCCCACCGGCGACGGCACCGCGATGCAAGAAGTTGGCAAAGAATTCGCAATGCCCACGTTCGCCATCGTCACGGTTCATGAAATCATGCAGCACGTGGCGCTGGCGGATGAGGATCGGCAACGAATGGAAGCCTATTTAGCCGAGTACGGGGCCGGTGCTGTGGAATAAAGTTAGTGTCTGATGGAAGCGTAAAAAATCGTAGCCACACCCGAGCACTAAACCTTTGCAGAACGAGCCTTCTTTTTCCGGTCGGTCTCTTTGAGCAACTGTTTCCGCATTCGCAGCTGCGTTGGCGTGACCTCGACCAGTTCATCGTCTTCAATGTACTCAAGTGCCGCTTCTAAACTGAACAGACGCGCCGGCTTGAGAATGATGTTCTCATCACTACCGGATGCTCGCATGTTGGTCAGCTGTTTTTCCTTGGTCGGGTTCACGGGCAGGTCATTGGATCGTACGTGTTCACCGACGATCATGCCTTCGTAAACTTCATCGCCGGGCGAGACAAACATGTCGGCCCGTTGTTGCAGCGTCACCAAGGCGAACCCGTTCGCCTTGCCACCGAGCATCGAAACCATCATGCCGTTAGGGCGGCTGGGAATGTCTCCTTCTGCGGGGCGGAATTCTAAAAAGCGATGATTGACGATCGCCGTGCCAGCGGTCGCGTTCAACAAGCGCGTCCTCAAACCAATCAAACCCCGTGAAGGCACGATGAACCGAGCCAGCGTGAATTCGCCACGCGTGTCCATCTCCGACAGTTCACCTTTTCGGTTTCCGACTAATTCCATCACACTGCCGAATTTGTCAGTGGGAACTTCAACGACCAGCGTCTCAAACGGTTCTTTGACGATGTCGTCTTCTTTGACCATCACAACGCGTGGTTTACCAACGGACAGTTCAAACCCCTCGCGCCGCATGGTCTCGATCAGCACCGCCAAGTGCAAAATTCCTCGTCCGGCGACAGCGAACGAATCTCCGCTTTCCATTGGCGTTACACGCAGCGCCACGTTACGATCGAGTTCCTTCATCAGCCGCTCTCTTAATTGGCGGCTGGTGACGTATTTGCCTTCGCGCCCCGCCAGAGGCGAGCTATTAATGGTGAACACCATCTCCAGCGTCGGTTCGTCAACCGAAATGCGAGGCAACGCTTCGGTGTCGGCTGCGTGGCAAATCGTGTCGCCAATTTCGATTTTCTCGATGCCCGTTAGTGCCACCACTTCGCCCGCTTCGGCGCGTTCGACCTCGACGCGGCCCAGTTTGTCAAACACATTGACCGCGGCAATCTTTGCCTTGGTGACAACGCCACCGTCTTTGATCACGTTGACCGTTTGGCCCTTTTTAATCACGCCACTCAAAACACGCCCGACGGCGATGCGTCCGACAAACTCCGACCAGTCCATCGTCGTGGTCAGCATTTTGAATTCGCCCGCCACAATCTCAGGTGGTGGAACATGCTCCAACACCAAATCTAACAGCGGGTCCATGTTGCCTTCGAACACGCCGATATCATCGGTGGCGAATCCTTCTTTGGCCGACGCGTAAATGAAGTGGAAATTGTCCAAGTAGTGTTCGCCGCCCATGTCCACGATCAGCTCCATCGCCTCGTCGACGACTTCGGCGGTGCGGGCGTCGGGGCGGTCGACTTTATTGACGACGACGATCGGCTGCAGCCCGGCTTCTAATGCTTTGCCTAAAACAAAACGTGTCTGCGGCATCGGGCCCTCGGCCGCGTCGACCAGCAACAAAGCTCCGTCGGCCATCTGCAGCACGCGTTCGACCTCGCCTCCAAAATCAGCGTGACCGGGCGTGTCGATGATGTTGATCTTCACCCCTTTAAAAGGCAGCGAGATATTCTTGGCCAAAATTGTGATACCGCGTTCCTTCTCGAGGTCGCCCGAATCAAGAATACGTTCGCCCTGAAGTTGGGCGTCTCGGAACTGACCGCTTTGCCGAAGCAAACAGTCGACCAAGGTCGTTTTGCCGTGATCAACGTGGGCGATGATGACAATGTTGCGGATGTCTTTGCGTGTGGTCATAGATCGTGCCGGAGTAGGGTATTAAGTAAGGGCAAAGGAACCGCGAAAAAACGCGTCGAAGAATCAAAGGCAGCTTCTGCTGCGATGATTTCAGCAATAAAATGGCCAAATCATAGTCGGTAGGGGTATAATTCGAAAGGTTGAAAGCCCCACGCCCCAACCGCCGACTTTGAACACTTTGATTTACAACCCGTTATTTAGGATCAGCCCCATTACGATGAATTCAACGTCTTCTATTTTGACTTTGGTGGTCGCCGTCGTGAAGATCGCAACCACTTTCGGCCTTTTGATTGCCGTCACCTCAGGGTGTAGTTGGGATACCAGACCCGTTAAAAACTCCGCGGGCGGCTCAGCAGTTGCCGGCAACGGAACCAACCGAACGTCATCGGCGGCTAATCCCGGTTCCTCAGCGGCGCCGAACCCGAACATCCCGCAAGGCACACCGACTTTTAAGTTTGGCGATATTGATTACGTGTTGGTCAATAAATCGGAAGTCGTCAACCAATACATTCCATT
>CAYOZV010000189.1:0-6959 GCA_964408465.1 uncultured Pirellulaceae bacterium
CCGTTGACCAACAGGTTGGGCATGCGACTGGGAAGGACGACGGGTTCTTCGCGCGTGCCGTCGTAGTTGGCTTTGAAGGCGACGGTGCGGGTGGCCAGATCGGAAAGGATTTCGCTGGCGATTTTTGTCATCCGGCATTCGGTGTATCGCATCGCGGCCGCGTTGTCGCCGTCGATGGAACCAAAATTTCCGCTGCCGTCGACCAACGGCATCCGCAGCGCGAAGGATTGGGCCTGGCGGACGAGTGCTTCGTAGATGGAGCTGTCGCCGTGTGGGTGGTAGTTACCCATGACGTCGCCGACGACTTTGGCGCATTTGCGATGTTTGGCGGTGTGGGACAGCGACTGCTGATTCATCGTGTAGAGGATGCGGCGTTGGACGGGTTTGAGTCCGTCTCGCACGTCGGGCAGGGCGCGGCTGGTGATGACTGACAGCGAGTAGTTGAGGTAGCGGGTTTGGGCGGCCAGTCGCAGCGGTATGTTCATTTCGGAATCGCTGAAATCGCCTTCTTCGAACGAAGAATCGTCACCGTTGCCGCCGCCTTTGCCACGCGCTGCGCCGGTTTTCGCTTTGCGGGCCGTTGGTTTCTTTTTGGCTTTGGCGGGTTTGGATGAGGGGTTTGATTTTGCTGATCGCCGTTTCGCCACGTTGTCTTCCTTGGATGTTGAAATGGGGTGCGCGGGTTGGGTGCTGGGTACCGAGTACTGAGTACTGGGTACTGGGTACTGGGTACTGGGTACTCGCCGGTTCGGTTTTGCCGTTGGCGCAGAGTATAACAGTCAGTCAAGTTCGGTTGTAGACGGTTTTCACGGTTGTACTGTATCGAGTTTCGTTTGCCGGTGGGGAGCGCGGTTTTGGCTGCGTATTGTTTCGCGGCGCTGCCGAAGACACCAAAACAGTTCCGCCGATCGGTGAATCGAACGAGCTGCGTTTAAGCACAATTTATGTATGTACTTGAGAATCGTCTGCCAACGGATTGATGACGATTTAAAGTGTTTTCTGGAAATGGAGTTCCTGATGAACCGCACTATCCTAGCGGCTTTGGCGATGTTCGCCGCGCTGGCGTTCGTATCTCATACCGCCTCTGCCCAAACCGGCCAAGGTAACCTGCCCAACTACTTGTTTCCCCAGTACACGACTCAGGGCCAAGGCGGAATGACGGCCGGTCAGTATCCAGCGCCGCATCCGGTGCCTTCTCACGTTGGCGAAAGTTATTACACCTACCAGCCATTGATGCCGCACGAAATGATGTACGAACATCAACGCAGTTATTACAACTACTACAACGATGGTAGTTTCAAAGGCGGCGGTCCTTCCTTGAACGTGACCTCTGTGCGATGGCAGAACGGTCACGGTGGATACCGTCCGTTGCCCATGTCCAATTACTACCTCTCAAAACTGCAATACGGACTTGCCAAACGGGCGTACTGCTTGGGTGGCGATTGCGGAATTAGCGGCGGACTCGGTGCGGGCGGACTTGGCGCTGGCGGATTGGGCGGCGGCGGATTAGGAAGCCGGCTGAAAGGTCGTTGTGCCAGTGGGAACTGTAACTAATATCTGAGCAGCGGCGAATGTAAGTCGCCCGGAGGTTGTGCGACCCGCGGCGGCGATTGGAGCAAAACCGCGACACTTGATTTTCGTGATACGACAGTTTTCACGAAGCGCGGTTCACTGAGCATGCATTTGATTTTTTGAAATAGGTAGAGCAATGAAACAGTTTATTTTTACAACCGGTTGCGTGTTAGCGTTGAGCCTGAGTTTATTTGCGCAATCGGCTGCGGCTCAATGTTCTTCGTGTGAGGCTGCTGCTGTTGAAAGTAGTTACGTCGAAAGCGGCTTTGTTGACAGCGGCTACTCAGAGGCTGTTCCCTGCGAAGGTTGCAACGCCGGTGCCAAGGTTCGTGGCATCGTTAGTGGAGCCGCCGGTTTGATTCTTGGGCCACAAACGGGTTCGGTCGTCGATGGTGACGGGATGGTTCAACCCCAAGCCAAATGTATGCACCCCAAACAGACCTTGACCAATGCCGCGCGAGATGCCTTCAGCCCCAACCCCGTTTACGCCTACAGCAATCCAGGTTTGCGAGCCGGCAGAACTCATGCTTGGAATCAAGCCCAAGCGAACAATTACAGCTGGCACGGCGGTTACAACTCATGGCGATTTGGTCAGCCCACAGCAGTGGTCGTTCCCCCGACCGCGTCTTACCAATCGTCTTACGCGTGGGGCGTTGGCCAAACACGCAGTACGCCAATCCATCATCAGTTCGGCCGAGGTGCGGGATCCAGCGGCGGTATTGGTGGCGGTTATCAGAACTCGCCGTACTGGCCGCACAGCACCAACAACTTCGGTTACTACCCAGTGCGAGCCAGCTGGTAAGCAGCGCCCGCCGAACATTTTTACTCAGAACGCGTGAGGATAAAAACCACCAGTCGATGGGACGCGGTGGTTTTTCTCGTTTGTGAATTTCGTCCGCGCCGAGATTTGACTCCACGCCGAGATTTGATTCTACGACGGGATTTGACAGCGAATGACTGCTGGCGAACCAAAGCCTACTCTACTGCGTACCGTTGGATGAAAAGGAGTTCAATTCATCGGAGTGATTATGTTTCTCAGCCAAATTCTGTTGCTTCTTGGGGCGCTGATGACCGTTGGTCTTCTGGCCGCTGGATATTCTATCGTGCCACAGCGCCGACGGATCACGGGTTGAGCAAGACCTGCGACCGCCGGACGGATACGCCAACGGGCTCTACAGTTTGCGTAACAAAGCTTTGATGGGCTCGGCCCATTTCGAACCATTCCAGCCGTGGAGAGCTTCGACATAGCGCAGTAGTTTTTTGGCTTGGTCGCGTTGGCCGGCATCGGCTAACGCTTGGCCGACGTTGAATTTGGCCTCGTACCAATTTTCGGTCTTGGGCTCCAATTGCTGCGCTAACACTCGCCAAGCCTTCAGCGCATCGGCGGCGCGATCACCCGATTCGGTCAACGCCCGCGCGTACTCCAACTGTATCGCCGCGTCGCTGCGAAATTGCTGAGCCAATGACGTCAGCACCGGCAACGCGCGTTTGTATTGCTTCGTCGCCCGCAGTAGTTTGGCTTGTTCAAATTTCCACGCGGTCGTCTGTTGAATCGACAGCGGTCTTGTTTGGGCGCGTGCCACGATCGACAGCATGTAACGGTTGTGAATGCTGGATTGGTTGGCGTCGATCGGAGCGTTAAATTTCATCTGAGCTTTCACGATCGACATCAGCTTCCGGCAATCGGGCTCAGAGGGCGAGGCGGTTTCCAAGAGTTCGGTTGCCGCAGGTAAGTCTTCGTCCAAAAGTGCCTTTAATACGCTGCCGTACAACGTGACGCTTGATTGCTGACCGGCCGGGAATCGGGTTTGGTGGCGAGTCAAAATTTTGCCGACATCGGCCAAATCCAAACAACCTGACAGCAGCGCTATTTCAGCGGACGTGGTCGTTAGCGATTGAGCGATGCTGATGTCGGAGACGTTGGCGGCGTGATATTGGAGGTGATTAACGATTCGTTTTGCAAGTTGCGTAATTCGGCCGGAATCGGTGCCGCTGTGCGTCTGTATTAGGTAGAACGTCGCGCGCAATTGGCGGACGATGTTGGTGGAAATGGGACGTTGAAGATCGGTCAGCGTGGCGATGGCGCGATCAAAATCCGTCTGGCGATTGTATTCTACGGCTAACCAGATCGCGGCTTGTTCGGTTGTTGGACTCTCTGGCCACTGTTGGATATGTTGGCCAAGGCTGGCGATAAGATCGGTGGTCGCGTGGGTCTGCGCCATGTTCCAACAACCGCGCAGATGCATGGCGGCGGCAATTTCAGACGTCGGTTGCTCGGTCGCTCCGGCGAGTAACATCTGGGCCGCTTCGCGATTGCGTTTGAGCCCCTCGAGGATTTTGCTGGCGTTGATCTGCAGACGTTGTCGATCAACGTCCGGCGGCGTAAGTTCAATCGCTCGCCGCCAAGCCCGCAAGGCATCTTCGTCATTGCCATTGGCGGCGGCCCGTTGAGCCGTTCGGACGAGGATGGCGCGTTGGCCTGCGGAGGGTTGGTTGTTGTCTAGCCCCGCCGAGGAACCGGTGGCTTCGATCAAGGACAGACCGGCCCGCCGACTCCAGTAGGCGCCGTGAATGGTTTCGATGTCCTTCACGATTTGGGCGGCTCGATCCAACCAGCGCTGCCGATCAGGGCTGGAGGTTGCGTTGTTAGACAGCATGACGGCGGCTTTCATTTGAGCCACGTCCATCTCAGGCGATTGATCTGAAAGACGTTGCCCGGCCGATTGTTGCAGGTGTTTTTGAGCCCACGCCACATCGGTTCGCGCGACGGCCAGTAGCAAACGCTGCGCTAAAATAGCGCTGGCCAGATCGGCGGGGCGCTGTTGTTCTGGGAGTCCGTTGAGGACGTTCCAGCCTTCGGCGTGCCGGCCAAGCAAACGCAGGCATTGGATCTGAGTGATCTTGGCCAGCCACCAGAGCCGCTGTTGGGGGCTGACGCTGTTTTGGACCTCCGACAGTCGCTGCAAAACGTCGGTGATGATGCTGGTTCGATTGACGGTGTCAGCGACGTCGTAACCATAAGCCGTTTGGAGGTTGCATTTGGCCAACTGGTAGCGGACGTTGCTGCGCATGATGGATAGTTGGTCGACCGACAATCTGGCTTCGGTTGGGGATTGGGCCCGTTGTTCGGGCAACATGCGGTCAATGTCTCGTTCGACCTGTTCGAATGTCCGGCGCGATTGTCGAAGTTGGTCGATCATGTTTTGGCGCGCTGATTGAACCGCCGCCGGCGCGATCATTTCGGCGCTCAGTTCCTGTTGGATCGAAGCGGCGTAACTTAATCGTGAAAGCGCCGTTTGAATCGTGACCAGGATGCGTTGGGGGTGGGCGGGGAACTTGCTGTCGAAATCGCGTTCGGTTTGCCAGACCGATTGCCACGCCGACGGTTTTTGATCCGTTGCCGCGATCAACGCCTGCGTGGCTCGGCATTGCATCAGTTCGACCGTCAACGCGGCTTGATCGGTGGCGGTGATGTCGGCACGTTCGAGGGATTGAAGGCAGTAAGTTTCTGCGATGTCCAGCAGTTGCCTTGCTCTGAGACCGGCGACGAATTTTTTCTCACGCTCATCAAACCAATCCGCTTGTGCGGAACCGATGGCCGTTAGCAGGGCAAAAAGGAGACAGATGAGAGGACGCATGAAACTTTACTCGCGCAACTGCGGAATTCTACTGGTTGACGGCAAACGCGACTTTGGTGAACCCGCTCAGCTTGGCCGCATCGTAGCTTTGGATGACAAACTCCAAGGGCACGTTGGGTTGAGGGTGGAGGATGACCGGTGCGGCGGCACCGGTCGAAGCGATCGCGGTGAGTCGTTTCTCAAGTACGGTGATGCGGTTGATCGGTTGTTTATTCAACGTCCAAGCGGGCTGCTGGGTGTCGTAAGAAACAGTGATGACGATGTCTTCGAAATCTTTGACCGGTGGAGGCGTTAGCGCCGATGCTTGGTTTCCAATTTGTGATGAAAGTTCACTGGGCAAAATCTGTTCGATCACTTGGAAGCTGGCCGTCCAGACAAAAAACACCAGCAGCAAAAAGACGACGTCGATCATTGGCGTCATGGCCTGATCGATGTCGATGGCGCCTGGTTGATGTAGATGTGTGCTGGGACGTTTCATAATGGTCTACGGTTGTGATTCGCGGAAAACGGCGTAAGTGACGTTCCAGATGCCGGATTGGGTGCACGCCAGCATGATCGGTTGGACCGCGGAATAGGGTGCCGATCGACTTCCTCGGATACGAACCTCCAGATCGTTTCCTTTGTCGGCGACAACGTCGGCAAACTGTTTGGGCAGTTGGTCGGCGGTGATCGGGCGGCCTGCCAAAGAGTATCTTCCATCGGCGGTGACGTTGATCGTCACGCGCGGCGACGGTTGGTTGGGATCATCGTCAGCCGAAGCCGCGACGGGGAGGCTTAGTTCGACTTGGTTTTCTTGTTTGGAAAGATGGCTGCTGACCAAGAAGAAGATGATCAGCAAAAACACAACGTCGATCATCGGCGTCATGTTGAAGCCCAATTTCCTGTTCGGTTTGTAGCGCGGGATTTGCATTGAGCGTTAGGTTTTTTGTTTCGGCGAAGAGAAATGCGTTTCTATTTTGCTTCACACATAGCGTAGAGGATCTTCTAAAAAAATCCTGCGCGGTAAATCGGCTGGAGGCTCTTTTAAGAAGATGCACTCCCTTTTTTGGCTCGTCGGCGGAGAGGGGTAAAGACATGCTGTGAAATGTGAGCCGCTTCGGCGATGAATTGGTCGATGCGGTTGCGGAAAATGGCAAATGCTCCAATCGAAGGAATGGCCACAATCAACCCGCCAACGGTTGTGACGAGCGCTTGATAGATACCTTCTGCCAGCTGCGGAGCGCTGGCGGTGCCTTGAGTGGAGGCGACGTTTTGAAACGCCAGGATCATGCCGATGACGGTGCCCAGCAGTCCAATCATCGGCGCGATGTTACCGATAACCGACAGGTACTCGATCTTTCGAAACATGCGGGCGGCTTGTTCGGCCAGCGAATCTTCCAGCGTTTTTTCGACGGCGTTCCAGCCAAATTCTAACTCCGCGATGCCGTGCATGAGCACGAACGAAAGCAGGCTGGGATTGTCTTGGCAGGCCTGACGTGCACCACGCATGTCGCCGGTGCCGAGCGCCTGTTGGACCGTTTCGCCCAATCCCGGCGGGATGAGGTCGTTTCGACGGACGGTCAAAATTTGCTCGACGATCAAATAGGCCGAATAGATTGAGAGGGCGATGAGAATCATGACGATGATGAAACCTGTGATGCCACCGGAAAACAGAATCGCGAAGAAACTGGACGGGGCTTCGTTGGCCGCGGTGTGGGCCGTCGCTGTTTGCGCTATCGTCGTTTGCGCCATCGCCGTTTGCGCCATCGC
>CAYOZV010000189.1:7059-9383 GCA_964408465.1 uncultured Pirellulaceae bacterium
TTGCGCCATCGCGGCGGTCGGCAGCAGCGTGACAGCCAGAGCTGAAACGATGGCCGGCGAAATTGTGCCGATACTGATCGGGCACTTAGATTGTCGCCGGTTGTTGGTTTGAGCAGTTGAGTGCATGGTGGTTTCTTAGGGTTTCAAATTCCGCGCTGACCAATGGGAAGCGCCGTATTTGGTTCGAAGTTCTGCGATCAATCTTTGGGCGTCGTCGCTGCGACCTGTATTGTGCAGTAAAGTGGCGGCTTGGTACAACGCCGGTGCCGAAATCAAAGGTTGATCTGGGTAAAGAATCGCCACCCGCATGTAGTGGGTGACCGCGGCGTCGATCAATCCAGAGCGCGATTGGGCCGCGGCGATAGCAAAATGGGCTCCGGCGCGGACGGGGATAGGGACCGTTGGGACCTTCTTTAGCCACACGTCGATTTGGGCGGCGGTCATTTTTTTCTGTCGAGCGTTCCACAACTGTGCCACCGCCAGACCGGCGACCGTCGGGTCGATGTCGCGGGTGAGGGATTCTAAAACGGGTCGGGCCGTTTTGCTGTCAGTGCCGATCAGCCAACTGGCCCCCAGCAATTGCACGATGGGTTGGTCGGAGTTGATCCAGTCCGCGGCCGACCGATTCATGCCGGTGTCGTTGCCGGTCCAGCGCAGCGGGCACATCGGCGCAAAACGGCTTTGCGGATCGGTGGCGATGATTTCGAAAAAGGTCTGCGCCGCGGAGGTGAGCGATTCGGTGGCAAGGTGACAGGCGAGCAATTTCGAGCGGATGATGTTCTTCGCCCAAGGTCTTTGTTCTGCCGCTAGTGCGTTGGAGAAAGAGTTCGATGCGGAAGTGTAATCCTGCCGTTGCAGTTCATTCAGTCCCTGTTGATAGCCGTCGGGCCATTGGGTTTGGATGGCGGTGACCGTGCGGCCATCGAAGTCGCGTGTGCGGCCAGATTGTTCCAGGCGTAACGTCAGCCCTGACCAGGCGATGATCGTTCCCTCTCTGGGTACGGTCGTTTTGCTGTCTGATTGGTGGATGACGATGTCTTGTCCCATTGCCAGTGGCGAGAGCATTGCGGCGGCGATGGTCAGAATCAGTCGGAGCACGGGTTTCTCGGAAAAGGATGAAGTGTCCACCCGTTGGTCGGGCGCGGTGTAAATCCAGCGGTGCTTTGGATTTTAGCAGGTTTTCTCTGTGGCCCGAGTGCGTTTGGCGGTGTGCGGATGCTATCAGATTAAATTTTCGCGACTTTATTTTTCGGGGTGACCGAAGGTGTCACAGGGCCGGCCAAAGATAGTTCCAGACAAGCGAAAACATTCCGGCAGCAAAGGAACTTTTGATGATCCAACCACTACACACTCAATTGACCGCCGCAAAACCACGCACGGGCCTGCAGAGCATTGGTGATCTGATTCCTCGATTGATTCGCCAATACGAAATGGCGGCTGAATTGACCCAGCAGCGTGAGGCGGAGGCCATGCGGAAGGAAGAAGCGATTGCTGAAGCGGCGATGATTCGAGAGGCGAAGCAGGCGTGGGAAACTTCGTTGCCCGTTGAGACGGTGTTGCCAGTGGTGGAGGTTCAGCAGTCGTTCGGGTGGTAGGGTACCGAGTACTGAGTACCGAGTACTGAGTACTGAGTGCTGAGTACCGAGTACTGAGTGCTGAGTACTGAGTACTGTGTACTGGGTACTGGGTACTGGGTACTTAATCCTTCCGCAACAACCCCGATCCTTGATCCAGCTGTGCCTGTCGTTTCTTCCGTTCGATTTCCAGTAGCCATTTCGGTTTCTTGACCCCCGCGATTCTTTCCAACCGCTCCCAACTTTCGGCTTTCCAATCCACGTACTTTTGAATGTGTTTGACGCCCGAGCCGTGCATGGTCATTTTGCGAATGAAGCTGATTGTCATCTTTCGAATCTCGGTCGCTTCTTGATAATCCGCCGCGAATTCGTCGCGCGTGATGTACTCGCGATCAAACGCAGCGCAAAGATGAGCTTGGGTTTCGTTGAGGCTTCCCAGTGCGTACCCCAAAAACTGAATGAACTCGCCCTGCGTACCACGGCCGAAGCCTTCGGCGATATTGGCGATAACGGATTCGGAGGAATCGTTGATCTGTGAGACGAGCCGTTTGTCGGCGGCGAAGTCAGATCGTTTTGTGAAAAA
This sequence comes from uncultured Pirellulaceae bacterium, assembly GCA_964408465.1. GTDB lineage: Bacteria > Planctomycetota > Planctomycetia > Pirellulales > Pirellulaceae > Mariniblastus. The sequence goes on from CAYOZV010000189.1 coordinate 9,217, forward strand.
GAAGATGCGTTTGGACAACTGCCGCGCACGCTGCCAGAAAATAAGTTCGGTAAAGTCTTTTACACCGGCCATGGAAGGATTGTAACAGGTTTGGCAGGGGATTGTGGTTTTAACCGAGTACCGAGTACCGAGTACCGAGTACCGAGTACTGAGTACTGAGTACTGAG
>CAYOZV010000190.1:0-9349 GCA_964408465.1 uncultured Pirellulaceae bacterium
CACAACGGACAGCATGTTGACAGTAATGGTACGCTTCAGATTTTTGGAGCATCTTGATGTCGAGCCAACGATATTCAGCAGATCATTGGCGATCTTGGTTTGAGGAATTTGATCGCATCGGGTTGACCGTCGAGCACTTCTGCCGACTCAAAGGTTCCACCGCGAATACGTTTTACCTCTGGCGGAAGAAACTTGGGCTTGCGTCCGTGCGGTCTTCCAGATTGCGGCCAGTGCCAACCGAGCCAACCGAGCCAAAGGCGAATGGTCGGGACAAGCGACGTTTGTTGCCGCAACGCCCGTGGTTGACGATGTCGGCTCCGACATCCCAAGCCATGTTGAATTTGCGCTGCCCGGTGAAATTAAAGTCGTCGTAGGCAACAACAAAGATGCGCTGCGTCCGATCCTACAGGTTCTGCTTGAACTGAGAGCCCAGTCATGATCGGTCTGCTGCAAGGCGTGCAGATTCATCTCTGCACCGTCCCGACCGATATGCGACTGGGCTTTGATGGCTTTGATGGGCTCAGCGGCATGGCAACCGCGCCGATGGAGCAAGATCCATTGTTAGGTCACTTGTTCGTATTCCGAAATCGCAATCGGGACAAACTAAAAATCCTCTACTGGGACACCGACGGGCTAGCGACCTGGTGATCTGGTGATCTGGTGCGAGCGGCTTGTGCACGGCACGTTCCAGTTCCCCACCGACGGCAAACCCAGGGACGATCTTGCAAACGATGTTGCGATCACGACGAGCGCACTTTCGTTGTGGCTCGGCGGCATCGTTGCAAAAACAACTTGGTTCAACCGTGGACTTACTGGCTCTTGTTTTTCGAAACAAACGCGGTGACTTCAGCGGTGGTCTTTTTCTGGCAGTAACTGAGCCACGTCACGACCGCGATCATGCCGCACACAAAAGCGCCAGCTTGGAAACGAGGATCGTTCATCACCACCCAGCAGAAGGTGAGCAATATCGTCAGCATCAGCAGCACCATAGAAGTGCTGCGTGCGGTCATGACGTCGTTTTCATTAGAGGGATACATGCTTCTGGCCTTTGGTTTTTTATTAAGGATTTTTGTGTCTGATCAAGATGGCAAAGTATTGTAGACGCTGGTCGCATTGAAGTCACTGAAGATTTTCAAATGACCGATTTACGATCAATTTTACGCCCGCAAATAGGATTAGGCCGAGCCAACCCAAAAGGGAAATCAGCCCGCCCCAATAAAAGCTGGCTGGAAAATACTCACATCGCACCTCAATCGGCTGATCGTCCTCATCGGGCTTTTGGGGCCGATCAAATTCGAGCAGCAACTCATCTGAGAACGCCAGCCGGCTATGTAGCGGTCCCGCGGGAACCAATGGGATCGCACTCTTTTGGTCGCTTTCATCGGATGAAAATTTGGCTCTCCAGCCGGGCATCGGCAACAGGGGAATCTGAAACTCGTGAGGCGATGGCTGCCCCGGTGCGGTCGGCAAACGAAGGCACAATGTCTGGCCTCGCCAGATAGGAGCCAGTATTTTTGTCGTTTCACCTTTGCCCGATGCCCGACCGGGATGGGGCTTCAAACCCACCGCATCTTCGATGTTCAGCATCGAAGCAGCGGCGTCAACGGTTTGGGGATTGATGTGATCAAACGCCGCTGGTGAAATGGAAGTGAATCCGCCCCACAGACGGAGGTCGTCAATCAGCAAATGTGTTTTTGGAAACAGCATCTCACGCCGCCACGTCGCCAATTGTGCGACTCGTTTTTCCGATGAATCTGCGTGAAACTCTTGGTTCAAAAAGTCCGTTTGCAAAACAGAAACGGTAAGGGGCGGCCCGTCCTGGGGCGGTCGCAGTTTTTCAATTTCTGCTTCTACCCCTGATTTCGCCGTCATGACATCCGCGTCGATGGGATGCAGCATCCAGCGATTGTTCACACTCAGTTCCACCATCAGCAAAACAATCAACCCCAACATCAGCCCTCGGTAGCCTGAGGGGCGGCCGCGGCAGATGATCATTCCCCAGATCGTCAGCCCGCAAACCGCGATCGTACTGATCATCGAGAACATCAGCGCGTTCCAACATGCGCCCAATTGAAACGGGCCGAACAGCGTTGTCGTTTGGCACGATTGTAAAAATCCTATCGTCTGCGGCAAAAACAAAATCGCGGTGCCAACAACGCCCGTCGCAACCGTGACGCAACTGAGAAGCGGTAACCTGCGGAGGCCGCTTGGTTTCAAACGAATCCCCGCCAGCACGCACAGCGCGAGACATCCGACGACCATCAGTTTGGCGGGATAGCGGAACAAGCAATACTTTGGCAGCAGCGTCACCATCAACCAATACAGTCCACCAACGGGTTGGCGAAACGTTCCGTCGGCCTGGGCGCCGACGGTCCAACCGCACTCGGCCATCAACCAGTTCACACCGTACCAACCAAAGGACGCCAGGCAGAACCAAACGGCAATCCACGTTAGCCAAACGCGCGCTGCCCTGCCCTGCCCTTTGTGTTTTCTGGCTGCTCCCGTGGTAAAAGCAAATCCCGAGATCGCCAACAAAAACACAATGCAACCGAAGTAATTCGAGGGCGTCCAAATCCGTTCGGCGCCAGCAAGGGCCGCCGACCAACGACTGTTGACCGGTGCATCCATCCCAAACACGTTTGGAAAAACCAACCCCAGCATCGACCAAGGCTCTTGGCTAAATTGGTAAACGTCCGAGACCGGCGGGCGGTCAGGTAAGTTCACCAAGCTATCGAAGTCTCCGTGGTAGATATTCATCGCAACGGTGCTGTGAGCGCGATCGCTGTACTGCGCCCACTCCATCGTTGGCAGCAATTGAACCGCGGATAACGCAGAAGTTACGACGACTAATAGAATCAGATTGCCAAATCGGCACACAATCGTAGCGGGGGCTGGAAGCCACCGAAATCCGTAGTTTGGGCTCTTAGCCCCAACAAAGCTTTCTCGGTGGTTGGAAGCCCCCGCTACGGCGGTCACCGCCGCGATCAAACCCACGTGATAAACCATTTGCGGATCGCCGCCCAAAATCATCATCGAACAGCAGACCGCTGCCGCCAATGTTGCTTGGGTTCCGCTACGTGCTCGATTCATGTTCCACACACACGTCAGCGCCCACGGCAGCCAAGCCGCGCTCACCAAATAGACAACGTTGCAGACTTGAAACAAAACGCTGCCACCAAAGCCGTAGCTGATCCCCGCCAACGTTGCTCCCCAACGGTTGGCCCCCAGCGTCTTGGCCAACTGATAACCACCTGCGGCGGCCAGCAAAACGTGCAGCGCTAAATACCATCCGTACCGCGCCGGAAACGACATCCACCGCAACAAAAAAATCGCCTTCCCCGGATACAGCAAACTTGACGTCCCATCTGCCAGCAGCGGGAACCCGGTGTTCTCGTACGGCATCCACAGTGGAAAGTTCCCTTGGCTCATCTGCCAATCGACCCACTGAAACATCGGATAGTACAGATAGGCTGAATCGCGATAGCCGGCCACGACGCTGCCGCACAGCATCGGCCAAAAGAAGAATAACCACATCACACCGATCAAAATCAGCGGAAGCCATCGAGCGTTAAAGCGGTAAAAATTGGGCGATTGCGTCAAGTCATTTTCTAGGGGCAGAGCACAGCGTGGTTGGTTTGGATACCTTAAACTATAGCCGCATTCACGTTTTCGTTGAGGAGAAAGATTTGATCTGGTTTTTGCTAATTAGTTTTTTTTCGTTAGTGATCTTGGCCGTCATCATCGTGGCCATCTACGACCTCCTTCAGGTCGGTGACCCGATCTTGAGAAACTATCCGGTTGTTGGGCATGGACGCGCGATCCTCATGGAACTCGGGCCGAAGCTGCGGCAATACATTGTTGCCGATAATAATGAGGAACGACCTTTTAATCGCGACCAACGGCATTGGATCGCGGCTTCCGCTGACCAACGCAATAATTACTTCGGGTTTGGGACGGATAATGACCTTGAACGTACGCCCGGGCACATCATCATCAAACAGTCGGCGTTTCCGATCGTCGAAGCCGTCAAAGGCGAAGCGGGATACGATCCCAACTACACAATTCCGTGTGCCAAAATTTTGGGCGCCTACCGAAATCGAAAACACGCCTTTCGTCCCCCGTCGGTCGTTGGAACGTCGGCGATGAGTTTTGGATCACTCAGTTCGGTTGCCGTGGAAGCCATTAACCGCGGCGTGAAACTGGCAGGCGCGATGCAGAACACCGGCGAAGGCGGTATCTCGTCCCACCATGATCACGGCGGCGGTTTGATCTATCAATTGGGCACCGGATACTTCGGTTCCCGATATCCCGACGGCCGTTTTCACGAAGAAAAATTTAAAGAGGCGTGTGAGCAGTTCGACGTCCGCGCCGTCGAAGTGAAGTTGTCCCAAGGCGCAAAACCAGGACGCGGTGGCGTGCTGCCGGCGAAAAAGATCACCGCCGAAATCTCCAAGATCCGAGGCATCCCGCAGGGGCAGGACTGTATCAGCCCCGCGGCGCATCGGGAATTCTCTTCGCCGGATGAGCTGTTGGATTTTGTCGAACGGTTGGCTGATATTTCAGGGCGACCGGTCGGAATAAAATCAGCGGTAGGTGAAATGAATTTCTGGGAGGATCTCATCCAACAATTGCAACGCGATGGCGGACGCAGTGTCGACTTTATTACCATCGACGGCGGTGAAGGCGGCACCGGTGCCGCGCCGCTGACGTTTTCGGATCACGTGTCGCTGCCGTTTAAGATCGGATTCAGCCGAGTGTTCAAAAAGTTTTCCGAAGCTGATTTGACGGACCGGATTGTGTTCTACGGAGCAGGCAAGTTGGGTTTTCCCCAAGAAGCGTTGCTGGCGATGGCGATGGGCTGCGATATGATTTCCGTAGGCCGCGAAGCCATGTTAGCCATCGGCTGTATTCAGGCTCAGATCTGTCACACCGGAAAATGCCCAACCGGCGTGGCCACACAAGACAAATGGCTGATGCGAGGCCTGGACCCGACCGATAAATCGGCGCGGTTGGCAAATTATATCACTGTCTTGCGAAAAGAAATTTTACAGCTCTGCCATGCCATCGGTGTAGAACACCCCGCATTAGTGACGGCCGATAGTTTTGAGATTCTTCGCGAAAACTTTCAGTCAAGCAAACTGGTCGACGCGTTGGGACTGGGTGGTGTTGCGACGATGCCGAGTGGTGCCGATTGCGAAACGATTACTAAACTGATGAAAGAAAAATCCGCGGTCAAATAACCGCGGCTTGAAAACAGGTTAGTAAATTTACAGCGATGGAGTTCTACGGCATCAACACGGTGTCGATGACGTGAATCACACCGTTGGCACACTTGATATCCGTGGCGGTGACCTTGGCGTTGTCGATGGAGACTCCACCATCGGCGACAGCGATATCAACGGCTTCGCCATTGGCTGTTTTCGCTGTGGTAAGTTTAACGACGTCGGCAGCCATCACTTTGCCGGGGACGACGTGGTAGGTGAGAATGGCCTGTAGCTTCTCCTTGTTCTCGGGCTTTAGCAAGTCCGCGATTGTTTCTTTAGGAATCTTGGAAAATGCTTCGTCGGTGGGGGCGAAGACGGTGAAAGGTCCTTCACCTTTGAGCGTGTCCACTAATCCCGCCGCCTTCACTGCCGCGACTAACGTTGAGAAGTTTTCGGCCGCGACCGCCGTGTCGACAATGTCTTTGCCAGCTTTGGCGGATGTTAACGTTTGCTCAGCATCGTCCGCCGGTGGCATGAGGACCGAGTCCACAACGTGAATCACGCCGTTGCCGCATTCAATGTCGGCGCTGACGACCTGGGCGTTGTTGATCATGACTTTGCCATCGTTCACAGCAATCTTCAATTGTTTACCGTTAACGGTGTCCGCTGATTCAATCTTCACGACGTCAGACGCCATGACTTTTCCTTTGACCACGTGATAGGTCAGAATACTCGTGAGGGCTTCTTTGTTCTCCGGCTTTAAAAGGTTCTCAAGAGTGTCCGCGTCGACCTGCGCGAAGGCAGCGTCTGCCGGCGCGAAGACGGTGAACGGCCCTTCACCTTTAAGCGTTTCGACCAACCCTGCGGCTTTTACCGCGGCGACGAGCGTGTTGAAGTCGCCTGCTGCAACCGCCGTATCGACGATGTCCGGTTTGGCCACTGTTTCTTGATACGCCACTAATTGGTAATCATCATTGGGTTGAGTCGCGGAAGGACATTCCTTTGAATACGGGCATTCTTGTGCCGCGGCACTGTCGGATAGGAGTGCGAAGGCCGCCACTGCCAGCAGCATCATGGATGGACGATTAAAGAGGTTGAGTTTCGACATAACATTTCTCTCCGTGGTTGGTGTGTGCTCTGACGGTCGTTGTTTGGGACGAACCGAACGGTCTCAGTGCGTGATTATTTTGCCGATTGCGAGATGAGTTTTTCTGTTTTGAAATCGTTTGTCTGGTTGGACTCATCAGCCAAGGTTTACGGCTTCCGATCTGTGACAAACTGTGCAAATTTTTTCAACACAACAAGAAATGTTTCTGATGGCAGAGCCGCGTTTGGCTCAACGTCAACTTGTCTGACACCGCGCCCCAAGAGAACTGCAAAGTCAAAACTTTCGTGCGATGTGCAATTCGGGAGGTCGAGGCTCCGCCCGAGACCTATTTGATTTCGTAGGTTTCAGGCGGAGCCTCAACCTCCCGGCTCGCGCGAAAATCGACTTTACAGTTCTCCTGACACCGCGCCCTTACCGCCCGAAGATGGTAAGTTGGGCGCGTTAACCATGATAAGGAATGCGAAAAATGGATCATTCAAACCCCGAACACACCCAAGCCGAGCGCAATCAAAACGAGCGTGACCAAACCTTGCCAATCACCGGCGACGGTCGGCCGAAGGTGCCAACGTTTGCCTGTTTGATTTACGTGTCCAGTTGTGAAGATGGAAAGGTCGCCGCGCGGGTCGCGAACCTAGCCGGTTTTGAGCTGACCGCCGCGACCGAACGCGACGCGCTGTTGAGGATCAGCAAGCAGTTCAAAGCGGACGTGATGAAAAAGACGCAGGCGGGAGAAACGATCGCTTGGATCGACCCGCCACCCCCGCCGTCGGAACATGAACGGGTGCGTTCGATCCCCGTCCATTTGTAAAAAAAGGCTGCTGCGAAATTCATCACAACAGCCCCGTTGGTTAATCAAATTTGACTTCGCAAGAAGTTAATCGTCGTGCGCTTAGAAACTGCGTTGAAACTGAAGGTAGACGAAGTCAGCATCGGTGCTGTCAATGATGCGATCACCGGCCCAAAGGTGAGAGTATCCCAGCAGGACGCTCTGGCGTGGGGTCATCTGGTAATTCGCGATAAAGTCAAGCTCGTTGCCAAAGTCCTTCGAATCAGGATCTTGATCTGGCGTTCCACCAATGCTCAAGATCGGATCGTTTCTTTCGACCGCTTGGAAGTTGTAGTACCAAAGCAAGAGGCTAAGCTTCTTGGTTGGCTTCATGGTCAGACGCACGTTTGGCGAACTGATATTGCTGCGTTGAACCGCGTCGATGAAACCGAGGTACTTATGAGCAAGCGGGAACAGTTGGTTGTGACGCTCAAAAGTGTCGACCGTTTCGGTTTGGTCACCTGTGGCTATGTCGTAGTAGAACCACAGTGCCGACTTCCAGGCTCCGCCAAACTTACGTCCAACTCCAAAAGTACCGGCGTAAGCTTCATGGTCTTGACCGCGCGCATTTTGGATACCCGTTTGGACCGAACCTTCAAATTCGTACAACCAGTCTGAACCAAGGTTACCGAAGATACGCGTACCGAAGGTGTCGATGTTAAAAGTTCCACCGGGCGCGGTGTCGTTGTTGAAACCCAAGTAGTACATGTCCAGTGTGCTGTTTTCGAATCCCTTATAAGTACCGTAGATGCCGTAGAAGTCTAGGTTCTCGTTTGGGGTGTCAAATTCGTTACGTACCACGGGAACGAACTGCGTGTAAAACGCGTCGACCGACCAATCGCCAAACGTGCTTATGGTGCGCACACCATCGAAGGTACGGCGAGTGTTCGCCCAATCAAGCGGCGATACGTAACGCTGTGCGCCGTACTGCAGTTCTTGGCGACCGATCCGAACGGTTGTGTTGTCAAAGAGTTTCACGTCCGCGAACAAGTTCAGGAAATCACCGTAGTTTCGGTCGATGTTGCGCGGCACGTATTGATCGTCGCGGTTGATGGTGTCGGCGTAAATACCTTCGGCGAAGAAGCGTAGACGCTCGGTCGCTTTCCAGTCCGCGTAGAGACGCAGGCGAAAAAGACCGAACTGGTTGTCGGTGTCTTGGAAACGAGTGAAACCGGCGGTTTGGCCCATTCCCTGTTCGCTGTGGTAGCGTGTTCGGACTTGACCACCGATGTCTAGTGTGCCGTTGCCCAGCTTCAGGTTCTTGAGGCCGTCACCAAGATAAGTCGGCCCAGAGTAGTCGTCGGTGAGGTAACTAAAATTGTTTTTGTAAAACAGATTGTTGTGAGCACCCACCGCTGGATTCTTCTTGGGCTTGGCAGGTGCTGCGGCGGCGGCCGGTGTTGGAGCCGAATAGTAGGTCATCTCCGGCGCCGGGCTGTAGGTTTCATAGGCGGGGGCGCTCATGCCGCCGGACATCACCGGATCAGCATAGGTAGACGGAACTTGAGCTGATTCGTAGCCACCGATACTGCCCTGAACCACCGATGATCCTAGGTCAGTTAGATTCGTCGTGTTCGATTGCCCTTGGGCGTCCGACGTCGCAACAGCACACACAAGTGCCATCAGCGATGCGGTGAAAAGTTGAGTTCGCATTTTATCCCTCCGTGAGATGCGATGATAATTTATCTGCTCAGTTGAGCGTATGTTTACTCTTTGTCTTCCCAGGACTAAGAAATGAGTCAACCGATTCCGGCAGCTTCTTGAGAACATGAGTCGAATGCCGCTGTTGAATTCGGCGGTGATGGTCAATAAAGTTCTCTTCGTCGAATCTTTTGGCAGGTGGGCATCCTTTGAAAACTTACCTGTGCAATTATCACCATCCAGCCTAACCGCACCTTTTACTTCCCTAAGGCTGGTTATTGATTCCTTGAGCACAGTCTGTCGCGTCCATTAAAAAGATGGTGTGAAGAATGCCCGAAAATGGTTATACGTAGCACCATGAAATTTTGCCCCTTAAAATCGAATTCATATTTCATCGGTGGCACAGGCGACACAACCCGCCCAAACAGAACTCGACCTGTCCTGCGGCTTGGTTATTAGCAAAGAGTTTGATGGGGGACCGAGCGTTAGTCCAATGGCACTCACTTTAGATGGGGGACGCGCCGAACACGAACCGTAGATTTGGCTCTTAGCCGAATCGCCCTTCAGTTT
>CAYOZV010000191.1:0-7309 GCA_964408465.1 uncultured Pirellulaceae bacterium
CCGTCACGAATCGCAAATTGCAAGCGATTGCCAGCGAGACTGATACCCGTATCAGCAGAAGTGGTTGCCGCTGGGGTCGTGCCCAGCACAGTACCAGACTGATCTTCGATGCTGGTGGTGACCTCGAAAGTAATAGCCGTTGCTGAAATCGCAGTGACAACGGCATCGGACACGATCCGGAAAACGTCGGTTTCAAAATCACCATTAGCAATGTCAATTCCTAGAGAACTGACCGGAGCCCCAATAACGTTTCCGTCTCCGGCTCCAGCTAAAGCGGAGGTAGCGTTGGTGTTGGCGAATACTTGAATGTTGCTGTCGGTGTCAATTGTATTATCCGTTCCGATGTTGTAACGGAACGACTGCGAGATTCCATCATTGGGCGCAAACTCGTTAGTCCCAAGGCCACCACGAAAACCAAAGAAGAAGTTGTCAAACTGGCTGTTCACTTCAACACCACCGACAAGGTTCTTGGTGAAAGACAGTTCCGAGATCAATCGGACGGTGTCACCTACTTCCACTTTAGGCTGGCCAATAAAAATATTGCCCGTTGGGTAGTTGGTCGGCGACGTCGGAGTCTCAATGGCGAAACCGCCGGCGGTGTCCACATTCATATTCTGGTGAATAGGGGCGTTGTTGAAACCAACCTGATTGCCCAACGGACCATCGGCAAAAGGTCCGCGGTTATCAAAACCTCCGGTGAAGACTCCACCATTGTCATTGGGTTGCCCGGAGGCATCGCCGGCGCGACCACTGTCAGACGTGGCAGGATCACCATTTTCATCGAGCACCTGATTTCCGTCTGCATCGAAAACGAAGTTCGTGCCGAATTGAGCGGTCATCTGTTCGCCGGTCGTGAAGTCGAAGTCAAAAAACGTTGTGTTGGCGGGTATCGTTTGCCCCAATGCAACGACGGAGCTGGCCATCAGCGCACCAAAGGCCATGACAAAAGTTGTTTTACGCATGTGTTGATTCCAAATAAAGAAAATGTCCGCGGCCTTATTTCAACGGCACTGAACGTTTAAAAAATTCTGCAAAGCGCTGACTGAACCGGGGTCACGCCAAAGCAAACCAAGAGGCTTTTGATCACTAAACCGGACAAGCAACCCACATATGTTAACAATTCGCCTTGCTCGGGGCACCTGCTAATTATGGATTAGCCGCTTATTTAGTGCATTTATCGTTCGTCGGCGGCCGTTAAGGTGTGAGATTCTCACGTTGGGTCGCGGTAGCAGCAATGCCGGCGTCCTGGAAGTTATGGATTCAATTCAAAATCCCAAACCAGCGATCCCCGACAGACAATCCGCGGGGCCGCCTCCGCGCGGATCTCTCCCGGCATTGGACCAAAGACAATCACGACGGTTGATTGGCGTCCGTTTCTCGGCGCCCGCTTTTAAGCGACCTGTTTTCAGCGGCCTCAGATCGCACCCAGCAAATCGTTCAGGAGCTGCACTGGACGCATGGCGGCGGCGACTTTTTCTTCGGCGGGCAGATAGTAGCCTCCGATTTCAACCGGTTGGCCTTGGACATCGGTCAACTGTTTTGCGATCGCGGCTGCGTTCTCAGACAATGACTTCGCCAGCGCCGCAAATCTTTCCTTCAGCTGTGCATCGGCGTCTTGGTCGGCGAGTGCCTGAGCCCAGTACAGCGCGAGGTAAAAGTGGCTGCCTCGGTTGTCGATCTCACCGGCCTTGCGGGATGGAGACTTTCCTTCGTCCAGCAATTTCTCCGTCGCCACGTCGAGGGCTGCAGAGAGGATTTTCGCTTTGGGGTTGCCCGCGACATCGGCAAAATGTTCCAGCGACACCGCCAGCGCTAGAAACTCGCCCAGCGAATCCCAACGCAAGTGATTCTCTTCAACGAATTGTTGTACGTGTTTGGGGGCCGAACCGCCCGCACCCGTTTCAAACAAGCCGCCACCGTTCATCAAAGGCACGATGGACAACATTTTTGCGCTGGTGCCAAGTTCCAAAATCGGAAACAGGTCCGTCAGATAATCACGCAGCACGTTACCGGTTACCGAGAGCGTATCCTTGCCGTCTTTGATCCGGTCGAGCGTAAATTTGGTGGCTTCGCCGGGCGCGAGGATTTCGATTTGAAGTCCCGCCGTGTCATGGTCTTTGAGATACAGGTTCACCTTTTCAATCAGCTGAGCATCATGCGCGCGGTCCTTGTCCAACCAGAACACCGCCGGCGCGTCCATCGCGCGGGCGCGCGTCACGGCCAGTTTCACCCAGTCGCGAATGGGCGCGTCTTTGACCTGGCACATTCGCCAGATGTCGCCAGTTTCGACGTCGTGTTCGAAAATGGTCGTCCCAGAATCGTCGGTGACCTTGACGACGCCGGCGGTCGGGATCTCGAACGTCTTGTCGTGCGAACCGTATTCTTCGGCTTTCTGAGCCATCAAGCCCACGTTGGGGACCGAGCCCATCGTCGTCGGATCGAAGGCACCGTGTTGTTTGCAGAATTCAATGGTCTCTTGGTAGATCGCGGCGTAACTGCTGTCGGGAATGACGGCTTTGGTATCCTGTTGTTTGCCGTCGGCGTTCCACATTTGGCCCGACGTTCGAATCATCGCCGGCATCGATGCGTCGATGATGACGTCACTGGGAACGTGCAGGTTGGTGATGCCTTTGTCCGAATTGACCATCGCCAAATCAGGACCGTTTTCGATTGCCGATTTTATGTCGGCTTCGATCGGCGACCGCTGGTCCTCTGGCAAGGTTGCAATCGCATCGAGAACATTTCCCAGTCCGTTGTTGGGGTTGGCGCCCGCTTTTTCAAGCGCGTCGGCATGCTTTGTAAATGCCTCGCCGAAAAACTGTTTCACAGCGTGACCAAAGATGATCGGGTCAGAGACCTTCATCATGGTGGCTTTCATGTGCAGCGAAAACAGAATGCCCTGTGATTTAGCATCCGCGATTTCCTGCGTCAGAAACTGCTTCAGTTTGCCGACGTTCATCGCCGTTGCGTCGACGACTTCGGCGGCCAGGACCGGAACTGCCGGTTTGAGAACGGTCTCGGTGCCTGCGGCGTCGATGTGCGTGATTTTGAGAGAGCCGGCCTTGTTGATCGTGGTCGATTTCTCACTGTTGCGGAAATCGCCGGCGGACATCGTGGCGACATGCGATTTTGAATCGGCTGACCAGGCCCCCATGGAGTGTGGGTTTTTGCGAGCGTACTGTTTGACGGCTTTGGGGGCGCGGCGATCAGAGTTGCCCTCCCGCAAGACAGGGTTGACGGCGCTGCCGAGCACCTTTGAATAGCGCTGGCGAGTCTTTTTCTCCTCGTCGGTTTGCGGATCGTCAGGGAAGTCGGGAATCGCGAAGCCCTTGGATTGCAGTTCGGCGATGGCGGCTTTGGCCTGCGGTATCGAAGCACTGATGTTGGGTAGTTTGATGATGTTGGCTTCGCGCGTTTTGGCCAATTCTCCCAGTTCGGCCAACGCGTCGGCCGTCTTTTGGTCCTCGGTCAGACACTCGGGGAAAGCGGACAGAATCCGCGCCGCAACAGAAATGTCGCGTGTCTCAATCGCGACGTCGCAGGCGCTGGCGAAAGCAGAAACGATGGGCAAAAAAGATCGGGTGGCCAACGCAGGCGCTTCGTCGGTCAGTGTGTAAATAATGCGATGTTGGGATGCCATTTTGCTTCAGGGATTCTATGTGCAGTGGAAATTAATACGCAGTTCCGGAAGTGTCGCTCAAAAGGGAGCTCCCGTCCAAGATTGCCGCGTGTGTAAGCCGACTATTGTGTTCCAATCGCCGGAAAATGTCAGTACCGCCAGTGCTGGAAACTGGAACTTCGGCGGTAGCACGGGTTTTCAATCCCTTGACGCGTATTAGCGCGCTTTAACTTGCTTTGACTCGCAATGACTCCCAATGACCTGAAAAACGGATTAAAAATCCGTGCTACATTGGCGTGTTACTTCGCGGGCTGTCCGTTTGGAGCGTTTTTGGGCTGGCCATCCTCTTTAGGAACGAATTTCAGCGATACCGAATTCATGCAGTAACGCAAACCCGTTGGGGCAGGTCCGTCTTTGAATACGTGCCCCAGATGAGCCCCACATCGGCTGCACACGTTTTCGGTGCGCGTCATTCCATGACTGGTGTCGGTAATGTCAACGACGGCTTTTTTGTCGATCGGTTTGTAAAAACTGGGCCATCCGGTCCCCGAATCAAATTTGGTGGATTGATCGAACAAAGGCAGGTCGCAGCATTTGCACGTGAAGGTGCCGGGCTGCTTGGTCTTTAACAAAGCGCCCGAAAATGCAGGTTCGGTGCCTTGCTGACGCGTGACTCTGTATTCCAACTCCGACAATTGCTCGCGCCACTGAGCATCGGTCTTCACAACCTTGTCCGGACGAGTCAATTCAATGGCATGTGATTTTTCGGTCGACTGGGCACAGCCAACCGACGCCAACAGCGTCCAACAGATTGAGATCATCGTCAGCCGCGCAGTGAAAGACTTCATGGTGTTTTTTTCTTGTAAAAAGGGTGAAAAGGGTGAAAGTGATTGACCGAATCAAGGGTGCTGCCGGGCAACGGTGGGGCGGGATCAGTTATTGTTGTTACCGAAGAAACCCTCAAATCGTTCACAAATCCAAACCGAGCGTCAACTTGGTCAACTTCAACTTGATCAACGTCAACGCCACAGTTTTTCGGCTCGGCGTCTCAAATTCGTCTCGTTGTGAAATTCGGATCTCAAAACGAGACAATATTGTCTCTTCTGGGGCTCTTCCTCAAGCACCGCCACTTCTCAAGGCTGCCGTTTTTAAAATTAATCTACGCAAAAACAAGGGTTTTCTAGAGCGGCAGCATTTTTTTGTCTGCTGGCTTCTCTGATTGGCACGCCTTATGCACTCTCTTTGTTCCGGTGAGCGAACAACGATCTAACGCGTTCTCATCCCATCCGCCGTCTCAAGGTCAGTTCGCTCACCCTTCTCTATCATCCCCCAAACGGGCGTTGTGCATCTCATCCCTCGCACACTCGCCCGTTTTTTCATGCGCTGATTTCCATGCCCAATTTACGCATCAGTGGTGTGGGCAACGCTCACTCAAGGTGCCAATCAACTCAGCGCCAACATTCGATCAAGCGCGACCAACGACCACTCTTGGATTTTTTCATCAACGCGGATGATGTTCACGGGTGAACCGGCGGCGTAATTTTCCAGCGTCCAACACAAATGAGCCAGATCAATTCGGTACATCGTCGCGCACATGCAGACCACCGGAGACAAGAAATGAATCTCTTGTTCGGGGTGTTCCTTTTTTAATCGGTTCACCAAATGCAATTCGGTGCCGATCGCCCATTTGGTACCGGCGGCCGCGTTTTGAACCGTTTGGATGATCTTCCCTGTAGACCCAGAAACGTCCGCGATGTCGTTGACCTCGCGCGGGCATTCGGGGTGCACCAAAATCTGAATTCCTTCGTGCTGTTTTCGAAAGGCCGCAACGTGTTCCGGTTTGAACATCTGATGCACGCTGCAATGCCCCTGCCAAAGAACGACCTTACTGTTTTCTAAGACTGATTTTTCGTTGCCGCCCATGGCGTCGGCGTGCGGATTCCAGACGCACATTTGTTCGTCAGTGATTCCCATCTTCAGCGCCGTGTTTCGGCCCAGGTGTTGGTCGGGGAAAAAGAGAACACGTTTGCGTTGGGCGAACGCCCACTGCAAAACTTTTTCGGCGTTGCTGCTGGTGCAAACGATGCCGCCGTTTCTTCCGCAGAACGCTTTGAGACTGGCGGCGGAATTAATATAGGTCACCGGCGTGATGTCTTGGGTGTCGATCACTTCGCCAAGATCCGCCCAGGCATCTTCGACTTGCCCGATCGCGGCCATGTCAGCCATCGAACATCCGGCGCGCATGTCTGGCAGCATCACCGTGACGCGCTGGCCATCGCGGTCAGTTAAACGCTGGGGGCTGTTGGAGACAATGTCGGCCGTTTCGGCCATGAAGTGAACGCCGCAGAACACGATCGCCTCGCAATCACGCTCGGCCGCCAATTGACTCAGTTGCAAACTATCGCCGCGTAAATCCGAGTGTTCGATCACTTCGTCTTGCTGGTAGTGATGGCCAAGAATCTGCATCGCGTCGCCAAGGTTCTGCTTCACAGCGCGGATCCGCTGGCTCAATTGTTCATTGGACAACCCGCGGTAATCCTTGAAGTCGAATTTTGGGGCGTTGAGTTGTGTAAGACTCATGGTCGTTTCTGGGTTCGAAAGTCGTTCAGTGTTTGAAATCGTAGGGCCGGTTCCTACCGGTCGTGCCCTGCAATTTGTCCGGTAGAAACCGGCTCTACTTGCGCTATCAATTGTAGTAAGTCGCCGGTAAAAGGGTATGCTTGGGCCCGTCGGCTATTCTGCTAACGCTTTCTTCACGTCGGCCGGCATAAACTTTTTCGCCGCCGCAGACCACTTGTTGGACATTGCCTCGTGCAGCGATAGTTTCAATTTGTCGGCATTCTTTGCAAATTCAGCGTTGAGCTTTTTGACCGTTTTTGACTCTTCTTTTTCCAACCGGCTCTCAATCGCGCCACGGGCAAGCCGCGTGATCTGCTGAGTGACTTCGCCGCCGACCTTGCTGATGCGGTCGATGCGGAAATCTTCGACCGAGATATGCACCGCGGTCGCCTCGGGGCGGAAGACTAAATCCGGCGGAAATTTTGTCATGTTCATCAGCGTGCGGAGTTCGATCGTCGCCTTGAGATTCACTTTCGTTTTTCCGTCAATCGAAACGTTATACAGCTGCACACCCTTGAGCCATTTCGCCTGGCGGCCGTCGATTTTTAGATTGGCGGCGACGTGAACGTCAAACGCCATCTTCCCGTCTTCTGCTTCGCGCATGTTCTTCACAGAGATCGAAAACTGATCTTCGGGATTCAGCAGCGAAACATCGTACTTCTTCCACGTCCCGTGGTTGACCATTTTCTTCTTGCGATGCGTTCGAAGTTTTAATCCGTCGCGTCGAATGTCCACGCCATTCCAGCGCGACTCTTGCGCGCCCCAATCTTGATCTTCTTTGAACTCGTGAGGGATGTTATCCAGCACGATTTTTGTGATCAGTGCGTCGATGTCTTCCCCCGCGTCAACGCGCTCGGGTTCCTTCGCGGGAGCGTCGTCGGTCTCATCAAACGGGTCGTTCGGTCGCGATGCCACACGCAACTCAGTCAGATCAGTCAGATCAGTCAGATTAGCCAGGCCACTTGGGTCAGCGTCGATTGCTTCGCCTTGAGCGTTTAGGATGGGGCCCACCAAGACGCTTTGGATTTCCTGTGCGGTCACCGGCGGCGATGACAGCGCGGCCAATGTGAG
>CAYOZV010000191.1:7409-9336 GCA_964408465.1 uncultured Pirellulaceae bacterium
TGCCGGCTCTTGCTGCAAAAGCTGCAAAACGATGATGATTTTTGTGCTGCATGGAAACGTACTGTGAATCAGCAAAGGTAGGGCGGGTCCCAAACGTGCCCCCCATTGGGACGGCGGCATAACAGTTCAAGCTTAACAGTTCAATTATCGGAACTTTCCGGCTCAGCGGCTACGCAAACGAAATGCTTTTGCCGAAGCATTACGTTTGATAGCACGATTTGAGATTGGAAAATGCCGTTCTTTCGTTAAAGATGGGGGCGGTGACAGCATCGAGGCCTTTCGCGGATCCAAGGACGCCGACACCCTCACTCAACCCTCACTCAACGCTCATCTCTCATAGCACAGCCACTTGAATTCAACACGACAACACAATTTGATTCGACGCGCGACGATCGCGTTGATGGCCATCATCATCATCACGACTGTCGTATGCTACGTCGCCGTCGGCCGCGATGATAAATTGCTGATCAAACACGGCTCTATCCCCGCTTCGCTGCGCACCGAATCTTCGGCGAATTTGGTCGGTTACATCGGCCGCGTCTGGGGCGGCGACAATTTCGAATTCGGTGACGCCAACGAACTGCACTATTTTTTCATCACAGGCGTCGATTGCCCCGAACCAGGCCAGCCATTCTTTCGGCGGTCCAAACAATTTCTGCTGGAGAATTTCGGTCACCGAATCTTAGAACTGACGGTCGACGACTACGATGATTCCAAACGAGAATTCGGTCATGCGACTTACGTCAATCCCGAGGGACGCTCGATTGATGTGGGGCTGGCGTTGGTCGAAAATGGCATGGCTTGGTACAACGGCAGCCAATTCGAAGGCGCCGACGCTTATCGTGATGCCTTCGAAAAAGCTAAGACTGAAAAACGCGGCTTGTGGGCTCAACCGAATCCGCTGCCACCTTGGGAATTTTACCAACGTTATAGAATACCCCTGCAAGGCGAATGATCGCCCCGTTGCGGCAGAATTTCTGACGTTTGGCGGCATAAATGGAGCGTTTTCCTCTCTTGCCAGCAGAAACGACGTTCTAATTTGGGCTCAATGTCTATAATATTGGGCTTCATCTTTCCAGCCCCGTCGGCCTCACCGCGTCCACTTCCAACGCCGTCTGCGGACCACCTCTCTTTCAAAAAATAGGGACTCCATGTCAAAACGTTTTCTTCCTTCTCTTACTAAACGTCAGGCCAAAACTCGAAGTCATCTGCGTTCGCAGGCACATCTTCGAAACCGCTTTCAATTTCTGAAATTGGAAGACCGCAAGATGCTGACCGCTGATTTCATCATCACCGAATTCTTAGCATCTAACGACACCAGCTTCGTTGATCCCAATGGCAATCGAAGCGACTGGATCGAGCTGTACAATAAAGGCACCTCGGCGGGGAACCTCTCGGGATATGCGCTGACCGACGATCCGTCTAATCCTGTTAAGTTCGTGCTTCCGTCGGTCAATTTGCAGCCGGGATCTTACCTGGTCGTGTTCGCTGCGGACGACACAACGCCCGGAAGCGGCGGCGGCTTCTTCACCGGATTCGGACTCAGCGCCGGTGGTGAATATGTGGGGCTGTATGATTCTTCAGGTAACGTCCTTTCGGAATACGGCGTCAACGGTGCCGACTACCCGACGCAATACTCGAACATCTCCTACGGCGTCACGACGTCGGGCAACTTTGACGATGTCAGCTACTTCTCAACACCGACGCCCGGCCGCGCCAACCAAAGTCCGATCGACGGCACCATTTCTCAGCGCGTCTTCGCCAGTGAAGCGGCCGGTTTCAAAGACGGTCCCATCCAAGTCGTGCTTTCCACTCCTTTGGGCGGAGAGACGATTCGCTACACCGTCGATGGCAGCACGCCCTCGGCAACCAATGGATTGACTTATACTGGTCCGGTTTCGATTAATTCGACCACGAACCTACGCGC
>CAYOZV010000192.1:0-3448 GCA_964408465.1 uncultured Pirellulaceae bacterium
AGTTCTCTTGTGAGGGAGCACGAACTGTTTTGTATTTAGCCCGTAAAACGGTATAACCGATGGTTAGCGCTTCCGAGTTTGGCTGCGCTGGGGATTCTTGAACACAACGCAAATTACCAATGAAATCACAAATCTTCCTTTTTGTTTTTGCGGCAACGGTCGGCGGCGCCGTGGCTTTGGCGGTGCTTGGGCGATTCTTCGATTCACCGGCCCAAGCATTTCAGCGGCCCTTTGACAATCGCCGCAATGCGGTTGCCCAAGCGGCACCCAAGATCGTGGAAATTCGGACTTCTCAGCGGCCTAATCGAGTTTTCAGTTCCGAGGAGCAGACGAACATCAGCGTCTACGAGGGAACCAAACGCAGCGTCGTCAACATTGACACCAGCACCGTCGTGAACCTGAGATGGCTTGGCCGCAGCGAAGAAAAGATGGGTTCGGGGTCCGGATGGGTGCTGGATAAAACGGGCCACATCGTGACCAACCACCACGTGGTGGCGGGTTCGGACATCGTGACGGTCAGCTTTGGTGAAGGAGAAGCGGTGCCTGCGGAGGTGATCGGCACCAGCCCGCGCAACGACATCGCGGTCCTGAAGGTCAACGTTGATCCGGAGCGGTTGTTTCCGGTGACGATCGGCGATTCAAAATCGCTGCGTGTGGGGCAGAAGATTTGCGCCATTGGAAACCCGTTTGGTTTGCAACGTACGATGACCGTCGGCATCGTTTCGAGTCTTGACCGATCGCTGAAATCAAAAGAGGGTCAGCAGATGAGAAACATTGTGCAGATAGATGCGGCCTTGAATCAAGGTAACTCTGGCGGGCCGCTGTTGGACAGCCAGGGTGATTTGGTCGGAATGAATACGGCGATTGCGTCGTTGACCGGCGAAAACACGGGCGTTGGTTTTGCAGTCCCCGCGCGGACCATTTTACGCGTCGTGCCGCAACTGATTGAGTACGGCCGTTTTAGAAGTGCTTGGTTGGGCGTGGATTATTTCTGGAAGTCCGAACAAGGCATCGGCATCGCCAAAGTCACTCCCGGCGGACCTGCCGACCAAGCAGGTTTGCAAGGACTGGAAGTGGATCGACAGGTCGTGCGTTTTGGAAATGGGCAGGCAGCAGTGGTGCCCAAATGGATAAAGGAATCGGCGGACATCATTTTGCAAGTTGATCAAACGAAGATCGAGTCGCTGGATGATTTTCAAGCGGTGGTCGAAAGCAAGGATCCGGGCGATTCGATTGAGATCGAAGTGTTAAGAGCCGGAGAGGTTCGACGGCTGACAATCCAACTGGGCGAGGAACGTTAAAAGTTCTGGCACTCGTTGGTAGGTCAACGTGATGGCTCCTTGTGAAAGATCCTTTCACTTATTTGCATTGCAGAGTAGTGTTTGTGCACGGGGCAACCTTGTTTTCGCCGAGCAAGCGTGCGGATGGAAGTTATGGTTTTTGGGCGTTACGACGAAGGAGCTTTAACAAGGCTCCACTACATAAACTGAAAGCAGCGAAATAATCTTATGGCCAATTTTTGTGTGATCATCGCGGCGGCGGGAAAGAGCAGTCGCTTCAAAGACTTGCACTTTAAAAAGCCGTTCGCCATCCTCAATGGCAAGGCCGTGTGGCTTTATTCCGCGGAGCTATTTCTTAAACGTAGCGACGTGAAACAGGTCATCATTGTCTTGGCGAAAGAAGATCAAGAGGAATTCGCGGCAAAGTTCGGTGCCAACATTGCCATCCACGGCATCGACATCGTCTCCGGCGGCAGCGCACGTTCGGATTCGGTTCAGAACGCGCTGGCGAAAGTCCGCGCTGATATTGATTACATTGCGATACACGATGCGGCGCGGCCGTGCATCGACGAAACGCTGATTGATGGCGTGTTTGAGGCTGGGGTCGAACATGGAGCCGCGATTCCGACGGTTCCCGTTTTCAGTACGCTAAAAAAATCGACCGACGGGAAGATGGTGGACGAAACGGTTGATCGTTCACATTTGTATTTGGCGCAGACGCCGCAAGTATTTGCCAAGGATCAGCTGTTGGACATGTACGGTCGGCGCGGCGATCTACAGCCGACCGACGAAGCTCAGTTGGCGGAATCGTTGGGGTACGAAGTCGCGATGGTCAGTGGTTCACCGTTAAATATCAAGATCACCAAACGGGACGATTTAGATTTGGCCAAAGTGTTTATGGCGGCGCTGCCCAAACGGCAGTTTGATGCACCACCGCATCCGTTTCGCGACGGTGATAATTTGTGGCGGTGATGGGAACGCCGTTTGGGTGGCCTGAGAGACCCGCTTGCGGAGGTGGAGGTGGGTGGTCTGAGAGACCACCCTACGGTAGGTGGCTATTCGGGCTATTCGGGGCAGACGAGGACTTTGAGGTAGGGTTGTTCGGCCGATTTTAGTTTCGCGAACCACGCCCCCGCATCGTCGATGTTGACCTTGGCTGTAATCAAGGGCGTGACTTGGATTTCCCCGTTGGCGATTGCCGAGAGCGCATCTGGGTATTCGCCACTGATGGCGCAGCTGCCAAACAGCGTCAGTTCGCGTGTGACGATCTTCTGTAGCGGCACGGTAACTTCAGGGCAAAGGTTGCCAACGAGTGTGACGGAGGCACCTTTGCGAACGCAATCAATCGCCATATTCACTGTGACACTGGCTCCGACGACTTCGAAAGCATGATCGGCGCCGCCGGTTAGATCGACGGCCGTTTTAACTGCATTGGTTTGTGTCGATTTAAGTGCTGTGGTCGCGCCAAGTTGTTTGGCCAATGCGAGCCGACTGTCGTCGAGGTCGAAGGCGATGATTTGAGTGCAGCCCTTGGACCTGAGGGCTTGGATCACCAATAATCCGATCAAGCCCGCACCGATGACGACCGCGGTGTCGCCCGGTTTGACTTGGGAGCGATTTACCGCATGAACGGCAACGCCAACCGGTTCGGCGAAGGCCGCTTCTGCGAATGAGAGCCCTTCTGGTAAACGATGACAAATGTGAGCGGGGCAGGCGACGTGTTGGGCGAAGGCGCCGTCGCGATGAAATTCATCGCACGACACGCCCATGACTTGGCGATTGTCACAAAGGTTCACTCGGCCTTGGTTACAGTATGGGCAGTCGTTGCAAAACACGGTCGAATCAAAGGTGACTCGATCGCCCACGGCGAATTTTCTGACTTCGCAACCGACCTGTTGGATCACGCCGCTGGCTTCGTGGCCCATGACGACCGGCGGAATGCGTCTGCCGCTGCTGCCGTCCATCCCGTGAATGTCGCTGCCGCAGATGCCGCATGCTTTGACCTTGATCAGCACCTCAAGGGCGGAGATTTCCGGCAAGGGTTTTTCGACGACCTTGAATGTGGATGGGCCGACCAGTTGGAGCACTTTCATCGCAAGAGCCTTGTATTAAAGGACGTAGTGGATTTTGTTAAAAATCCTTTAGGTGGCGTCTGTTCGCGTTTGTTT
>CAYOZV010000192.1:3548-9333 GCA_964408465.1 uncultured Pirellulaceae bacterium
GCGTTTGTTTGTTTTTGTTTACGTTTGTTTGCGAGTTTTGACTTTGCTGGTTGGGCTGGGAGCTTTAACAAGCTCCACTACGGGAAGTTTAACGAACCACGCCGACGGCGATCTTGGCCAGATGCCAGAAGACTTGCACGCCCATCATCAGGTTGGTTTTGGAGTTTCCTTTGGCGCGATCGACAAAGGTAATCGGCACCTCCAGCATTCCAACGCCTTGGCGGTGGAGTCTCCAGAGGATCTCTTCGAGGTAAGCGTATCCTTGGGCCTGAATTCGGTCGATTTCGATTGCCTCCAACGCCGACCGGCGATAAACGCGGAAGGCACCACTGTTGTCGCGCGTTGGCAGCCGCAAGAATACTCGCGCGAAACCGTTCACCAACCGGGAAGACAGGTGCCGGAAAAACGGCCACCCCTCGATGGCTCCTCCGGCAACGTAGCGGCTGCCGATCGCGACACCGGCGTGGTGGTTGGCCTCGTCCCGCATGGTGTCGACCATTTCGGCAAGACTTTGAGGCGCGTGGCTGAAGTCGGCGTCCATGGTCGCGATGAGATCGAAACGCCGTTGAAGCGCGAAACGAAATCCAGCCACCGTCGCCGATCCTAATCCCAGTTTTCCAGAACGATGGATGCACTGAAATGAAGCGTCCGATGCTTCGCGCGATCGGCACCACGTTCCCGTGCCGTCGGGCGAGTTATCATCGATCACCAGAATCTGCATGGCGGGGATCAGATGCTGCAGCTGTTCGACCAGGTCCGGAAGGTTTTCCCTTTCGTTATAGGTCGCAATGATGGTCAGCAGGCGGCTGTCTGGCGATTGAGGTGAGTCTGACAAGTGCGGAATTCTTACTGGTTAGAGAGGGGGAATCGAGAATGATTGTTGTCCGCCGTGAATCGAAAACGGCCGCGTTGGGGAGCTGTTAAACCAGCACGAATGTCAGGCAAGGGCTGCCGGAAATTGTATAAACGGGTAAACAGAACTTTAAATCACTGGAAAGAACACTACCGGTCAATCACACTCTAACACGGCCAGGTGTGTCAGGGTTTTTCGGCCCTATGACACACCGCAACAATTTGAACCGACGACATTCATTCGACCTAGCAAAACAACATGATCACCAACACCGCGTCCGATCGCATGTGGGCTAAACACGCACCAAGATTTATTCTCTGCATCATCGCAGTGGTAACAATGATTGGGCAAAATGTATCTCACGCGTCCGCCCAGTCAACGGTAGATCTTCAAAATGCCGTTTATCGCATGAACGCTTGGCTGTCGGGAAGTGAGTATTCTGAGGGCTGGCGGAAGTATTTGCATCTGAACCTGTTGGACGCCCAAGCGGCGATGGGTGATCAAGCGGATCTGGCAACGCTGCAGGAGATCCACCGGCGGTTTGACAGTAACGTCGATGGATTGGATGCGGTTGAGTTCAAAGATGTGCGGGCTTCCATCGAACGGCAGATCGCCTCTCTGGGGTACGTCGGCTCAAGGGATTTGAATTCGATGGTCGCACAAGCCGCCCGCCAATACCGGTCGATCACGATCGAGGATCTTGAGCACGCGCGCGATGAGGCCGTGTACGAGCTGAAGCTGTTGAAGAAGTACTATCGTAAAACGCTGAACAGTCGTAAACGCGCGGGCCTGTTTTACGACTTGCAGTTGAATGAACAGATTGAAGAATTGAGCGCGTTGGAATTTGAGCTGCCGCCGCAGATTTCGGTCGGAAAAACGACCTCGCAGATTCGTGACGAGCGGGAGGCATTGAAAGAGGTCGAAGCTCAGATTGACGCAATGCCCGTCAGCGACGAAGACGCCGAAGAAGAGGGGCCTCGCCCGGATGACGATGGTGATGATTCGCTGATGCTTCCACCGGAGCCCGACAATGGTGATTCGACGGTGAAGGAGTTGGAAGAGAAGAAGCGCCGTATCGAGGAACGCATCGACGAACTTAAAGAGATGCGTTTGGATTTGGCAGAGAAAGATCGGGACCGCGTGCGGAATAGAAAGGCTGTCCTGCGTCGGCTGGCGAAGTTTAATTCGGGCTATCGAGAGGTGGCCGAGAAACGTTTTGATCCTTATTTTCTGTCGACGGCGTTGGTCGCGGAGCGGTTTAATTTTCTCTACTTTTACGGTACCGATGACAATCTCCAAGAGGAATTTTTGAGTCGCGTGAAAACGTTGCAGGAGAATTTGGAGGCTTCGAGCGACATGTCCGATCGTAAATCGCACGCGGACTTGGGCAAACTGATTCAATGGTTTGAAAGCGCCAATCAATTGCCACATTTGGTTTCCGCGGTGCGGGCTCGGTTTTCGAATCCGAATGCTTACCTGTCGGTTTCTGCGAGCATGATTAATCAGATTGCCGGGCAGGACGTTTCGCAACGTCAGCGCCTCAAGCAAACGATTTTTGGGCGCATTATTCGCGGTGTCGCTAACGTCAACGGCAACGTAAGTATTCAATTAAATCCGGATCCTTATCAAGCCAACGTCACGATCCGGTTGATCGGTTCGATCACGTCACAGACTTACACACGCGAGCGGAAGTTTCGAATCGACGTGTCCGCCAACGGTCACTACAGCGGTCGGCGGAACGTTTTCGCCAACGTGGGCGGCTTCTATGCGGAGCTTGCCGAAGTCAATGCGTGTGTCTATTCGAGCTTTGGCGGGATCAATTCGAACATCGGGCTGATTCAAAAACTGGCTGCACAGTCATTCGCCAAAGGTAAGCAGAAGGCCGATCGAGAAAGCTCGCGTCGCACGCGTGGCGAGGTGCTTGAAATGTTTGAGGAGCAAACCGATGAAGCGCTGGCGGCCGGACAGGCACAGTTTGACAAGCTCCAAGAGAGAATGATTGACAGGCAGTCGTTGGTGCCGGCGGCCTATTGGAGAACGTACGGGGATCGGGTCGAGATCGTCGCGATCAAGCAGAACCAGGGCAGCCTGGCAGCGTCGTCGCCGGCGATGAGTTACGGAGCGGCGCGTGACGTTCAGGCGAAAGTGCATGAGACGATGATCTCGAATTACCTCGATCCGATCTTCGCGGGCAAGACGTTTACCAATGAAGAGCTGGAAAAAGAGGCGATGAAACGTTTCGGTATTGATCCGCCGGCGGTTGATCCCGGTGAGGACAGCGCGGCGGACCTCGATTCTGTTCCCGAAGAACAGTTCAGCATTACTTTTTCGCGTGTCAGGCCTGTTCAGGTGGAATTCGAAGGCAATCGAATGGCGGTTACCGTGACGGGTGTGCGGTTCGCTCAAGAGGGCAGGGCGATTCGCGCTGGGTTGCGGTTTCGCGTGCAGTTTAAGTTCGAAAACGTCAACGGTCAGCTGGAACTTCGACGCGATGGGGCGGCAGAGATCGACTATTTGGATCCGGATAAAAAGGACGCAAAACTGGTCGCCTTCCGCAAGCTGATTGAGAAGAAGCTGAACGAAGGTTTGAAGGACGATGAAGGGATCCCGATTCCGACGAATCTGATTCCGGTGGACCAGTTGGACAATGTGGATGTGGCTGAGAAGCTGTTATTGTCTCAGTTGCGTTTTGAAGACGGTTGGGCGTACATCGGTTGGGAATACTCGCCGCAGGGCTATCCGATGCAGCCGGTAGATGTTCCTGGGATCGTTTATCAGCCAGCGGAGGTTGGGGGGCAGATGATCGCGGAGCCGGCGAGTTTGGTGGAGCCGACGAGTGTGATGGAAGTTGATTCTTTTGAGGGGAGTTTGTTTGAGGGGGAGATTATTGTTGAGTGAGGTGGAGGAGGGGGCTGGATTCGAATTTTGGATTTTGGATTTTGGATTTTGGGAATTCGCCGTTTTGATTCGGCACCCCGCATTTTTCCTCTACGCGCACGAAAAAAGCGGCTCGATCTAATGATGATCGAGCCGCCAATATCTTTCAGACTAAAAGTCTGTTATCAAGCAGTTAAGCTTAGTTGCATCCGCAAGCAGAAGCTGCAGGAGCAGCACATCCGCAAGAAGGAGCAGCAGCTTTGCAACCGCAACCTGAGAACAGGCTACGAAGCTTAGCAGCCAATGCTTTCAGTGGACCGTTTCCACCGCATCCGCCGCCCAGGATTCCACCAGCAGCACCGCCACCGCAAGATCCAGCACCAGCAGCTGCACCAGCGAATCCGCCATCAGCGAATCCACCGAAGCCACCGTCAACCATGCCACCAGCAGAAGCAAATCCGCCATCGACCATTCCGCCGTCGACGATTGCTCCGCCCATGCCGCCCATGTCTCCGCCACCGATTGCGTTTCCGCAAGCGTCGTAAGAAACAGCTGGAGCAGCTTGAACAGTCACAGGAACTTGCTCAGTAATTGTACGTGGAACGTTAACAGTTACTGTGTAAGGCTCTTGTGAAGTAACAACTCGTGCACGACGCTCTGTTCGCATTTCAGTTACCTGACGAGTAGTCTGGTAAGGAACTTGGCGAGTACGAGTCTCTTGGCGAGTCTTAGTTACTTGGTAAGGAACTTGACGTTGCTTAGTTACCTGGTAAGGAACCATGCGTGTCTTAGTTTCGCTGACCATGCGAGTCTTGGTTGTAGGAACTTGACGCGTACGAGTCTCACAAACCATTTTTGTGGTTGTGTAAGGGATCTGACGAGTCTTAACTTCGCTAACCATTGTTGTTGAAGTTACAGGAACCTGGCGAGTCTTAGTTTCGCAAACCATACGAGTAGTTTGAACTGGGACTTGCTTAGATCGTGTTTCACGAACGTTTCGTGTAACGGTGTAGTTCTCTACGCGAGACTTAGGCTCGCAAACCATCTTCGTGGTTGTGTAGTTAACAACTTTAGTTACAGGCTCACAAACGAACTTAGTTTCGGTGTAAGGAACTTGCTTTGTGCGAGTCTCACAACGAGTACCAGTTACAGTGTAAGGAACTTGCTTAGAAACGTTCTTGCATGTGTAGCTAGTTACTGTGTAAGGAACTTTTCTGCAACGCTTCTCGCAGCGAGTCTTGTTGACAACAACTTGCTTAGTTTCGCATGAAGGAACCCAAACTTTTTTGCAGACAGTCTTATCAGGTGTCTTGCAAGTGATAGTCTGGCACTTAGGTGGGCAAGTGATCGTGCAACCGCTCTCGGTTACGCGGCTTCCGCCACCAGTTTGAACCTGACGAGTGTAAGACTGACCAGGAATAACTTCCTGCTTAGTTACGTAGCTGCCACCTTGAACTTGAACGTTCTTAGTCTCTGTGTAAGGAACAGAAACGGTGTAGCTCTCGGTGCGGTAACGAGTCTCTGTAACAGGAACCTTAACTTGGCTTGTTACAGTTCGCATACGAGTTTCAGACGTAGGAACCTGAACAGTGTAGTTAACTGTACGAGACTTCTGAACTGTGACAGGCTTGCGAACGTAAGAAGTTACGTTCTTAGAGTGTGTCTCAGTAACAGGACGCTGTACTGTGTAGTTAATGGTACGCTGCTTAGTTTCAGTGACGGGCTTACATACTGTGTAGTTAACAGTCTTGTAAGTTGTCTCTGTAACAGGACGTTGAACTTTGTAGCTCTCGGTCTTCATGACAGTTGTTGTTACAGGACGCTGAACTGTGTAGTTCTCTGTGCGTACGTGGTTAGTAACAACAGGCTTTTGAACAGTGTAGTTTTGTGCAACCATGACAGTCTCTGTAACAGGGCGTTGAACTGTGTAGTTCTCTGACCGCTGAGCAGTAACCGAGTAGTTTCCTGTTCGGTAAGCAGTTTCGGTGTAAGGAACAGAAACGGTGTAGTTCTCTGTTCGCATTTTAGTTTCGCACACGTTGCGAGTCACAGGAA
>CAYOZV010000193.1:0-9325 GCA_964408465.1 uncultured Pirellulaceae bacterium
CATGATCTTTTTCGGATTCACCGACTGAGCGTTTTACTGACTTACCAACTGAGCGGCAGGGCGCTAGCCGCTGGTTTGTCCGCCTCACCTCTTCACGAAGTTATTTCTTTCGCCCCCGTCACCGGCGGCTAGTGTCTTGCGGCTCAATTTAATGACTACGCCGCGTCGCGGCGATTATCAGCGTTGATTTCCGCCGCCTGTTCAAGGATCGCGATTTGTTTTCTAAGCTGCTTAATGTCTTTTCTCATTTGAGGCAGTTTATCCGAAGACGCGAATAACTGCATCTGCTTGCGACTGGTCCGCGCCGGCGTACCGGCCATCCTTTGGCCCGCTTCGACGTCGTACATCAATCCGCTTTTAGCGGTGATCATCGCTTTGTCGCCAACGTTCAAGTGATCTCCAACGCCCACCTGCCCGCCCATCACGACGTACTGACCTGTTGTGCAGCTGCCCGCGATGCCGACTTGCGAGCACAAGAGGTTGTGTTGTCCGATTTTACAGTTGTGCCCAACCATCACCATGTTGTCCAGTTTGCTGCCGGTGCCGATGATGGTTGAATCGTAAGTACCACGATCAACGGTTGTGCACGCACCCAGTTCCACATCATCCTCAAGAACAACGTTGCCGATCTGAGCCGAAAGTTGATGCTGTCCGTTGCGAGTCTTATATCCAAATCCATATGCGCCTACGACCGCTCCGGCGTGGATTAAGACGCGGTTTCCGACGACGGTGTTTTCGTACAGCGTCGCGTTGGGGAAAATACTGACATCGCTGCCGATCGTGCAGCCCTCAAGGATCACCGTGTTTGGGAAAATCGTGGTGCGGTCGCCGATGGAAACGTTGTCCATGATGACAGCGCCGGGGTGGATGACGACGTCGGCGCCGATGACGGCGGTGGGGCTGACGGTCGCGCGGGAGCTGATTTGAGTTTCCACCGTCGATTGGCGGACGATCGGATTACGATACAGGATCGCAATCTCAAAAAACGCTGATTCGGGATCCTCGACCTCGATCACAGGTTTACGAGAATGCCCCAGCCCCTCGCAAACGACGGCGGCTGCGGCGTCGCTGTCAAGGAACGCTTGGAAATGATTGGCGGAGGTGACGAATGTAATTTGGCCAGCGACGGCGTGCGAAATGCTGGCAGCCCCAGAAATTTCTAAGTCCGGGCTGTGGTTTAGTTTTCCGTTGGCGATCGCTGCCAATTCTTCTAAACACTTCATGTTCAAGCCATCCGAGTAGAGGATTCATTGGGAATTTAACAAAGTGGCTTTTAGCAGAAAATTCACAAAGGTCGCCAGATCAGTTTTTGATACTGTCAAAGATGGGCAGAATGATTTTTGGCTCAACCGAAGCACTAGGTTGCCGCGTGGGATTGGGCTAAATTAAACCTGTGGGTATTTAGCAGGTCGGCAATGGAATCTGGATAAACCGCAGGCGACAAACTGGCCCGCTGCTCACAGAATTCGTTGCTCCATCCAAACGAAAAAAGGGACGCAAGGTTTGACCACAGTACCTCGGCAATTTGAGGATGATCATGCGGATGATCAAGCGGATTCATCCGATTCAAATCATTGGACGATCCAAAAGTCGCGCGCGCTGTACGGCATTGGCGGTTGGGGCGGGGACTATTTTGACATCGACGCCTCTGGCGACGTCAACGTCACGGCCCCAACGGCCGGCGGCAATCAATCAGTAGCGATTTCGACCATCCTGGATGGGCTCAATCAGCGCGGGCTCAAAACGCCAGTGATGCTACGCATCGAAAACCTGATCGACGATCGCGTGGTGAAGCTAAACACCGTGTTTGCCAAAGCGATCGCCGACGCAAATTACCGCGGCGACTACCGGTCGGTGTTTCCCATCAAGGTCAACCAGCAGCACAACGTCGTTGATTCCATCGGCAGGTCCGGCCAGCCGTTCAACCACGGGTTGGAGGCGGGAAGTAAAGCGGAACTGTTGGTGGCGATATCGTCGGTGACGACCAAGGACAGCCTGATCGTTTGCAATGGTTACAAAGACGAAGAATTCATCGACCTCGGCTTTACCGCCTGTCAGTTGGGCTACAAGTGCTTTTTTGTGCTGGAGACGCTTGAGGAATTAGATCTGATTATTCGCCGCGCGAGGCATTTTGGTGTGCGTCCGATGATCGGAGCGCGCGTGAAACTTACGACCAAAGTGCAGGGGCATTGGGCGGGCGACAGTGGTGACCGCAGCCTTTTCGGTCTGCAGACGGTGGAGCTGATCAGCGTCGTTGACCGGCTGCGCGAGAACGAGATGTTGGATTGCTTTGGGCTATTGCACTTCCATCTGGGGTCTCAGTTGACCAACATTCGTAACATCCGCGACGGGCTTAAAGAGGCCTGTCAGTATTACATCGGCTTGGTCCAAGACGGCGTGCCGCTGAAATATCTTGATCTCGGTGGCGGGCTGGCCGTGGACTACGACGGCACCGCCAGTACAGAACCACACAGTCGAAACTATGACTTAGAAGAGTACGCCGTCGACGTCGTCGAAACGGTAATGACGTCATTGGATGCCTACGACATCGACCATCCGGTGATCGTGACCGAATCGGGGCGCTGGACGGTGGCGCCGATGTCGGTGCTGATTTTCAATATTCTCGCGGTCACCAATTTTGAACCGGACGATCTGCCGGATCAGATTCCCGAGGGCTTGTGCGATCCGATCCGTTGGATGCTGGAAACCTTTGCCACCGTCGGCACGCAGCGTCTACAGGAAAGCTACAACGATGCACTGTATTACCGCGACCAGTTGCGGAAACTATTTAGTTCAGGAAAAGTTACCCTCCGCGAACGCGCCTTTGGCGAAAATTTGTATCTCAAAATCGTCAAAGAAATTAATCAGCGCAGCGGTGAACTTGATCGCATGCCTAGCGATCTGGCGGAATTGAACGAGTCGCTGTCGGATATCTATTACGGAAATTTCAGCGTCTTTCAATCGCTGCCGGATGCTTGGGCGATTGAACAGGTCTTTCCCGTCATGCCGCTGCATCGCCTGAATGAGGAACCCAAACGCAAAGCCATCATTGCTGATTTGACGTGCGATTGCGACGGGAAGCTTGATCGTTTCGTTGGCGGTGACGGGGAGATTAAACGCACGTTGCAGCTGCATGAACTAAATCCTGACCAGCCTTATTACGTGGGCGTGTTCTTGGTGGGCGCGTATCAGGAAACGTTGGGCGACATGCACAACCTGTTCGGTGATAACAACGTCGCCAGTATTCGAATAACGGACAAAGGCGCAGTTGAATTTGTTCAAGAGGTTCCCGGCGATTCGATCTCCGATGTGATCAGCTATGTCGAGTACGATCCGCAACAGATGTTAGCGCGATTTCGCATGAGGGCCGAGGAGGCCGTGCGGGCACAGCAGATCACCGTGCAGGCGCGGCAGCAAATGGTGCAGCTGTTCCGCGATAGCCTGCGGGGTTATACCTATTTCGAAGAGTAGCGGCGTTGATCACCGTGTATCATCGCACAGGGAAGGGCTGGGAACATCCATTTGACAAAAAGATTGATGACAAAAAGATTGAGCGCATGATATTTTTGTCAATAATTTTTTTGTCGAAAACGATGCTCTTCTGCAACTCATTCTTAGGTCAAACCTTCGGCCCCGCCGCGATCACGGCGTCGCCTTCTTTGTCATCGCACAGGGAAGGGCTGGGAACATCCATTTGACAAAAAGATTGATGACAAAAAGATTGAGCGCATGATATTTTTGTCAATAATTTTTTTGTCGAAAACGATGCTCTTCTGCAACTCATTCTTAGGTCAAACCTTCGGCCCCGCCGCGATCACGGCGTCGCTTGCCTTGTCAGCGTAATTCGAAAAATTCTGCTTAAAGGACATCGCCAGCTTTCGCGCCATTTGGTCATACTGATCGCAATCTGCCCACGTTCCCTTTGGCCTAAGAATTTTCCCTGGCACCCCTTCGCACGCTTTCGGGATCGAAAGACCAAAGTGATCGTCCTTCACGTAATCGGCTTGTAGCAGCGTGCCGTTGTGGATCGCGTCGATGATCGACCGAGTGTATTTAAGGCTAATCCGTGATCCCACGCCGTACGCGCCGCCGCTCCATCCGGTGTTCACCAGCCAAGCCGTCGAATTGTGGACCGTCATTTTTTCGGCCAGCAATTCCGCATACTTTGTCGGGTGCCAAACAAGAAACGCCGCACCGAAACATGCCGAGAACGTGGCTTCGGGTTCGGACACACCCACCTCTGTACCGGCAACCTTGGCCGTGTATCCGCTAATGAAGTGGTACATCGCCTGTTGGGGCGTCAGCTTGCTGACCGGTGGCAGCACACCAAAAGCATCGCAGGTGAGAAAGATGATGTTCTTGGGCGAATCGGTGATGCACGGAATCAGCGCGTTTTCGATGTATTCGATCGGGTACGAGCAACGCGTGTTTTGGGTAATCGAAGTGTCGGTAAAATCGACGGCGTGAGTCACCGGATCTTGGACGGTGTTCTCCAGCACCGATCCGAAACGAATGGCGTTGTAGATTTCCGGTTCGTTTTCGGCCGATAGATTGATGCACTTCGCATAACAACCGCCTTCGATGTTGAAGACGTGGTCGTCGTTCCAGCAGTGTTCGTCGTCACCGATCAGCGACCGGTTAAGGTCCGCCGACAGCGTCGTTTTTCCGGTTCCCGAAAGCCCAAAGAACAACGTTACATCGTGTTGCTTGCCAACGTTGCAGGAACAGTGCATTGAAAGGATGCCGCGTTTGGGCATCAGGTAGTTCATAATGGTGAAAACGCCCTTCTTCATTTCGCCGGCGTACTCGGTGCCCAAGATCACCATCTCTTTGCTGTCAAAATTGAGCGCAATCGAAGTCTCCGTTTCCACACCCTCGACCGAAGTGTCGGCCGATTGTCTGCCGGCGTTATAGATGACGTAATCAGGCTCCCCAAAGTCTTCCAGCTCTTCAGGCGTGGGGCGAATGAGCATGTTGTGCATGAACAGGGCGTGATAGGCGCGGGAACAGATGATCCGAATTTTCAATCGACACTCAGGATCCCAACCGGCAAACGCATCCAACACATAGAGGTGGTCGCTGGTGTCCAAGTAATCGGTCGCGCGCTGGCGCAGTTTTTCAAACGAGTCCTCTGAAAGCGCGATGTTGACGTCGCCCCACCACACATCTTCTTTGATGCTGGCCTGATCGACGATACGTTTGTCGCCAGGGCTGCGGCCAGTTTTAGCACCTGATCGAGACGCGATGCCGCCGGATTTGGTGATGCGTCCGTGGTCGAAGATGATGGCGTCTTCGTACAGTTGAGCCGGTGCGGCGTTGCGGTGGACGCCGGCAGGAAATTCGTTTTGGCTGATCTTTTGGGTCCGTGACATAGCGGTTCTTGGGATGGATGGTTGTAAAGTTGACGCGGTCAACATCGAAGTGGATTTAGCGTAGCAAATTTGTGCCTCGCCGTCTTCGGTGGGGATTGTAACGACATGCTGTCGTTGCAAAACTGCAAAACAGATTTTACCCAGTCTGTACGTTTATGTGGGGAGCGACGAAATTTGACATGGCTGGCAGGCGGAAAATGATTTCGAATCCAGCACCAATCGAGTGAACGATGCAAGTCTTTTTCAACGCAATAACTCTTGCTGTAAAAAAGAGACAGAACGTGCTCCGCCCGGCTACGCTTCAACGAACTGCTCGAGCGCCGCGAAGAAATCGGGGTAGGTTTTAGCAACGCAAGTTGGATTGGTGATGACGACGCCGGGTTGCTTCAGCCCAACGAGCGCGATTGCCATCGCCATCCGGTGGTCGTCGTAGGTTTCGATGACCGCTCCGGTCAGCCGGTCGGGAGCCGCCAAAGGGTAAACGCTCAAACCGTCCGCGCGTTCGTCAACTCGGACGCCGAACTTTCGGAGCTCGATCGCTAAATTCCCGATGCGATCGGTCTCTTTGACTCGATTGTGAGCCACATTCCGCACGTGCGTGGGCCCTTGGACAAATAGCGCCACGCTGGTCAGCGTCTGGACGGTGTCGCTGACATCGGACATGTCGACGTCGATGCCGCGCAATGCTGGCCCGGTGACGCTGATCGAATCGGCATCCCACGCCACCTCGCATCCCATCTGTTGAAGACAGTTCACGAAACCGACGTCGCCTTGGAGGGCATTTTTATTCAGCCCATGCACCGTAGCCGTGCCGCCGCAGATTGCCGCCGCCGCAAAGAAGTAACTGGCCGCCGAAGCGTCTGGTTCGATATCGTAATCGCACGCCCGATAACGTTGGTCGCCGGCAATGGTGAAATGAGTCAGCGTATCGTCATGTTCAACAGTCACGCCGAAGGACTTCATCACCGCAATCGTCATGTGGACGTAGGGTTGCGATATCAAGTCGCCGGTGATGTTGAATTCGATGTCGCCGGTGGCCAGCGGTGCGGCCATCAACAGGCCGCTAAGGTATTGGCTGCTGATGTTTCCGCTGACCGAGACCGAACCGTCGTTGATGGCGGGCGATTGGATCACCACCGGCGGGCAGCCGCCGGCAGATTCTGCGGCGACGATCGCGCCGATGCCGTTGAGCGCTTCGACCAAGGGGCCAATCGGACGCTGGCGCATGCGCTCAACGCCGTCCAGACGAAATTGGCCACCGGCAAACGCCAATGCCGCCGTTAAAAATCGGACCGTCGTGCCACTGTTACCAATAAAAAGATCCTCGACCGGGGAATTGAAATCGCCCGCGCTGCCGGCAACGGTCAGCGTCGCGTTCTCGAAATCTGCTTCGACACCGACGCCAAGTTTTCGCAGGCTGTCGATCATCACGCGCGTGTCGTCACTTTCGAGGGCGCCGGACAAGACCGACGTGCCGCTGGCCAGGGCAGCGCAAATCAAAGCTCGATTGGTGATGCTTTTGGATCCCGGCGGGCGGATCGAGCCATTCACGGTGCCCGAAACGGGCTGGATCGTGACGCTATCGTGCTGCGAGGAGGCCTGATCTTGGGAGTTTGCGTCTTGCGTCACGGTTTTTTAGGGGCACGGAGATAGATGTGGGGCGATTGATTATCAGAAACGCTGCCTAATTCTATACCAAAACAAAACACCGGTCGCCGGGCAGGGTTATAATTTTTACTCTCAACCACACCACCTCCCCATGAAGATACGGAGCCTTTCTATGCAATCGAGTTTCAATCGCCGCCGGTTTCTGGCAACCTCGGGGGCCGCTTTGGCCGCGTCAGCAATTTATCGTGGCAGCGCCAACGCCGCGCCGGCACAGCCAAAACCAGACGACGCCGACGCGACCGCCCCGCTGTTCGATATTTCGCTGGCTCAATGGTCGCTTCATCGGAAGCTGAAATCTGGCAACATGGATAATCTGGATTTTGCCAAAGCCGCCAAAGAAGAGTTCGGCATCGACGGAATCGAATATGTGAACCAGTTTTTCAAAGATAAAGCCGGTGACCAAGGCTATTTGGGGCAAATGAAGCAGCGCGCGGCCGATCTCGGGGTGAAATCGCTGCTGATCATGATCGACGGCGAAGGAGCGCTGGGCGATGCGGACGAAGCCAAACGCGCCGCAGCGGTTGAGAAACATTTCAAATGGGTGGATGCCGCCAAATTCCTCGGCTGCCACTCGATTCGCGTCAACGCCGCGTCCGGTGGTAGCTACGACGAGCAGGTCGGTCGGGCGGCGGACGGGTTGGCCAAATTGTCCGAATTCGCGGCGAAATCGGGAATTAACGTCATCGTTGAGAATCACGGCGGCTTGTCTTCTAACGGCCAATGGCTGGCTCAAGTGATCCGCAAAGTGGCAATGGACAACTGCGGCACGCTGCCAGATTTTGGGAACTTCACAATCAACAGGGGCGGAAACGGCACCGCACCGATCGTCTACGACCGCTATCTAGGAATGGCGTCTTTAATGCCCTTCGCCAAAGCCGTCTCGGCCAAATCGCATGACTTTGATGCCGATGGAAACGAGACAGAAACCGACTTTGAGAAGATGCTGAACATCATGTTGGACGCCGGCTATCGGGGTTATGTGGGGATCGAATATGAAGGAAGAGAGCTGAGCGAATCCGATGGCATCCTGGCGACCAAGAAACTTCTGGAGCGCTGTCGAGAAAAGCTAGCAGCGGCCCGCTAGCATCGCCCGCCAGCGGCGATTTAGTGGCTGATGACGGCGAAAAAGGCGGGGCGGCGGGAACACACGATCCCCCAAGCCCCGTCTTTCCATCGTCAGAACTTAAGACAAAACGACCAGAAGAAGGAGAAAAAACAAAACGAGACACTTGGTTTTTAGGAACAGGGCGAGTGCGCGGAATTTAGGCATTTCTGCGGTGCTTAAAAAACAGGCGGTCGTGCTTTGTCTTTTTGCGGGGTGGCGGATCTGACGTAAGTGCAAGCAGTAGCTGATATTACATTCGTTCGTTTGACGCCTGGGAATGATGGTGGCAAAGAAACGGCAGTCTTTAAGCGGCGAGTTCAGTCTATCAAATGTTTTTGGTAGGCGAGACCTCAATCTGCCGACGGTCGGTCAGCAACATCCCCCCAAAATATTCGCAAGTGCGAAAGGAGTCTCACATGAACGATTCAACGTTAGTCGAAGGATTCGAATCTCGATGTCAAAAAGTCCTCAAGGTCGCCAAGGACCTTCATGCTCGTAAGCCCGATTGGGTTACGTTTTTCCGCGAGACGCTAGGCGTCAGCGGAGCTGCTAGAAGTGTGTTCCCCAATCAAGAAGACTATGTGAAATTCGAGCAATCGCGAGAGTTTGCTGAGATCCAGCAATTGGTCGCGACACTGAGAACACGCAAAGCTGCGAGTGGGAAAAATGAAGCCACTCGTGTTATCACGGTTCGGCTGCCCGAAAGTCTTCATGAGTCCCTTAAGGCCGAAGCCGCCGATCACAGTACCAGCATGAATAAGCTGTGTATCTCAAAATTGCTGCAGGCGTTGATCGAAGAAGAGGAGACACAAAGAGAGGCTCAGGCCCGTCAGGCCAATGCTGTTCCAGCACCTGCGCAGACTAGCCGTTTGCCTGGTCTTGCCCAGTCGGCCTCGCCTGTGAATCCTGCTCAGGTTTCGCCGCAGACGCGTCCCCAGGATCCCAATTCAGGATTCCGGTCAACGTTTGGTCAGTAGGACCAGACGAACTGAGCGGATGGATCGCGGCCGGTGTTGAGGGATCCCTGAATCAGTCCAGAAGTGCCACCGAAGTGACGCTTGGCTTCGCCGAAGCTTGGATGTTCCTTTGTGATCAAGATGACCGCAAAATGGCAAGTTTAACGAAGCGGCGGGCTAACCGGCAGCCGTCGCCGCGCGGGCGATACGTTAAACTTGTTGAT
>CAYOZV010000194.1:0-9291 GCA_964408465.1 uncultured Pirellulaceae bacterium
AACCTCTGTTTTTGGACGGAAAGTCCAACGTCCTAGGCCGCTAGACGAAGGGGGCAATCGCATGACTATAACAAACGACGTCGGTCATGGCAGGTGCAGCGACGGAAGTGCGATTCAATTTTACTCTTCATCCCATCAACCAAAGAACGTGCCATAAAAAATTGGACCGTTGTTATCGCGTGGCCGCAACGCTGCTGCCGGCGTCATCAGGATCCGTTGGTGGTTCGACGTTTGATCTTATTGATGGATGACCGCGTTTGGGCCTTCAGCACCATTGTTTGCTCACGTTGGGCCATTTCCTGCAGCGCCGGCAAGCTTTTTTCGGTGCCAATCTTTCCTAATAGATTGCTTGCTCGTAATCGAATGTCGGCGTCCGCATTCTCAAGATAGGGTATCACCGCCCGTTCGCTGGCTGAGCCAAAAGACCGTAACAGGCTGGCGATTCGGTCAACATCATCGGTAGCAAATCGTTTGGCCAGCGGCTCAATCGCGCGGCGGTCGCCAATTTGACGAAGCATTTGATAGGCCATGCTGCGGATCGTAAACGACGTATCATCCACACGAGCAAAAATATACGGGAAGCTCTGGTCCGAATCGCGATTGGATAATATCTCTAACGCGGATTCGCGGTTGAATTTGTGATCCGAGCTGGCACAGTTGATCACCAGTTTGATTAAAACGGGCTGGCGGTTTTCGGGCCAGTTTGTCTTAAGATAATCAAGCGCCGGAACCGCCTCGCGCGGTTTGATGGGCTCATCCAGCAACCGATAGGCGGCCCCCTGAAATTCTCGGGGTAACGTTGCCAAATCACTTTTGGTGACAGCCAACAGATACTTCGGATTGGCTCGTTTGCCTCCGCCAGTCTTGGGCGGTTCAATCTTCCCGATGTCAAGATCGCCAATACGTTTGCTGTAGTGGATGACCGGTTGGGGTGGCTTCAAATCTTCGGTGGTCAGATCGTCAGCCTGCAGAGCCGAATCCTCAGGCTGCTGGGGCGAATCGACAGTTCTCGGCGCCGGATCGACAGCCAACGGCGGCGGCGATATCGACGGCGATGCCTTGGGCGGTACAGGGGGAGTCGTTATTGGCTTGGACGGTGGCGGCACCCTTGGCACCCCAGGCATGGTCGAAGACGGCGCTGCGGCGACGGACGTGGTTGGGACTACTGCCGGTTCCTCGGGTTCCGAAGGTGCGTTAAGTTTACGGATACGGTCTTTATCGCCATCGGACAACATTGAAAAGGGAATCTGTTTTACTTGGCCGTCAGGTAATTTCAGAAAAACGGTTTCGTTTTCTGTTTTTTCAAAAGCCGCTTCGATCTTGAACTGCCCAGAAGAATCCACCCACGTTCTTACTTCTTGGGATCGGGCGGAAAGTTCCGCAGGTGTGACTTCGTCTGCGGGTGCAACCGTTGGGGGCGGTGCGATGGGGGTGGTGCTGGACGGCTGGGGTTTATCGGAAACCGTTGGTTGGGCGGGGGCGTTGAGTTCCAGAACCCGCGTTTGATCACCCGCTGACAACATTGAAAATGGAATCTGTTTGACGTCTCCGGTGGCTAGTTTGAGAAAAACGTTGTCCCCTTCATATTTTTCATAAGCCGCCTCAATTTTAAACTGCCCAGAAGAATCGACCCAGGTTCTTACTTCTTGCGCGGTGACGCTGTGGGACCATGCGAACAAAAGAAGCGTCGCTGATCCGAAGACCAGCGATCCGAAGGTGCGGGGAAGTTGTTGAGGCGCTTTCATTTTTCCGTTTTTGATGCGGGTGGTTTTGGTAGAAGTGGATCTGGCGGGCTTCATCTCGAAGAACGGGTTCCAGATTACCATCGTAGCAAAAGTCGTCAAGACTTTCGAAAATTTCCAACCAAGTTGGCACTCGATGAGTTCCATCGGCCGGAACCTTCAACGTTGAGTGAACCTTTGCGGTATGCAACGGCAACCAAGGGGGGCGCTGGGCTGGCATTTTCGGATGGGGCGCGGGTTGGCGTGGATGGGGGAATCTGAGAGATCGAGAATCTCTGCGGCCGACTTTAACTTCTGGCGTAAGTGGTCGCTAAGGGAGGGAGTTTGTTTTAGGACGCGGTGGTCGCGAGAAGATTAAGATCCCAGCGGCGTGATTGCTGGGTTTGATTTCACTGATAATGGCAATAAAAAAAGCCATGTGCAGTTTGCACATGGCTTTC
Organism: uncultured Pirellulaceae bacterium; assembly: GCA_964408465.1. Lineage (GTDB taxonomy): Bacteria > Planctomycetota > Planctomycetia > Pirellulales > Pirellulaceae > Mariniblastus. Next base: position 2,183 of record CAYOZV010000194.1, read on the forward strand.
GTATTTAAAGTTCATCAAAGAGACTGGTTTAGAGTTCCAGAACGTTGACTACGTTTCCGTCGCTCTTATCGGCAAGATCCCAAAGGCCTCGCAGGGCAACATCGGTGCTCAGCGAGTGAGTCGATCCGTCTGCGAGTGAGGCGTTGACTGAACCAGAGTGTGCTGATCCGATCGCATCTTGAACCTGTGGCCTTTGATTGCCAGTAGAATTGTTGTTGTTGTTGTTGCCAAAGTGAGTTGCACGATCGTTATCAGCAACTGGACGGCCCACCGCACGGAAACTTACAAAGTTACCATGTCCGAGAGCACCGAACGATTCTCCAATCATCGGCTGCCAAGGACCGTTGTAGCTCAATGAGGACGGAGCGGCTTTTTCCGCGAACAGAATCGTGTTGGAAGAACCATCTGAAATTGAACCGTAATTGACTCGTGTTGACCTACGTACGTTGCCACCGCTGCCGTTAGACGCAAACCCTTTGTTGATGACACCCGTCCAAAATCTGGATTGTTCGTTCATGACATCAGCGTTTACTGGAGGGTTGTTTGGACCATCGATCACAGGTGTGTCAGCAACGGTACGGTTATCAGGGAGTCCGCCGCTTCGCTGCAATGACGCAGTTGTTGGAGCAGTCATTGAAGCATAGTCACCGGCAAATACTGTTAGGTCTGGTCCGGTTCCTGTGAAGGAACGCTGTCCACGAGAAGGGCATGTTAAAACAGGGAAGTCGTAAGCCATCAGAGCTGTGTCAGTATTGGCAGGAATGCCGAAGTAGCCTCCGCTTTTCAATTGAGCGTGAGCAGCATTTTGCTCCATGTTTGGTAGCAGTTGGTAGACCCAAGTTCCAACGACGCCGGCCTGCGCCATGCCACCGGTGATGCCACCGGTATCTGTTGTTTCCAAGTTCGAACCAAACATTCCACCCGCGGATGGGAATCTCATGCGGCCTGATTCGTAGTTAATCGCGGCGAGTGCGATTTGACGCAGTTGGTTCAAGCATTGTGTACGACGGGCGGCTTCGCGGACCTGCTGAACAGCGGGAAGCAGCATTCCAATCAGAATTCCGATGATGGCGATAACCACCAACAATTCTACCAGGGTAAATCCTTTACGGACGATTTGAGATCTCATATGTTGAACCTTAAAATAACGGGGAAAAATAAAAAGTGACAAAGAAAATGTCACACAGATTGGAAATGGATAAACGAGCGCTGCGAGAGTAAATCCTTTCTCGAATTCTTCAGGTGCGATCGTGAATGGGTATAAATAACAAGCGGTCTTGCCTTCAGACGCTGTCAATCCGATCCAATGGAGTTCATCGAGATTATACCTCAATATACTCCTTTAGTCGAACGTTTTATCGGGTGCTTCGCCCTTCTCAGGCCAATAAAGCTGCTGAACTGGCCGTTATTGGTGACCAAGCGATAGCACACTTCTACCCTGCGCCGTACATATTGCCATGGATTCGGCGATGTTAACAGGGTGCATAGGAAGAAAATCACAAATTATGGCGCGAAATTCATCAATCCCTATCTCCTTAGCGGATGTTTGGTATCCGTTAATATTGCGAAAAATGACTCCGGTTGGTTCCGGACAGTTTTGCTGCGGGCGAAAACCTGCTCGGTTTTGAGATTGGAAGGAGATTGGAAGGGGGCTGTCAGCGATAGCGCCGCCTTCGTTTCCGCGGTAGTTTTGTCATTTTAGCGGCGGGCGATAGGTTAATGGCGCTCACTTCAGATGGGGGACGCGTCGAACACGAACCGTAGATTTGGCTCTCAGCCGAATCGCCCTTCCGTTTCGGTCGGTCTAAGCGCCCAACCTGCCCGAAGGAAGCCGCTTCGAAGTCAGATTGAGGTGCAAAAATCGCTGAAGTGAGTGCCCATTGGGCGATAGGTAGCATTTCTTAAATCCCCATCTGCTTGGGCGATTGCCCCAGTTTATCGTTTTAGCTGAGCAAGCACCGAGGCGATCGCCCCAACGGTTAGTGCTGAAGGATTCCGGAATCAGTTAATATAAACGCTATCTGCCGCCCCGAGCCTCCGTTTTCTCAATCGACCGCCATCCACCACCAGCGACGAACATCGGCTGCCGCCGAGATGGTTGCCCCCAAAGCATGGTGTAACGTGCGCTAATCGGTACCGGCGAACCATTAGGTTTTACGAATGTCCCTAGGTCGTACTTTCTTAACGTTTAAAAAAACAATCCATTACGTTAAAATCCTCGCTCCGAAGGTAGCATCGTGCACCTTGCCGGAGTGACCACACTTTCTTTGCGGCCCCAATTTAATGAGCTCATCCCGAGAGATTAAAATTTTTGACACGACGCTTCGAGACGGCGAACAGTCGCCCGGAGCCAGCATGAATCTACAAGAGAAGCTTGAGATTGCTCAATCTTTGATAGATCTCGGCGTGGACATTATCGAGGCTGGTTTTCCGATTGCATCGCCTGGAGATTTCGAGGCCGTGCGCGAGATCGCCACCAATTTTCGAGGGGCTCAGATTTGCGGATTGGCGCGATCTAATCCCAAAGATATTGATCGAGCCTGGGAGGCCCTTAAGCATTCGGCGGACCCGAGGATACACGTCTTTCTGGCCACCAGCGCGATCCATCGGGAGTTCAAGCTGAAGATGACCTCCGATGAGATTCTCAGTCGCGCCGTCGAGGGCGTCCAACGCGCTAAGGGTTACTGTGACAATATTGAGTTCTCTCCCGAAGACGCCGCTCGCACCGAAGTTGACTTTTTGTGCCGCGTCGTAGAAGCCGTGATCGACGCCGGGGCGACGACGGTGAATATCCCCGACACGGTCGGTTTCGCAACACCGGCTCAGATGCATCACGTGATCAGTTCTTTGATGAACCGAGTTCCCAATATCGATCGCGCGGTGATCAGTGTGCACTGCCATGATGATCTGGGAATGGCCGTCGCTAATAGTCTGGCGGCGGTTGAGGCAGGTGCCGGACAGATCGAATGTACGATCAACGGGATCGGTGAACGCGCCGGCAATTGTTCGCTGGAAGAAGTTGTTATGGCGATGCGGACGCGCGGTGATTTTTACAAATTCGATACCAAAATCAATTCAAAACGATTGGTGCCGACCAGTCGTTTGGTTTCGGCGGTGACCGGTCTGGAAGTCCAGCGGAACAAAGCCATCGTTGGACGCAATGCGTTCGCCCACGAAGCCGGCATCCACCAAGACGGCATCCTCAAGGAACGCACGACCTATGAGATCATGCATCCCGAAGATGTTGGTTTTGCATCGACGGATTTGGTGATGGGCAAACACAGTGGACGCGCCGCGTTGGCCGATCGCGCGAAGACGTTAGGCTTCAACCTGACCGGCGAACAACTGCAGCGTGTTTTCGAGGATTTTAAATCGCTGGCCGACCGTAAGAAAGAGATCTTCGACGGCGACATTGTTGCCTTGGTTGAAAACGAAATGCTGGGGCAAATAGACCAAGAGTGGACGCTGGCTGGATTCGAGCTCCAGCTGCAGCACCTTGCGACCCCCAAGATTGCTTTGACCCTGAGCCATGGCGGTGTGGAAGAATCTGTCGAGGTCGAAGATGGCATCGGTCCTGTCGACGTCGCGTTTTTGGCGATCAAAAAAATTACAGGCGTTGATTTTGCGTGTAAGAGCTATCGCGTCCAAAGCGCGTCCCTTGGACACGATGCCATTGGTGAAACCAATATTCGTGTCGTGCACGATGGCGAAGTGTATCGCGGCCGCGCCGTTTCGATGGACTGTGTGGAAGGTGCGATCAAGGCGATTCTGGACGCGGTCAACAGGATCATTGCGGCGCAAAAGAATGGGCCCGGTGCTACTGCCGAGGAAGTCGCGAATAAGCCTTAGGCACGGTCGCCGCACGGCACGAAGTATCGTGGCGGAGAGAATCCACCCACCCAACCTCCGCCGATTCCATAAAAAAGAGGTCGAAGCAAGCTTCGACCTCTTTTTCAGTTTTCTGTTCGGTGGGGCACTGCAGTGATTAATTAAACAGTTGCCGCACACCGAAGGTGAAGAAAGTGGACGTCGCGAAGTTGATTAATTCTTCTTGCGGCTTGAATCTTAACACCAGCGTGTCGCCAGCTTTAACCAGCAGTCTTTCCCGGGGGTCATTGATCGCGTCATTGAGATCAATGCGGATGTTCAACTGTCGGTCGCCGGGAATGCGGCGAAGGACGATCAGTTCGGTCGGCTGTGTCTGGCTGACGGTGGTTCCGAAACCGGTGCTTGTTCGGTTGGCCGCCGCAACGCCCTGCCCTGCGATCGACACCGCCGCCAGCACATCGAGATCATAATCACGTGGCAACGGAATCTCGCCGCCGCCCAAAAGCCCACCGGTGTAGTAGACATCGGTCTCCCGCGTATCAACATAAACGATGTCTCCATCACGTAGGATAATGTCTTCTTGGCGGAAGGCGGGGACTTCTCCCGGACCTAATCGCAATGGGATCGTGATCGCGTTGGTGTTGTCTTCGACCGTTGGCAAAATTCCGTAAGGAAATTGCTCGGGCCGGCTGGTGCGATAAAATTCTGCCAATTGAGCGTCTCGTCGAGCCACATCGAGGCGGTCGCCTCGCAGGATTCTCACCTCGGGTTTCGCGTTCACACCAGGCAGTCCGCCGGTTTGTGAAAGTGCATTAAGTAAGTCATTTTTATAAGCCGGCAGCTGCAGTACAAAACCACGCGAACTCAAGTCACTTCGGTCGGAAACTCCCTGCGTCCGTCCAATGCCTTGGAACTGTTGGCCCTGCTGAGCACGCGAGTTGTCCTGACGGACGACGAAGACGCGATGGGTACGTTCGCGGAACAGCGTGACAATGATTCTGTTTTCATCGGTTAGAATTGGCGTCGGACCGTCACGGTAGGCTCGTGTGATCAGTGCCTCTGCTTGTTGAATCGTGAGACCGCGAACGGGGATCGGCTGGACCAGCGGCAACGACATCGTGCCATCGTCACGAACAGGAACAGGAAAACCGATCGACGGTGCCAGGTCGCTGCCTGGAGGAGGAAAGTTCACCGGCGGAGCCTGATCCAAATCGCCCAGAACACCTTCGATAAATACGGCCAACACGTCATCGGTATCCAACGTGTAAAACTCGGGCTTGGGTTGGCGAAGTCGTGACGCGTCAATCGGCACCTTGTCCGCCTGCGGTTCGGCTAAAAACTGAGCCGGAACGCGTGACGCGGGGATTGTGTCGATCGGGGAAAACAAAGCCGTGCATCCTGTTAGAGACACAGTCGTTAGCAACGCCAATAGCATCGATGCTCTCCCCCAAAAACGTTGGGTTGAGCTGGTCGGTGTGGCTGAGTGGTGATTTGTCATCACTTCAAAACTCCCTTTTTCGCATTTAAGCGCGGTTATGGCGCGGTAACTCGTGAATCGGTTGATGGTTCAGTGTTGGGCTGGTGTCGTTTGCAAGTGCAATCGTTCAGTCACACCGAAGGTTGCTAAGTTGAACTTCTCTTGATCGTATTTATCGACGTCGACTGGAGGTTTGTGATCGCCAGCCGTTATCCGCCGACCGAACGGCCATCGGTAATGGCGTTTGCGATCGGCGTGAAGATTGGACCGGGACAGTTGGTGCTGTCGTCGTGACAACCGGCGGTGCAACGGTTTGCACCGCTGGCTGAGCGACCGTTTGCGATCGACGTGTCGAAACAATTGGCGGCAGCGTCTTCGTCGGCGTGGTGGCCGTCGGTTTGTTGACGATCGGCACCAAAGTTTCATCGACCGTCGCGATCGGAGCGGCGGATGTGCTGGCGATTGACGGTTGCACCTTTACCGCTGGGTCAATCGTAAATTGTTGCATTTTCGATACCGGAGCCATCGCACTAGGTCCTGTTTTTCGAATCGTTGGCGATTGAACAAGGTCGCTGGTCTTCAAGGTTTGCGGAGTGAACAGCGGTTTATTCGGTGCCGAAGGTGGCGCGGCGTAAGTGCTGTTTCGCGCGCCCGGTTGCCTGTTGGAGCCAACGATACCTTTGTCCAATGCGACCGCTGGATCTTGAGGAGCATCGGTGCGTTGAGCAACGCCAAAGGCGTTTGTCGTCAACACGGGCACGTCGCTGGGCAGGATGTGTTTGGCTTTGTCTTGAGTGATCGCTGAATTGATCATGCGGGACGTGTAGATGTCATGAAATTCTCCCGCACGGTCTTTCTTGGCCGCGGCCACACCTGCTGGAAAACCTTCAAACCATGTTTGCACACATTGGGCACCATCGGGGGATTGAAATTCAAATCCACGATACTCATTCGGTGGTAGCGCCGGCACGTATCCGTCGCCGCCGTTGCACGTATCACAGTATCCGGCTACGAAGCCGTTTTGAAAATGTGATTCGTACGGCATGTCGCAATTGTTGTATCGCAAGTTGTAGGCGCGTTTGGCCCAGACTTGATCGCGATAGCTCTCCAACAAAGCGTCGCCGAGACCTAACGATCCCAATCGCTGCCCTAACGAGCAGCCGCTGTTGGGCAGAGCCATCGCAGCGGCGAAAAACACGATTAACAGACGTTGGTAAACCTGATTTGAAGAAGACTTCCTGCCGGTGTTTTCCGGTTTCAGTCGGCTTGCTTCGATAGACATTATTTCCCCCTAATGTGAATTCCAATGCTGCCTAGTGACAAGCATTGGGCAACCGAGTGCCGGCGTAAGCCGAAACACTTCCTTCCCAACATCGCCCAATAAGCTATTACGAATTTAACGAAGATTGTCGTTATTCGAGATTTGCTGGAATTTTCGACTGAATTGGATGTTCCGCTATCAACGAATGGCGAAAATGTGACAGCACTTTTGCCGAGAGTTAGCAGGCAGGGACGTCCGGCAACGGTGAGCACCGCCTTTAAATACTGAAGCCACCAAACGCCGACGCGCATTGTTTAACCTGCCATCGTGTCGGTGCCGATGAAATACAGTGCGACACTGCTGGCGTTGTCTAAATGTGGCTTCGGGATCGAACCCGCGCGGTAACCCAACCAATCGCCATCGCTTCTGACCTAGGGCCAATCACAATACCGTTCAATGGACTGATTGGTTAGGCTCACAGCCATGTGGTCAGTTTAACGATTAGCCGGCAGGCGTCGGTGTTTAGGCGGTGCCAAACGCGGT
>CAYOZV010000195.1:0-2701 GCA_964408465.1 uncultured Pirellulaceae bacterium
GGCATGGTCATTTCCATGTCGTAGGGATCTCGCAGACCTTCGCCCAAGCGCTTCAGCGCCTCCGTTTCGATTTGACGGACGCGTTCACGCGTCAGCCCCAGCTTTTCACCGATTTCTTTCAGCGTATGAGGATCGGCATTCTCTAATCCAAATCGCATCTTAAGGACGCTGGCCTCGCGTTCATCCATCTCCGTGATCATCGACTTTACGTGACGTAACACATCGTTTTCCAACATGGTGTCGGCGGGGCTTCTCATCCGATCATCCATCACCATCTCGCCCAGCGACCAACCGGAGTCTGACTGATCCGATTGCGGTGTCGAGTTATAAATTTGGATGGCCTTTTTGATGATCGGCAACTTCCGCTTGGGCAACCCCAACAGCCGAGCCACCTCTTCGGGCGTCGGATTGCGACGCAGTTCGTCCGTCAATCTCACGGTCGCTCGCCGCCACTTCGACAGCAGTTCAACCATGTACGCCGGAATTCGGATCGTTTTCGCCGAATTGATCAACGCGCGTTTAATTGACTGCTTGATCCAGTAGCTTGCATAAGTACTGAAACGCGTTCCCACGTCAGGGTCGAAACCCTCGACCGCGCGGAGCAAACCGAGATTGCCTTCTTCGATCAAATCCTGGAGTCCCAGTCCCTTGCCGGTGTAACCCCGAGCGATGTTGACGACCAATCGCAGATTCGCCCTGACCATATGGTCACGGGCTCGGACATCGCCTTTGGCAATTTGCCGGGCGAGGTCTTTCTCTTCTTGAGCCGACAGCAGCGCTGTTTCGTTGATTTCACGCAGGTAGGTTTCCAGGGGCGTTTGCAAACTGGACTCGCGTTTCTTCTTGCGAGCCTTTTTCAAATCCTGAAGTTCCGACTCAACATTCACGTTGGTCTGTTTTTCGTCATCTCGAAGCATTGTAATTCTCATGGAGCGAGGTTGGTGATTGCTTTGTTTTTACCGTATCGTCGAAGTGATAGCACTTCCTAAACTCTTGTTAAACTTTGCCGATTTGCAAGGAAGCTAACGATTGATCCGATTCGTTCGGATAAGCGGCCGATGCAACCACGATTGGGTCGCTTGACTCCCAACGCGCGCCCATTTCTTTCGGTTGCCGCCCCCCAACCTTCGCCAACCCGTTAAACAGGATCGCGCGTCAATACTCGGTGACCGCAAACTTTACCAAACCCCTGTTTCAATGGATTGGCCTATCGGAAAACCCGATTTAACAAACGGTTGTATTGTCTCCCCCTCCTCCGAAAGTCATTCTCATGGCACGCTCGAAAAACAAACGCGGTTCACTAAATTACGCGTCACTTGAAAGCCGCCGATTGCTGGCCGGCGACACGTCGTTCTTTTTGGATGCAAGCTCCGGCACGCTGTTCGTCACCGCGGCCCAAACTAATATCGCAGGCGCCAATTTCGCGAATGAAATGACTTTCTCGTTGGACAGCACCACCAATGAACTGGTAGTCGATGAGGCCAACTGCGACCTGCAACGCTTTTCGGCCGCCGCCGTAAACCAGATCAGCTACCGGGGCACCTTCGAAAATGATCTGGTCCTCAACAACACGGACATCGACATGCGGGTCGTGGGTTTTGCCGGCGACGACAACATCACTACCGGCGGCGGCAATGATCGCGTCATCGGTGGCAACGGAGATGACATCATCCGCACCGGCGACGGCGATGACTTCGCGACCGGAAACCGAGGCGACGATCAAATCCTCGAGGACGAAAATGATACCGGCAAAGACCGTTTCTTCGGTGGCGATGGTGCCGACATCATCCAGTCGGGCGCCGATGACGACTTTGTAATCGGTCATGAAGGCGACGACATCATTACCTTGGGCACAGGCAACGACATCGCGTTAGGAATCGAAGGCAACAATCAAATTGACGGCGGCGATGGCCGCGATCTGATCTTCGGCGGGCTTGGAAACGACATTCTCAACGGTGACGCCGGAAACGATCGCATCCTCGGCCGAGAAGGAGACGATGTCATCTCCGGCGGAGATGCCAACGACACGCTGATCGGCAACGACGGTGGCGACACGCTCAACGGAGAAGCAGGCGACGACACTATCATCGGTGGCGAAGGCGACGACGATCTCAACGGGGGACTAGGCAGAGACAGAATCATCTCCGCGGTCGCCAACGACAGCAATCTCAGTTCCGGACGTGACACCATCATCACCGGTGACGACACCGAGGCCGACATCGTTACCGGACACCCCGCGGATACGCTGTTTGGGGAAAGCAACGATGTGATCATCGACGTGAACCAAGTCCGCCTGATCAGACAATCTCGGTTCCTCACCAGCAACGCGAACCAGCCAGGCTGGAACGTGACCGACAGCGGCCTGCAATATCGAATCGTCGCTCCCGGTAACGCGATCCAACCAAGTTCGACCGATCGTGTGCGCGTCAACTACGCCGGAACTTTCATCGACGGTGTTCAATTCGATGCCAATGACGACATCTCGTTCGGACTGAATCAAGTGATCGCCGGATGGACGGAGGGTTTACAATTGATTGGCGAAGGCGGCACGATTGATTTAGCCATTCCCGCCAACCTCGCCTACGGCGAATCCGGGCGCCCAACCATTCCCGGTGGCGCAACGTTGCTGTTCACCGTGGATCTCCTTGAAGTCGTGTAGTGGATCTTGTTAAAGATCCCGCGCTCAAGTTCGATTCCACCA
>CAYOZV010000195.1:2801-9285 GCA_964408465.1 uncultured Pirellulaceae bacterium
CGGCAAACAAGGAGGTTTAACAACCTCCACTACCGACCAAAGCTCAAAGCCGCGTAGTGGATCTTGTTAAAGATCCCGCGCTCAAGTTCGATTCCACCACAGGCAAACAAGGAGGTTTAACAACCTCCACTACCGACCTATCGTCAACCAACCGAGCTTATCTTCGTCTTGGGTCTTATTGGCGAAACGAAGCGACTTGCCGCCGGACATGGGGTTGGGAACGCCAATTAAAAACTTGCCGCTGATACCGTCCCCAACCTTGCATTGCAGACGCTTCACCTCACCCGGCAATATCTGCGTTAACTCTAAATTCGTATCCATCCAATCGTTTTCGGCCCCGTCCAGCGATCGGACTTTGATCGACCAGCCCGGATGATAAAAGGGAGCAATGCCCGTATTTTCAACTTCCAACATCAACCGCGCCCCAGCAACGTCCTGCTGAACCTCAACCGATTTCACGAAAAATTCGTAGCCCATCTTTCGGACTTCACGTTTGGCGTTTCCCAAACGTTCGTCGCCAGCCTTATTCTGGAACAAACCTGTATCCATCAACCACGTCACGTGCATTTCATCCCGGCACTGTGCGAACGACTGACCGGCAGCAGTGCAAGGATCACTATCAAAGCAACATCCCCAGACTTCCGGACGGATCTCTCCTCCGATGGGCAGAGTCTTCCATTTTTCAGTCGTGCCAGACTCAATCAATAGGCTTTGAAAATACCAACTATCTTCTTCCCTGCCGGTATGCAACGTGGCATGGGCAAACGAATCATCATGGTAGCCAAACCTACGATCGTGATTGGCGGCTTGATCATAATGGTCTGTTCCGGCTGGATATCGCAGCAGTACCGGCGTCTTATTAAACGCCAACTCATAAGCCTCCAGCACCTCAATCTGCGTCTGTTTAGACGCCCAAAGATCATCCCCCTTGGGGTAGTCGTGCCACTCGCCCCACAACCCCAACAGCCCCGCGGTGACATAGCCAATCCGCGGGTCGCCATCGTACTTTTTCCCCAAAGCGGCGATGAACTGCCGCAACGCTTTCCTTAGTTTGGGGTTCTCATAATCGGGAGTCTGAACATCCCCCTTACCGCCCTGGAACGCTAATTCTGAGTTTCGCCAACGGTGAACCTTGAGCCCATCCTCGATAAGAAACTTCGGGATCCCACTCTTTCCATCCGGGTATTCGAGATAAACGCGAAACACCGTCTGGTTTCTGCGCGACTTTACATCTTCAAGCAACTTCTCCAGCGGACGCCAGTCATAGCGGTCGGGGCCAATGACCAAATCCGAAAAGGCGAGGTAGCTGAATTCAAGACTGTGCGGAAAGCGATTGGGATGAGGTCTTGCGTAGGGCACCAACCCCTTGAGCGGATTATCAACCGGTGCCGCCTGATACTCCAGCGTATATTGCTGAGCTTCAGCGCGGCAAGCGTACTGGACCGCCGTCAAAACAAGAAACAGCAACAACGCCAACCGGCAGGAGTAAAACATAATGCCACATCCCAATCACAAGTTAGCCGACCACCGCGCTTTCACACCGAGCGTTGAACTTCGCGCTAAGTACAGTTTACAGGAGAATTATTTGAGGATCAATTTCTCTGTCCTTTATCTTTTTGTCCTCAATTTTTTTGTCAAACATCTCCCGGTTGACCGTCGAGCCCCCAATCACAAAAAAAACCGCCGGCAAGCCAAATAGCTCACCGGCGGATTTTAGTTTTCATGATCGCGGTTGATTACCCAACAGCAACACGCTTGAATTCAACCAATTGAGCACCATCAGCGAAATCTTCGACCGCTTGAGCAACTGTCTTTGTGTCGTCCAACGCAAAATTTTGACTCAGCAGGCAACGCTCTTGGTCCAACAAAGTGTTGTCGGCGATGAAACGTTCGAGTTTACCGGGAACGATCTTGTCCCAGATCTTCTCCGGCTTACCTTCTGCCTTCAACTCTTCTTTGATCGCGTCCTCGGCCGCTTTCAAAACTTCAGGCGTCAACTGACGACGACTGGCGTACTGAGGCACGTTCTTCATGGGCTTGCCCAAGTTTTCGGTGCGATTGATTTCGTTTTCGGCTTCGATCTGAGCACGCAACGCTTCGGCTTCGTTCTTGACGAAATCCTCTTCGAACTCGTCAGGCGACATGATCGAAGGATTCATCGCCGCGATGTGCATCGACACACTGCGGAAGAACTTTGCTGCCTCTTCGGCTTTCCCGCCATCCTTATAAGAGACCAGCACGCCAATTTTAGAACCGGCGTGAATGTACGAAGCAAGGCTTTCGCCTTCGACCACGAAATACTGAGAGACTTCGATCTTTTCGCCGGTAATGGCGGTCAGACCTTTGAGTTCCTCTTCAACGGTCGAATCTTCCAGCGGCAACGCCAGTAATTCTTTTTTGGTCGCAGGCAAATTTGCCTGAGCCAATTCGGAGACTTTGGTTGCCAACGCCAAAAATTGATCGTTCTTAGCGGCGAAATCTGTCTCGCAGCTGATCGCCAGAATCACGCCTTTGCCGCCCTCAGCCGACGCCATGACGACACCTTCGGTGGCGTCTTTGCCGGCGCGTTTGGCGACAACCTTCTGTCCTTTTTTACGCAAGAAATCAACGGCTCCGTCGAAATCGCCGTCGGATTCCTTAAGAGCTTCTTTGCAGTCCATCATTCCCGCGCCGGTTACTTTTCTGAGTTCGCGGACGTCTGTTGCTGAAATGGCAGCCATATTCTTCCTTCTTTTCTTCGTCTAAATCGAATGAGTGGTTGGTCTTTGGGCGGAATTTTTAGCCGCCGATCCACAAGATACAACCCGAACCTGAGAATTCTTCACAGGGACAAGCCGACCTCACAATAAGTTCATCATGCACCGCCTCGATGCTACGCAACTATAAACGGCGGTGCCAACGAACGATTTAACCTTCTGCCGCAGGGGTCGCATCTGGTTTGGCTTGGGCAGCCGGCGCCTCAGCTTTTGCCGCGGGTGCAGGTGCAGCAGCAGCAGCTTTGGCAGCCGCTTCAGGAGCCTTCTTCGCTCTTGGCTTTGACTTCGGACGGTTTTTGCGTCCGGTGCGATCCTTGCCTTCGTTTTTGGCAACGATGTTTTTCTTGCCCGCGATCACGGCGTCAGCAAGATGCGACATGATCAGCTCAACCGAACGGATACCGTCATCGTTGCCTGGGATAGGCAAATCAACCATATCGGGATCACAGTTCGAGTCGATCAATGCGATGGTGGTGATGCCCAAAGAACGAGCCTCAAGAATCGCGTTCTTTTCTTTGTTCGGGTCGATCAACACCAAGCACTCAGGCCGGCGATTCATCGAACGCATGCCGTTGAGGTTGCGGTAGATCTTGCGGTACTCGCGGTTAAGCGTCGACTGAGCTTTCTTTGAGTATGCGTTGATCTTGTCTGATTCACGAATATCTTCCAACTCTTCCAGACGGCCCATGCGGCTGCGAATAGTGCGGAAGTTCGTCAACGCGCCACCAAGCCAACGTTCGCTGACGTAAGGCATTTCGCAACGCTCGGATTCGCGCTGAACGGCGGCAGATGCTTGACGCTTGGTGCCGACGAACAGAATCAGGCTTCCGCCTGCGGCCACGTTAGAAATGTACTTTTTGGCTCGCAGCAATCCGCGGACTGTCTCACGAATATCCAGAATGTGGATCTGCTTTTTCTTACCGTAGATGTACGGTGCCATCTTTGGATTCCAGCGACTGGCGCGGTGGCCAAAGTGAACGCCGGCATCGACGAGGTCTTGTACGAGTGTATTTTCAGCCATCAATTTCTCCGCCACAACAAAGGTTGCCGGTGCAAGCCCCAAACGCAAATTGCATTTGATCGGCCAAAAACAGCAATCGAACCTTAAATCAGGAACGATACCTAGCGTGGTTAACAAGGGTTATATATGCGTCGACTTCCCACAACGGGCCGCCAACCAAAGGGCAACAGTTTATCGCCCGATGTGATTCCTTTCAATCGGAATAACGCCTTTATCGGAAGAAAGGACGGCCATAATCATCGTTTTTGAGCCCAACGGATCGTAGCACGGATTTTTAATCCGTTCGCCCGCCAACGGATTCAAAATCCGTGCTACGCCCCACCTACCTAAGCCACGGCAATTCCCGACGTTTTGTTGCCGTTACCGATGGATTGCACTAATATAAAGTCTATGAATTTCACTCTCAAAGCAATCTGGTTTTCTCTGGCACTAATTCTGATTGCAACCGGCGTTACCAATGCCCAGTGGCAAACCGACGTCGAAAAAGGAGCTCAAACAGCACTCAACGAAGGCAAAGACGTGCTCTTGTTGTTCACCGGCGAACAATGGTGCCCTCCCTGCCAGAAGCTGAAGAGTGAAATCCTCACCGCGGATGGGTTTATCGAGGAAATATCAGCCGATTTCGTGCTGATCAAACTCGATTTCCCCCAAGACCGCCCCCCCGCCGAGGCCCAGCATCCGCGTTACCAATGGGCCGACCGCTTCGGCGTCACCAGCTACCCCACGGTGGTGCTGACCGACGCGACCATGAAACCCTTTGCGATCACCGGATACGAAGCCGGCGGCGTCCAAAACTACTTGGGCATGCTGTCCGAACATCGGCGGGCTCGGCAGAACCGTGATGAATTTCTTGCCAAAGCTGAAAAAGCCAAAGGCGCCCAGCAGGCGAAGCTGTTGGACAAGGCCCTCTCGGGTTTGGATGAAATCATCGTGCCAATTTATTACGCCGATGTGATCAAACAAATCGTCGAACTGGATCCCGATAATGCGTTAGGGCTAAGGTCGAAATGGAACGCCGATGCCGACGCCGAAATGCGAAAGGTGATCATGACCGATGTGATGATGGACGCACGCATCGAAAAACCGGCCGCTGCGATCAAAAAGATCGACAGCGTTCTGGCCGAGTTTGATTTTCCCGTCGATCAGAGGCTGGAGATTTTGCAAATCAAATTGGGCATCGTCAAGAAGCTGAACGAAGCAGGAGCCGTCGACGCGTTGCTGGATGAGATGATCAATCTTGCCGGCGTCCAAGGCGACACCAAAGAACGTTTGATGGTAAAGAAGATCATGTTGATGGTCGGCAGCGGACGCAAATCTGCCGCGATGGATTTGCTGGATTCGGCGCTGCGGGCAGGAATGGCCAACGGTCAAAGGAACTTGTTCTTCTGGACGGCCAAGGGCGACCTGTTGATGGCGGAGGAAAAATACGATGCCGCATTGGAAGCTTTCGAAACCGCGATCCCCTTCGCCGACCGCGATCCCGACGTGCTGATCGAACTAATTGCTGGCAAAGCGGACGCGCTCTACGCCACCGACCGGCAGTCCGAAGCATTACAGACGCTGGACAATTTCGCTGATGACACGCGCGTCCCGGCCGACCTCCGCGCCGAAGCCACCTTGCAAAAGTCGATGCTGATGCGGCAGATGGGTAAGACGCGTTTGGCGCGGCTTTCTGAAAATCGCGCCATCGAAATCGCTGACACCCCAAAACTCAAAGGCGAAATTCAAAAGGTCGTCCAGCGACTGAGAGACAAATACGAAGGCACCAACTGATGAGCTATCAGAGTACATCCCAAGGAGGCAATTTTTATTCCTTCGGCGGTTGGGTGGTATTTTGCAGCATTCCAATGTGCGCCGATCTGCCTGGGACACGGCTGAGCTTCCCCCAACGACGGCTGCTGAGGCGGAAAAAATTCGCTGGTCGAGTGTTCACGCAGGGCGCCGTTTTATATAATTCTGCGATCGAAATTTGAGGCGTGTGAAACGCCATAAACCAAAATGGGCGAAAGCCGGAGAATCTGATGGATGAATTGAACAGTCGCGGCGAATCTTTGGCCGAAAGCTTTTTTGCCAAACGAGATAAAGAGCTGCTTCAAAAGCTAAAAGAAGAACTGTCCAACTCGGACGATCGCACTGCGCTCAAGGCGGCATCTGGTATTGAGGACGATGCCGTGCTGCAAGGCTTGGTCGATCAAGGCATCACGCCGGAATCTTTGACCGCTGTTTCGCTGATTCCACTGGTCACCGTCGCTTGGGCGGATCGGGAGATGTCCGCTGCCGAAAAATCGGCAATACTCAAGGCCGCGGCCGACGCTGGGGTCACCGCAGATTCGGCCGCCTACAGCGTCGTCGAAGGATGGCTGCAAACGCGGCCCGAACTTGAGTTGCTGGAGGCCTGGAAAAACTACGTCGATTCAATCAAAAGCAAGCTCGACCCCGCCGCGACCGGCCAACTCAAACATAGCGTCATGACGCGATCCAAAGAAGTGGCAAAGGCATCCGGCGGATACCTGGGACTAAGTAAAGTCTCATCCGCCGAACAGGCCGCCATCGACGATCTCGAAGCAGCGTTCGGTTAAGCCTTCATAAAGCCGCAGTCCCCTGCTGCTTCGGCCGGTAAATAGATCTAACCACCGCAAAGACCGGAAACCAAATTCTGATTTTCGGTCTGTTCTATTACCAACCGATTCACCAGCGGCCAAAGTAG
>CAYOZV010000196.1:0-9256 GCA_964408465.1 uncultured Pirellulaceae bacterium
GCGTCGTCTGGGCGGCTGGATTACCATCGGCCGGATCTTTAACAAGATCCACTACCAATTATCGCAAATGCGAATGCTATGTAGTGGATTTTGTTAAAAATCCCGGCCGCGCGTCAGGCAGCTGCCACTTCTAATCGCGTTCGCGCAGTTGAGCCCGTCGGCGTCGTCTGGTCGGCGTCGTCTGGGCGGCTGGATTACCATCGGCCGGATCTTTAACAAGATCCACTACGCTAATCGCCTGCGGCTCAGCCGCATAAAAGGCCACTAAATTAGGTGTCACTGAACTGCGTGTTTGTGCTTGGGCATCACGTAAAACCGCGGATTGACGGTGGGGTGGCTGGTCAATTGGTGAGCAAAGGAAATAATGAGATCGTTGCGATAGGGCGACGACAGCGCAACGATAGCGCGACTACAGCGCAACGTAGCCAAATCATTTTGGCGTAAGTCTCGATCTTTTTCTTTAGGAATATCATGGATACCAAAGCACTTCTGGAACAACTTTTGGAGTCAGGCCGCAAGTTAGCCGAGCAGGGGCTGGCACACGGCTCTGAACTTGCTGACAAGGGGAAAGAACTGGCGCAGCAGGGACTTGAGCAAGGGTCTGAGCTGGCCGAAAAAGGCAAGGCGATGGCCGAGGAGGGAATCCAATATGCCAAAGATCAGTTGCCGCCTCCGGGACCTGAGCGCGACAAGATGCTCAAGCAATTAGGCGTCGGTGCGGCGGCCGGTAGTTTGCTGGCGCTGTTGGTGGGTACGAAAACAGGTCGGAAGGTTCTTAGTCCGGCGGTGAAGCTGGGGTCGTTGGCGGCGCTGGGGGGCATCGGCTACAAGGTCTACACGCAGTGGCAGAAGAGCCAAGGTTTAGAAGTCACTGGAACGTCAATCGAGAACTTGAGCGGGGCCGAGGCTAACGACCGGAGTATGGCGATTGTCAAAGCGATGATCGGTGCGGCCAAAGCAGACGGACAGATCGACGAAGCTGAACGCCAAATCATCGTTGAAAAGATCAACGACTCGGACCTTGATCAATCAGCCGCCGAAATTTTGTTTGCCGAACTACTGGAGCCATTGGACATCGACGCCATCGCAGCGACGGCAGATTCGCCTGAGTCTGCGGTGGAGATCTATTTGGCTTCGCTGATCTTGACCGATAAAGCTAACTCAGACGAGCGCAGTTATCTGCAGAAGCTGGCCGATGCATTGAAGCTTGACGCGCAGCTGGTCAGCGACCTTGAGGCTCAAGCGTTTGCGGCGGTTTGACGGCAGCGGTTTGATTTTCGTGGGTTAGCACTTACTTTATCGGCGGTGCCTCACTCACTTAGTCTTCATCCCGATACCGTTGACTGAATGTTTAACCGTCAGCCGCAGGCGTACGCGATCACGCAAAAAGCGTACGCTTGCGGCTAACGGTTAAACGAGAAATCACAAGTTTGAGCTTCATTGACGGTATTAGTCTTAATCTCGCCTAACGCCAATTCGCGCACCGGAGCCTGGAAATAGGCAGTGGTTTTACTGCGCGGTAGAGTGACGGTCTCGAAGAATTGCGACAAACCGAAGGCATTCTCAATCAATCTGAAAATTTCACGAACAAGTTGTGATTCGGAAAGAGGCCGGTCTTAAGAGAATCGTTTATAACTAGCAGCGTCCGAACGCAATACAAAAGGATTCGTTGTGCGAAGGCGAGGGCAGTCTACTTATTGGGATGAGTTTTAGGAGCCAAACCGATGCGATCGTTTTTGTTATGCGTTTCTCTATGCGTTTCCTTATCCGTGTTGGTTGGTTGGCCCATTTGCTGTCTGGCCGATGATCTGCCGGCGACTGCAAAGCGCGAAGGTGTCAAACCACGAAACGTCGTTTTCATTTTGACCGACGATCATCGGTACGATGCGATGGGTTTTGCTGGGCACCCGTTTCTCGAAACTCCGCATCTGGATTCGATCGCCAAAAATGGTGTGCATCTGAAGAACGCTTTTGTTACTACGTCGCTTTGTTCCCCCAGTCGTGCGTCAATATTGACGGGACTGTACACGCACAAGCATCGCGTTATTGATAACCAACGACTGGTTCCCGAAGGCACCATCTTTTTCCCGCAGTACTTGCAGCGATCGGGTTACGAAACGGCTTACATCGGCAAGTGGCACATGGGCGGTAAACATGACGACCCTCGACCGGGCTTTGATCACTGGATCAGCTTCAAAGGGCAGGGGCAATATCTATCGCCGGGACCTAACTACACGTTGAACGTTAATGGAGAACGAGTCAAACAGAAGGGCTACATCACTGACGAGTTAACCGACTATGCGGTTGATTGGCTTCAGCAGCAGACGCAAAGTGACCAACCGTTTTGTTTGTATCTTTCGCACAAGGCCGTTCATGCGAACTTCACGCCGGCCGAGCGTCATGAGGGGCGGTATAAGGATGCCGATTTGAGCTTTTTGCCCCGGGGCGAAAATGTAAAAGCCGAAAACGACGCACCACGCTGGGTCCGTGACCAACGCAACAGTTGGCATGGCATCGACTTTAGCTACCACAGCGACAGAGGTTTGGATTACTTGTATCGGCGATATTGCGAATCGGTGCTGGCGGTTGACGATGGCGTGGGACGCGTGATGGAGCAACTGAAAAAAATGGGCGTCCACGATGAAACGTTAGTGATCTACATGGGTGACAACGGATTCATGTGGGGTGAACATGGATTGATCGACAAACGAGTCTCTTATGAAGAATCGATTCGTGTTCCGATGATCATGCAATGTCCCGATCTGTACGAAGGTAACAGCGTCATCGAACATGTGATCGGCAATATTGATATCGGGCCAACGATCTTGCATGCCGCGGGACTGGAGACGCCAGATTACATGGACGGCAAGAGTTTCTTGGAACTGCCCAACAAACCGGACATGGATTGGCGAGAGTACTTTTTATACGTTTACTATTGGGAGAAGAATTTTCCTCAGTCGCCGACTCAGTTCGCACTTCGAGGCGATCAGTATAAGTTCATCACCTATTACGGGCTGTGGGACGTCGATGAGTTATATGATTTGACGTCTGATCCAGGCGAAACGAAAAACTTGATCAACGATCCCAAGTTCAGACCCGTCGCTAAGAATATGGAGAAGCGATTGTATGCCATGTTGGGCGACGCCGGCGGGATGGATATTCCAATGAACCAGCCCAAGGGCAATTCGAATAATAAGCGCTGGGAACAGGTCGGCGGTAATGAAGCCGCGGACTTCCCGAAATCTATGGTGGTGGAGCAACCGATTAACCGTGATGCGAATTAGCTTAGGTTGGGTCCCGGTTGGGTCCTTTATGAAGGGTGATTTGCCGGTGTCATTTATCGGTGCCGAGATACAATGGGCCCATGTCCACTGCTGAACATATCGCCAAAATTTTGCTTGACCAACGAACTCCCGACGGCCATTGGGTGGGGCAGCTTTCGGCGTCGGCGCTTTCTACAGCGACGGCCGTAAGTGCGTTTAGTTTTTACAGTGTCGCCTTTCGGTCTGCGTAAGAAGCGCCCATTAGCCGTGCGCAAGGCGACATTTAGGCGCTGATTGACTCGGGCATATCTTGGTTGATCGCGCACCAAAACGATGACGGGGGTTGGGGCGATACCGATAAAAATTACTCGAATATCTCAACAACGATGTTGGTTGTGGCGGCTTTTGCGGCGGCGGAGCGCGCGGGCTGCTGTCCAGATTCGGTCGGGGGAGCAAAAGCTGCGGCCGAAGTTTACATCAAAACGGCCGGTGGAATCGACGCGGTGCGGCGTCGGTATGGCAAAGACAAAACGTTCGCCGTTCCGATTCTGGCCAACTGCGCGATGGCGGGTATGGTGCCGTGGAAGGAAGTTTCGGCGCTGCCGTTTGAAGCGGCTTGTGTGCCGCAGCGTTTTTATCATCTGTTGCAGTTGCCGGTGGTCAGTTACGCGATTCCGGCGTTGGTGGCGATCGGGCAGTGTAAATTCATCAACGATCCGCCTTGGGATCCGGTGCGGAAACTGATTCGGAAATCTGCGATCGGTCGCAGTTTAAAAGTTCTTCAAAGGATGCAGCCTCAGAGCGGCGGTTTTTTGGAAGCGATTCCGCTGACGGCGTTTGTTAGCATGGCGCTGATCGAATCGGGGCGCTGGGATCACCCCGTCGTCGAAAACGGGATCCGATTTTTGGTCGATGCAGTGCGGGAAGATGGCGACGGGAATTGTTGCTGGCCGATTGATACCAACCTTGCCACGTGGGGCACAACGTTGGCGATCAACGCGCTGGCCAACGACAGTGAAATTTTCAACGCGCTGATTGAATCCGAACCTAATGCTTGGCGCGCATGTGTCGATTGGGTGCTGTCGTGTCAAAATCAGGAGGTCCATCCGTTTACCGGTTCGCCGCCCGGTGGCTGGGGATGGACGGACCTTACCGGTTCGGTGCCCGATGCCGATGACACGCCCGGTGCGTTGCTTGCGATGAGGAAAGTGTTGGATGTTTGCCGGTCACCAAAGGTCAAAACGAAAAAGTTTGACGCTGATCTTCAGCAGCAAATCATCGCCGCCGCCGACAAAGGAATCGAATGGCTGTTGAGGCTGCAGAATCGGGACCGAGGTTGGCCGACGTTTTGTCGAGGGTGGAGCAATTTGCCATTTGATCGCAGCGGTGCCGATTTAACGGCTCACGTGGTCAGGGCGTTGTCTGTTTGGCGCGGCGTCGAAGGTCTGGTGGTGACAGATGGGACGCTTCAAAACGCGATTGACGCTGGAGTGCAATATTTGAAAAAAACGCAGCGCCGCGATGGCAGTTGGCTGCCGTTGTGGTTTGGAAATCAAGACCAGCCGGATGATATCAATCCTTTTTATGGCACTGCGAAGGTGATCCAGGCGTTCGCGGATCTGGAATTACTCGATACCAAAGCGGCGGAGGATGGTTTAAACTGGATCGTGCAGAATCAGAATGCTGATGGCGGGTTCGGTGGCGGAGTTTCGGTAGCCTATGCTGATTCCTCCTTGGGTCAGTCGACGGTGGAGGAGACAGCGCTGTGCGTGGATGCGTTGCTCAATTCAAAACAGGCCGCTCATCGTGCGGCGGCGGTCAAGGGCGTGGATTGGCTTCGGCGGGCAGTGGCAGCGTCGGCGATTGAGACCTGTCATCCGATTGGTTTCTATTTTGCAAAACTGTGGTATCACGAGAAACTGTATCCGATTGTGTTTGCGATGTCCGCGATGGCGAAGTTTACACGTGATGGAAAATAGTAGCCTTTCGCTCCGCGAAAGTGCTCTTTCGCGGAGCGAAAGGCTACAATGAGTTGAACTTTTAAGGGCATCTGAATTGATTGCGAAAACACCTACCGAAACTGAAAAGAAGCCTCGTCGCTCGCGCCGGCGGAAGACGGCTCATCTGAAGATGGTGCCCTCGAGTAAAGATCTGCGCGAACAGTTGCGGGATACCTGCCGCACGGTTGCCAAGACGTTCAGCGCTGACGTGCCGCCGTCCAAGGATGATCTGGAAGCGATCTCTCGAAAGATTTTGGATGATGCTGGCCAGCCCGAGGGGTTTCTGGGTTGGATTATGGTGACGTTGTCCAGCTGTTTTTGGGAACCGCAGATTCAGTCGATCCCTTACAACCGCCGACTGTTTTTGTTGCCGCATTGTTTGAAGCACGCTGAAGGCTGCCCTGCGGACTATGACGAATACGGGCTGGCGAGCAAGACGTGCGGCGCGTGCAGCATCGCCGATTTCCGCGCCGCCGCGGAGGAACTGGGGTACAAGGTATTGGTGGCCGAAGGTTCGCCGATCGTCTTGAAGATCATCGTCAGCGGTCACGTCGATGCGATTGTCGGCGTGGCGTGTTTGAACGTGTTGGAGAAAGCGATTGATAAAATCATGTTGGCGGGCATTCCCTGCATGGCTGTGCCGCTGCTTTCGAGCGATTGCCGCAACACGTCGGTCGATGAAGACTGGGTCGAACAGATGGTGCGTGTGCCACATCAGTCTGCTGCGCAGACGACGCGCAGCTATTTGCACTTGCTGAGAAAAAGCGCTCAGCTGTTCAAACGTGATTCGTTGGAAAAGTTGGCTCCTCCGCTTCGCGGGGGATCGGTTGACGTTAGCCGCTTGGATGAACTCGATCCGATCGCGGCCACCGAAGCGATCGCCTACGATTTTCTGGCCGCCGGAGGTAAGTACTCACGCCCGTTCATTACGTTGGCTGTTTATAACGCGCTCACCGGTGGCGAAGCGACGTTGTCCGATGGTAAAGCGGTGGTCGATGACTACCCTGATCACGTTCTGCGGGCGGCGATGGCGATTGAGACGTTCCACAAAGCTTCGCTGGTTCATGACGACATCGAAGACGCCGATCAATATCGCTACGGTGCGGAGACGTTGCATAAAAAGTGGGGTGTCCCGACGGCAATCAATGTGGGCGACTATTTGATTGGGATGGGGTATCGGTTGGTCAGCAAGGATCGCAAGTTGCTCGGCGGCGACATGGCGGCTGACATTTTGGATTATCTGGCTTCGTCGCATCAGCGTCTGGCGGAGGGGCAGGGGGCTGAATTAATCTGGCGCGACGCGCGTGATCGAATGCTCAAGCCGATCGACGCGCTGAAGATTTACGCGCTCAAGACATCGCCGGCGTTCGAAGCGGCGTTGCACACCGGCGTGCGGTTGGCGGGCGATGCGGAGGAACTGATTCCAACGGTGAAAACGTTCGCCCGTAACATGGGTGTCGCGTTTCAAATTCTCAACGATCTCAAAGACTGGGAACGCGATGACGAAAATAAACGCGTCGTCGGTGCCGACCTTTTGGGGGGGCGTCCGACGGTGTTGTGGGCGCTGGCGTTGGAGGGGCTCAAGCCGGAACTGCGGGAAGAGCTGTTAGGGCTTTCGGCGGAGGATTGTGGGATGCCGCCCGAGCGGCGGATCATGCGTGCGCGGCAGTTGTTTTTCGAGGCCGGTGTGTTTGAGACGGCGTATCGGTTGGTCGACAAACATCAGCAAAAGGCTGAGGAAATTGCGGATGAGGTTGAATCAGAGGAGTTGAGAAGATTGCTTTATTATCTGGTCGATACGGTGCTTGATCGAACGGCCGAGGTTAAACCGACGATTGATATTAAAGACTTGTCTTACTCGGAAGTTTTGCCGATTATTAAGTAACCGAGGCGGTGTAAAGTCATTAAAGAGATACAGGTGGCGCGTTTTTTGTTTAACGACAAGCCGGCAGGCGACCGCGTTTGGCCCCGCCTAAACACCGACGCCTGCCGGCTAATCGTAAAACTTGTGTCTGCCTCTGGTGGCGAATCGTAAAACTAACACCTGCGTCTGCCGGCTGATCGTGAAACTGGGTTGCTGGGCTTTTACGGTTTGTTGAACGGTCTTACGGTTAGGCTACAAAACCGGCGGTTATCGCCGTGTCGCTCAATTGCGTGTGCTCGATGCAGCTGAAACAAAACAACTCATGCCTGAAAAATCATTGAATCTTGAATCGGAAATTGACCTCGATACCTTGGTGTCGCTGTTCTTTGCGGATTCGTCGCCGATAGGGAATTTCCAAAAGGTGGCCGCTGCCGATCTGCAGGAACCGTTTCAAACGCTGTTGAATCATGAATCGCATATGACGGTGACCGTTGAACACCATCACCAAAGCCCTGTCGATGTCGAGGTGCTGGCCACGCGGCAGGATGGAAGCTTCTATTCGCGGAAAATCTTGCTCAACCGGCAGTCTGATAACGGTGTCGTTCAGTTTGGTATTGTCAGCATCGACACCAACGCGCTACAGCCAAACATCTTTGCTGAAATCGCCCAACAGAAAACGCCTTTGGGCCGGATCTTGATTAACCACGGCGTTTTGAGAGATGTGCATCTGAACAATCTGTATCAGATCAACGCCGGACCTGAATTGGCCAAACACTTTGGCATTGCCGAAGGTGAAACGGTTGCAGGTCGGACGGCGATCATTGATTGCGATGGCAAACCGGCGATAGGTTTATTGGAAATTGTTATTTAGCCTTGGCTCGTTCGTTTCATGCGACCGGCGAAACTCGGTCCAACTACGTTTGAAAACATTATGAAGTATGTAATCTGGACACTGGTGTTGATCTTATTGATCGCCCATCAGGATAACTGGAACTGGCACGACGATTCGTTGGTTTGGGGATTCATTCCGATTGGATTGTTCTACCACGCTTGCATTTCGGTGGCGGCCGGATTCGTGTGGTTTTTGGCAACGATTTTTATGTGGCCTAAAGAACTGGATTCAGTTTCTTCAAACGCCTCTGCACAGGAGAGCAACTGATGGAAGCGGGAATGATTCGACTGCTGATTATCGCGGTCTATTTAATGTTGCTGTTGGGGCTGGGGTTTTTCGCCAGCCGATTGTTCACGGGGTCCAAGAACGATTATCTGTTGGCCAGTCATTCGATCGGTCCGTTTTTGTTGCTGATGTCGATTTTTGGCACAACGATGACCGCGTTCGCGCTGGTTGGTTCGACGGGGGAAGCGTTCAAAGAAGGCATCGGCGTTTACGGGATGCTGGCTTCTTCCAGCGGCATCATTCACAGCTTGTGTTTCTTTGTGATTGGCGTGAAGGTCTACGGGTTTGGCCGCAAGTACGGTTATACGACTCAGATTCAATTCTTCCGCGATCGGCTGGAAAGTGATTTTGTCGGGGTGTTGCTGTTTCCGATTTTGGTGGCGTTGATCATTCCGTACCTGTTGATCGGTGTGATGGCGTCGGGCACGGTGATTCAGACGATGACCGCCGGCGCGTTCGCCAACGAGGGAATGTTCGCCAGCAAGAACCCTGCGTTCGCCGGCGGCGTGCCGCCGACGATTGGATCAGCGGTGATCTGCGGCGTGGTGTTGATTTACGTTTTCTTTGGCGGGATGCGTGGCACGGCCTGGGCCAACGCGTTTCAAACGATTGTGTTTATGGTGCTGGGGCTGGTGACGTTTGTGCTGATCGCCAACAAACTGGGCGGCGGCGAATCGTTCTTTGAGAATCTAAAGACGATTTCTGCCAAGGTTGGCTCAGATCATACGACGCGCGAAAGTATGTCTCAGTCCAAGTTTTTCACTTATCTACTGATCCCTTTATCGGTGGGTATGTTCCCGCATCTTTTCCAGCATTGGTTGACGGCCAAAAGCGCCAATAGTTTTAAACTTTCTGTGATGTGCCATCCCATATTCATCATTATCGTGTGGGTACCGTGTATCTTGTTAGGCATTTGGGCGACGGTGCCGGGCGTTTTGCCCGAAGGCATGGC
>CAYOZV010000197.1:0-9220 GCA_964408465.1 uncultured Pirellulaceae bacterium
CTTCTCATGATTTTGTAGCAGCGCCTGTCTTTCGATTCATCTACTTTGCTCGCGAATGCCGCTTTTCTGCCAAGATCGGCTGAACTGTCGGGGATTGTTAGCGGCGGTTGAAAAAGCGTCGATCGGTGACCGAAGGAGATGTTTTAAGTTATCTAAATCCATGTTAGATCGGCAAGCAGATTCAAGGGAATTTGGGACCGAGATTGCAACACCAAATTCTTTGTTTCAGATAAGAAACAAAGCAACCATCAAGCTCGTCGCCTAAACGTTTAGTTCGGATTTAAGCTGACCGCACGCCGCCATGATGTCTTGACCACGCGTCGCGCGGACCGGTGATGGATAACCGTTGGCCCGCAAGTGATCTGCAAATTTTTGCATCGCACGACTTGAAGAGCATTGATAGTTTGAACCTGGCCAAGGATTGAAAGGGATGAGGTTAATCTTCGACGGGATCGGTCGCAGCAAACGCACCAGTTCCCGCGCATCTGCGATCGAGTCATTCACGCCATCGAGCATCACGTACTCGAACGTGATCCGCCGAGCGTTGGATAAGCCTCGGTAGTTTTTGCAGGCTGTTAAGAGTTCTTTGATTGGATATTTGCGATTGATCGGGACCAGTTCATCTCTCAGGCAATCATTAACGGCGTGCAATGAAATGGCTAATGCAATATTGAGTTCATCGCCGGTCCTGGCGATGCCTGGTACAACGCCCGAAGTTGAAAGCGTGATCCGGCGGCGGGAGAGCCCGAGACCATCATCGTCTAGGGCTACCTGCAACGCTTGTTTTACGTTTTCAAAATTCAACAGTGGTTCGCCCATCCCCATCATCACGACGTTGGATACTTTGCGGCCGGTGGTCGGTGCGATGACTGCTGGATCGCTGATTCGATTGCCGGCATGATTGGGGTAGTCGTTCAACCGGTCGCGGACCAACATGATCTGCCCCAGAATTTCATGAGAGGTCAAATTCTTCATCATCTTCATCGTGCCGGTGTGGCAGAACGTGCAATTGAGCGAGCATCCGACTTGGCTGCTGACGCAAACGGTGCCTCGATCGGTTTCAGGGATGTAAACCGTTTCGATTTCGTGCGGACTCCCGCCGTTGGGGTCGGCGACTTCCAGCAGCCACTTGCGCGTTCCGTCCACTGATACTTGTTCGGTGATGATCCGAGGAAGTTTCAAAGTACAGTGCTGGCTCAGTTGCCGCTGCAAGGATTTCCCGAGGCTGTCCATGCGCTGAAATTCGGTTTCACCGTGGATGTAAATCCAATTCCAAAGTGCCCGAGTTTTCTGAACGACCTGTTTTTCGGGCACGCCAAATCCACGGATCAGCTCATGTGTCTGGTTTCGAGATAGTTCTATAAGATTTGTCGTCATTTTTTGGCTTGCGGGAATCTTTCTAACTTATTCTACCAATCCGAAGGCGTTTGAGCCGATCTTCAAGAAGGCTTCGGATCTGCTGGAGGGGGAGACAGACCTGCGGCCGGTGATTTTAACATCGCTTTTTTAGTAGAAGGCTTCTATACTACAGCAATGGTCGTCTTTCTGCTCAATTGTGCGGAAGTTCGTCGAACCAAATGGCTTTGGTAACCGTATCCAAAGGCTGTAGTAATATCTCCGTCCATTTTTGTCGCAAACTGGCCGCTGCGTTTTGTCGCAGTCGTTTATGTACTTTAAAAAGCTGACATCTTGGTTCTTTTTGACTTTCGTGGTTCTGTTTTGGAACCTCGGACCGTCGATGCATCATGCCGACCTTTTTGGGTTACACGCTTCGGATGAGGGAGCATCTTCCTGTTGCTGTTGTTGTTCGCACAGCCAACCCGTTGACACCGATAGCCAATCCTCGGGAGTAATTTCCGCTGGCGGTCATTGCTGGTTGTGCGATTTCTTTGATCAACTTCACCTCACGATTGAGGTGCCATGCGATTCAACCTCGGTACAACTGGTTGCAATTGCAGTCCTGCCGGTTGAAGCGAGGGGGAATCGCCAATCGGTTTCTGCATCCGCTCGTGGACCGCCACGCGTTTAGCCTTTCTTGATAGTGTGTGGGCTTGGTCCAGTTTTCTTGTTGCGCCGTGAATAACGCGCTGCGCAGGGAAGAACGATGACCGAACCCTTCTTAAGCACTAACGTTTGTTGAGCACCCGGGTATTGCAACGTAGGAAACTGCGATTGCGATCGGTCATGCTGTAGTCGATCGCTAATTTTTTTAGCGTCGGATTCGGTTACAGCGCTGACGACTGATCATGCCAGGGGTGCTTGTAATCTACGGCTACTCGAACTTTCTCTCCTGCAAAAATGTTACCGAAAAAATTGCGCACTTGTTGTGAAGTAATCGTCAGGTTGCTTAATCACGACTTTTGTCCTAACGCCAACTCCTACCTCTATTGGTTGAAGCAGCCGATAGGATGGGTTGTGTGCGGCACCGCTGCGTCGCTGTTGGTTGGCCTGTTTATTGGGCCGCAAGGCTACGTGTTGACGGGGGCGTTTCTCACACTGCTGGTGCTGGGCGTTTGTTGGCCTTGGCTGTGCACGAAAGGCATTCGTTGCGAGCTAAGGTTTGACGAATCACGAACCACCGAAGGCGAATCAACGATCGTCTCTCTTGATATTATCAATCGGCTGCCAATCCCAGCGTTCGGTCTGATGATCCAAGGCCATTTTCTCCAAGAGCTAAATCACGCAGACGACGTCATCGCTGTCAGTTTGAAGCGCGTCGCGGGTTGCTCGATTTCGAATTTCCAATGGCCGTTGTCACCGCAGCACCGAGGGGAAATTCCGACAGAACCTCCGATGTTGGTGACGGGGTTTCCATTTGGTATCTATCAGATCTCTAAGCCCATTGACGTTACGGGAAACACGATCGTTTGGCCCAAATGCGAAGACCTCGAAACGTCCTTCGAAACGGTTGGCACTCAATTCTCCATCGACGCGGCCTCCAGTCGCCAAGCCGGTAACGAGGGCGAAACGATTGGCGTCAGGAATTACCGGTATGGCGACTCGGTACGGAACATTCACTGGTCCCATACGGCGCGGCACAATCGGCTGATTATTCGCGAGCGTCAGTCGTCGACTCAAACGCCCATTCGAGTTGTCCTTGATCTGAGGCATGACCAGCACTCTGGATCCGGCAGCCAAAGCACTTACGAAGCTTCTATTCGAATGGCGGCTTCGGTTTGCCGTGAACTGCATCGTCACCAAAGTCAAATCGAATTAGTCTGCGTCGGTTTGAAAAATGACATTGTGGCTCGTTCAGATAATCATCGTGGAATGAAGCCCGTCATGGACTTCCTTGCCTTGCTACCTCAACTGCGCCAACGGACGGCGTTTGCGAAGGAAGCGATTGACGTTTGCACTGGCAGCGGCCGCGTGTTTACCTTTTTGATTCATACCGATCAATTCTCCCCTCCAGCCAGCCGGTCGAACCTTCGGTGTTTGTGTATTGGTTCAACTTCAACCCACCGTCTGGGGGACGATGTCCAAGACGCCATGCCAGGGGCCGCGATAATGGAATCTGCCTTGCCCGCCGCAAAACTGCCCATCTGTGTGGAACTGCCCACCAACGACATGGGGGCAAGTCATGCCACAACATAACCAGCCATCGCAACTTAACTCCACGCGGACCAATGCGTTGCACGGGGTGCCGCAACTCGATTTGGTCTTCATTGGTTTGCTGGCGATACTTGTGCTGCTGCTTTTTCGATTACCCTCCAGTCGCTGGGTAACCGCGTTGTGGTTAGAGTCGGCATTGATTGTCGGGCTTCCACCATTGATGCTCTTAGGTGTTTCAAAGGGGTTTGTTTGGTCCCGAGGTCAAGGCTCAGTCCCGTCGGGATGGATGCAGTTGGGGGCGATCGCGTGTGCCAGCACGACCGTCCTCCTTCAGTTCATTTTTCGGCAATTTGGCGTTGGTGATCCGACGGAAATTGTTGTGTTGATGGCGTTGCAGTTTGGTGCTTGGTACCTAATCATTTTTTCTGGGCAGGTGCTAAGTTTTAAAAAGGTCGGCTTCGTCACTTGTTGTGCATTAGTGCTTTTTACATGCTTCATGAGCGAACAGGTTGAGGTTTTTGTTGCTTCCTTTTTATTCCTGACGTGTGCGTTGTGGCATCTTCTTTCGAACTATTGGAGCCGGTTGGACGATAAGGCGATCGAGGGAGATTCAAGAATGCTTCCGGTCAACAGCATCGCGATCGCGATTTCTTTGGCTGCGATCATCGGCACAGCAACGATTTTGATGGCCGTGGTCCCGCAGGCAGCAACTATCAATCTGTCTGGGTTTTCCCCTTTCTCTGGCGGCGAGGAGGGGTACCAAGATACTTTTGCTCGGTGTGGTATCGGCGATGGCGATATGTTGGCCGCCGGTGATAACGCGCGTTCGGCCGGACCTGTTCAGTCAGACCAATTCATCGAAGATGATAAGCCTTCGATGTATGATGTGATTGTCGAAAAATATTCTGCCGCGACCGAATTTAAAGATCAAAAAAAATCGCGCGCCGCAGCCCTCAATGTTCGCGCAAAACACCTCAAGGAAGTGATTGAATCTGAACAGTCAGGGAAAACATTTTCGACCTCTCGAAAGCCGTCATCTGATAAAGTGCTTGACCTAGAGCATCGAAGGTCCAAAGCGCTCTTTTATGTTGAGGGTTCGACGCCTGTCCGGTTCTCCATCGACTGTTTTCACCACTTTGATGGATGGGATTGGTCCAAGGTTGATCTGCCCCAGAACGATCTTCCAAGATCAAAGATCCGTTTGGGAAAAGAATTTGGCAAGCCGTGGTATCGGAAAACCGTTTCTCCGTCAGAGTATCTCGCCACCAGTCGTGCTCACCGCGTCAAAATTCTCAGGCTCAACACGAACGTTCTGCCCGCACCATCGTTGCTGAGGGCGTGGCATATTGATCGAGTGAATCTTCCCAACCTGTTTGCATACACCCCGCAAGCAACCGTCGAGATGAACGGCGATTTAATCCCAACGCACACCGTGATTGATAGTGTGAGTGACGTTCCCAATTTCTATCTTTTGTCGAAACGGAAAAGTGCGCGTGTGGCGGCCCCTGATTCTCCCTTGGGACAAATTCCATCAAACGATACGAAATCTCGAATCGAACAATTGGCACGAGAGTGGACACAAGGGCATGCTCGAGGTTGGCAGCAGGTCGATGCGATCATCAACCAATTGAGGAACGCATTCGCCTATCGGCCCGATTGGGTTGCGACGGAGTCATACAGTGATTCGGTCGAGGCGTTTTTGGATCAGGGTGGCGGACCAGCCTATCAGTTCGCAAGTGTGGCAACGCAGATCCTCCGCGCCGCTGGATATAGAGCTCGGCTCAAAAGTGGTTTCCTAGTTTCGGATAAGGATTTTGATTGGACAGCCGGCCAGTCAATCGTGACGTCCGAGAATCTACATTTATGGCCAGAAGTTTGTTTTGACGGAGCGCGGTGGATCCCGTTGGAACCGACGCCAGGAGTGCCCAAACCCTATCATCAGCTGACGTGGTCTCAGTGGTGCATGACGCAAGCCGCCTATGGAATTGGATTAGTGAAACAGCACCCTGCTTTCGCGCTGCTGGCGGTGGTGGTGTTGGGTCTTCTTTTTCGTTATCGTTGGGAATTGACGGCAGGACTTTCGTGGCTTGCTTGGTGCTTTATGTTTAGGTTGTTCCCCGCGCGACGACTGAAAGCCACGCGTAGATTAATTGACGTGCGATTTTGGGCCGCCGGTTCTCCGCGCCCTGCCTTTGAAGCTGTTTCGAATTGGTTTTGCCGACCTGATCCCAATGCAGCGCAACAGTTTTGCCACTTCTGGCAAATTGAGAATTTCAGTCGGGCCCAGCGCGCGTCGCTGCAACGAGAAAGCGTGGCACTTGCCTGCCGGCAGATCGTCAGCGAACTATCGTTTAAGCGCATCAAATCAAAAACTACAAACGAGCCCAATTCATGAATAAGCCAATGCCTCCAATTCAAGAGGCCGACACTCACAAGGTAGACCAGCTGCGAAAGCAACTCAATAACGCTCTGGTTGGAAAAGCAGACGTCGTCGAACAGGTCATCACTTGCCTGTTGGCCAAGGGACATCTGCTGTTCGATGACCTCCCCGGTCTTGGGAAGACCACGCTTGCCAAAGCGCTCGCGCAATCGGTCGGTGGGGCGTTCGCGCGGGTTCAATGCACGCCCGACCTATTACCCAGCGACATTACTGGATTCAACATCTTTGATCAAAAAGATCAATCGTTTCAGTTTCGCGAAGGGCCCGTGTTTTCCGACTTTCTTTTGACGGATGAGATTAATCGAGCGACGCCGCGGACCCAAAGTGCACTTTTTGAAGCGATGGCTGAAAGACAAGTCACCATCGACAATAAAACGATGCCATTGGCTTCGACGTTTATGGTGATCGCCACCCAGAACCCCGTCGAAAGTCACGGTGCCTACCCGCTCCCCGAAGCCCAGCTCGATCGCTTTGCGGTGAAATTGAGCATTGGCTATCCTCAGACTGACGATGAAGTTTCCATGCTGGGGCAGTATGTCGGCGACGAATTTGAAAACAAAACAACTCAACCCGCGCTGACACTTCAAGAACTCTCTCAACTGCAAACCAGGGTCGCCAACGTCGAAGTCTGCGAAGCCGTGCGAAGGTACCTAGTAGACCTTGGCAATGCGACTCGCAATCATCCCAAGGTGGAACTCGGGCTCAGCCCACGCGGTTTGATTACTTGGCAACGCATCGCCCAGTCTTGGGCCTATTTAAAAGGGCGCACCTTCGTTAGCCCGGCTGATATTCAATCTGTTGCCGTCCCTGTATTGAAGCTCCGTATCGAAAATGAGAACCAAAGTTCCGATCCGATTATCCAACAGATCCTCGCATCGGTCGCGGTGCCCGATGAAACTAATTAATGAACACATAATACATTTCTGTAAAGGAAAAAAATGCACGTCCGTCACAATCAAAGCTGTTTCCTACTGGCCGCCGTAATCGTCAGCACGATGTCTCTGGTGTCTGTTGGCTGTAACACCGACGCGTCAGGAGTCGCGACCGGCAGTTCAGAAAATGCGGGACCAAAAAAGATCCCCGCATTCACCTTTCACAAACCCAAGGAGCTTAGCACAGCAATCAGCCGTATTCGGGAATTGCATGATGCGATCACCGGCAACGATCCTTTGCCAGCACCGATCGAATATCAAGTAAAAGAAATCGTTCACGGAGAAGGCGAAAGCGGACACTCTCACTACTTCCTTCACGAGGGAGAAGAAACGGATGAATCCGCCGCCGATGACGGCGATATGACGACCGGAGAAAAGATCCACAGTGTGTCGGTTGACCCGATTGAAGAACAGAAAGATCTCATTCGTTGGCTGCCGAAAATTGCGTCGGCGGGCGATATGCCGGAGTCTCAATGGGCGCAGGTTAATGAGATTTCAAAGGAGATGACGCCGCAGCTTTACGCGATCATTGAAGGTTCGGCCGAGCAAGACGAACGACGCACGAGTTACCTTGGAAATGCCGATTCGTTTTCGGCACACATCTCCACGCTTGAAGAGTTAGTGAAGTAAACCACCATGTTTGAATACCTAGGTTCGGCATTCGCCCTGCGTCTATTTGAGATCGTCGTCTATAGTTCGCTGTGGATCGTGATTGGATGTTTTATTGCGGCCATCTTTCGCAGGATGCTTGGCCCGACATCCGTCAAACGATTATTCGGAGATCACACCCGCTTTGGCCTGATCGCTGGTTGGTTGATTGGCATGCTGTTGCCCGTTTGTTCGCTGGGTGTAATTCCAATCGTTCGTGAAATGCATCGCGCGGGGGTAAAACGTGGCACGATCGTATCTTTCGGTCTGACGGCTCCCTTGTTCAATCCGATGTCGGTGCTGTATGGACTGACGTTGTCAGACCCAATCGCAATTTTGACATTTTCTCTATGTGCGATGGTGATTGTCAGCGTGCTGGGGTTTGTTTGGAACCGACTGGCGGAGGACGTTGATGGTTTGGAGAGCGAAGCTGCGGTTCCGGCTTCAGGAATCAATCGCGCGATATCCGTTTTCGATTCTGCGTCGTCCGAACTGGTTGGCCCATCGCTTGGGTATATTCTGATAGGAATTTTCGCCTCTGTTTTACTGGCGACGCTCCTGCCGCACGGATACCTGCAAAACCAAGTTGAACGCGACAACCCTGTGGCTCCCATTGTTGTGGCTGCCGTGGCGACCCCGATTTACTCAACGCCGCTGCTGGCGATGAGCCAGATCGGTGGAATGTTCCAGCATGGAAATTCGATCGGAGCAGCATTTTCGCTTTTGATTTTGGGTGCCGGCGTCAACATCGGATTGCTCGCTTGGTTTGGACGGGCTTACGGTGTTAAACGGCTGGTGTTGTTTTTCCTTTTGCTGATGACAACGACTGTCGGGTTGGCTTATCTCATTGACAAACCGCTCTATCCCAAGGGGCTCGAACCTGCGGGGCACACCCATGCGTTTGACGTCTACACCAATCCATTCGCGGGCCAGAGCGATGCCATTTTTGAAAAAGCCAAAACGAAAATGGCTGAGTTTTGGGATGCCAACGAATTGGGCGGGACTTATTTATTGGCAGCACTGGTACTCACGGGGCTGATATTTCGATTCGTGCTCAAGCGATCAAGCCTAGAAAGATGGTATCAGCAGACCGATGAAAAAGATTCGAAGCTGAATGCTGAGGTTCCACCGTGGATCTTAGGAGTGACCACCGTCATTGGGCTGGTCGTAGCCAGTATTGCCGGGACCTACATGTACTACCCAGCGCCCAGAGATATTTTGCCTGATCTAAGGGTCCTCAATGTTGAAGCCGTCGCGGCAGCACGCACCAAAGATTGGGAAGCTGCGAATAAATGGATTTCGTTTTGCGATAACCTTTCGCGCCGAGTCGAAGTTGGCGTCTACTTGCGTAACGGATCGGTAAGTGAATTCAAAACTGGTAAGGCACGTATCTATCGCGAAAAACTGGACGAATTAAAAATGGCGGTGGACACGCGCGACCAAGAATCCGCCAAGGAATTGGGGATGGAGGTCCAGAACGCTTGCCGGCGGATGCGCGATGCGTTCAAGGAAGAAGAGGCGGCTCAATAATCGACGGTGGCTGGAAGCCCCCGTCACGTGGCGGGGCTTCCAGCCACCGTTTGATCTTTTTGCTGATCAATTAGATGGAAAGCAGACTGGGCGTTCCGCAGTACTATGGATTGATGAG
>CAYOZV010000198.1:0-8984 GCA_964408465.1 uncultured Pirellulaceae bacterium
AAGATCCTGAAGCTCCTCTTCCCCCGCAGGATCTTTAACAAGATCCACTACGCGCAGAGGTCGCCAGAACGCCACAACCACCGAAGCCTGCCACATCATCCGTAAACGAAAAAAGCCACGTCCCACCCGATCAAGATCAGGCTGACGTGGCTTTTAAAATAAGTGGTCAGGGGCGGGCTCGAACCGCCGACACATGGATTTTCAATCCATTGCTCTACCAACTGAGCTACCCGACCGCAATCCCATGCCGTGTTTGTCGGGTTTCTAAGTAACCCTCGGACACACCAAGCAATTGAAGAAGGCGAGATATTAACTTATCTCCGTCTTAGCTGTCAATCGAACCCTCGTCTTTTTTCTCAAATCGTTCTCCATCGGATTTTTCGTCCATTGTCACCAACTATCTGCCTGAGATATCCCCCGAAGTCGAAAAAATTGGAACCCAGCGAAAAGGTCTGTGATATATTGAATCGGGAGCTGAATCCGCGAAACATGATCGACCGCCAATCAGCCGAATAAAAAGCGCGAAGACTTTCTGAGGACCATGATGCGGCGTAAGGTTATATTGGCTGCGATATTCTTAATCGCGATCGCGGGATGCCTTGGCTTTCCCCTCTTCATTGCCCCGCTGTCCGCCCAGACCACCTACACGCCCGACAGCAAAAAAGTCGAAGCGATGGTCGAATCGGCCATTAAATATCTGCACACCACCAGCGGCTCCAGCGAACGTAACTGCCTGGTCGCACTCTCAATCGTACAGGCTTCCAAACGCTACTTAGCCGCCGTCCCCGAGGGCGATCCATTGGTCGACAAAGTCGTCGAAGATGTTCGCAATAGCGTCAACGGCGGGACGCTGCTGAACTACAAAGAAGTTTATTACCCCTGTCTAGCGCTGATTTTATTGTGCGAGATGGACGACGTTGCCTATCGACCGGAAATTGACAAACTGATCGCCGCGTTTGAAGGGCAACAATTGGACGACGGGGGTTTCGCCTATCGAGGGCAAACCACTTGGGATACATCCCAAACGCAATTCGTCGCCTTGGCCTATTTTGTTGCTCGCCAGCACAGGATCAACGTCAGCGTTGAATCATCAAAACGTATTCTCGAATTTATGATGGCCGTGCAAAACAAGCGGACGTGGTTCTACAACGCGGCCGACCGAGAAGCGCGAATTTCGATTCACGCCGCCTGCGCCGGCACCGTTTACCTGCTCAGCGACCTGCTCCAGCTGCAACCACGGGTGAAGAAAGTGGAGAAGAGGCGAGTCCAAGGATTCGGCACCGAACTGCCGCCGTCGATTTCGATCTTCGTCCCCGAAGTCACCACCGACGGCAAACCCGAGGGCACCGGCCAATGGCGGGGCACAGGGCCGCTGGCGAAGGTCAACAAACGTAATCTGTCGGAGGTCAAATCAAAGGCCAATGCTCATTTCGAACAGGTGTTCACTTTCAATGTGAACAAGTGGCCATTTTATTACTACTACGCGCTCGAACGTTACGCCTATTTTCGCGAACAAGCCGAAGGCGGCGTCGGCAACGGCTCGATGAGACGCTGGTATGACCAAGGCGTCGAATTTTTCGCGTCGATACAAAAGGAAAACGGCTCCTTCCCCGCCGGCCCCGAACCCAACTCCCCGGCCAACGTTAACACCGCGTTCGCGGTCATGTTCCTCGTCCGCAGCAGCGAAATTCTCTCCCTGCCACCAAGCAGCAGTAGCCTGGCCGGCGGCAAAGATCTTGCTTCGCTCACAGGTCAGAAACTTAAACAACTCCGCGGTGGTAAGATCCAATCCACCGAAACGTCTCAGAATCTAAACGAACTTCTTGATTCGCTCAATCAAGATCTCTCGGGCGAACAACTGGCGATGCTGACCGATTCTCTAAAATCAGCAATCCGCGACTATCAGGATCGCCCCGAAACTTCGCGCGGCGAAGCGCAGAGCTTCCTCAGATCGCTGGTCAAGGATAAAAACTATTACAAACGTTTAATCGCCGTTCGATTTTTGGCCGCCGAACAAGACCTTGATAACGCACCGGCGCTGATTTACGCGATGGGCGATCCTGACATCCGAATCTGCGTCGAAGCCCATAACGGACTGCGACTGATCAGCCGCAAGATTGATTCGATTGTGCTCCCTGAAAAACCAAACCGATCAGACCTGGTCACCGCAAAAGAACAATGGTCCTCTTGGTACACGAAACTACGCCCCGGCGCCGAACTGTATGATTGACGTCGCCGCGTAGGTCCGGTTCCTACCCAACGCGTCTGTTTCCGATATGCACTGGCCGGTGGGAACCGGCCCTATCATCAACGATCTGAACCTAACAAACGAAACCAATGAGCTCAGAATCCTCAAAATTTGGCTACGTCAAATCTGATACAACGGTCTCCAGCTATGACCGGTTGAGCGCTATTCTCATTGCGTGCATCACCATCATTGGGTTCATGACGACGATTCTGTTTTTGATCTGGCTGACGACCGACGTCGACTACAGCGCTCCGACGCAATTGGCCGAGATCACCGAAATCGGTGACACCGGTGACGAAAAACCCGAAGGCTTTGAAGACGACGCCTTCGAACCGGGCGTCGAGGAATTTCCGGAGGTGGAGACTCCGCAGTTAGCGCAGTCCATCGAAGCGGTCACCGATGCGGTGTCTTCGGTGCGGGCCAATTCCGAAAAGGTCAGCGGCGATGCGGCCCAGATGGGTAAGGGAAAAGGTTTCGGTGCACGCGAGGGCGGCCCCGGCGGAGGCGGAGGCGATGGGATCCCAGAATTCAAACGCTGGAAGATCAACTACGAAGCCGCCGACATCGGCACCTACAAACAACAGCTCAGCTTCTTCGGCATCGACATCGGAGTGGTGCGGCGCGACAATGATGACGTGTACCGAATCAGCGACCCTGCCGGTAAAGCGGAGGTCATCAAATCATCACGCGCCAATGAGAAGAGCCTCTATTTCGCTCATATCAAAAAACGGATGATGCGGTGGGACCAAGCAATCGCGGCCGCCGCTGGCGTGGACAGCAACAACGCGAACCTCATCCAATTTTATCCCGACAAAGCACGACTGCGTATCCGAGCCCAAGAAGCCCAATTCCTGGCCAAAGACCAACGACAACTTGCCGACATTCGACAGACCGTCATCAAGCTGGCGACGCTGGATAACGGTTTCGATTTCGTGGTCGAGGATGTGGTCTACCGTAATTAAGATCCAACAAACCTACCAATCAATCGAGAAACTTAGACAACCTTCGCATTTACCATGCGACGATAAACTGACGACCAAAAATTGACTTAACTTTTAAACAGTCAAAACACAAACCGAGAATTAAATGGAACAAATTTTTACCTATTTAGGCTACGTGATCTACTTAGTCATGGCATTGATCGCACTCTGGGGCGCCTACTGTGTTGTGATGGTCGCGGCGCGGGTTCGACAGAAGCAATTCGTCAGCGAAGAACAACAGACGGCATTCCTAGAGGCCGTCGAAGAGCCTCTGTCGCGGGGCGAATACAACGCGGCCGCCGAGGTCTGCGACGGCGACCGGCGAGCGACCTGTCAATTGGCGGAACTGGCCATCAACAACCGAAAACTTGGCTTTTCCAAGGTCAAGCAATTAATCGCCGATCGTTTCCAACGCGACGTCCTTCAAGATCTAGAATATCGACTCAGCTGGGTCTACACGGTGATCAAGGTGGCTCCGATGATCGGGCTGTTGGGAACCGTTTTGGGAATGATGGCGGCGTTTGCGAAGCTTGCCATCCCCAACGCAAACGTCGAAGTCGCCAAACTGGCTCAAGATATTCAGTTCGCCCTGATCACCACGGCGCTCGGTTTGACGATCGCGATTCCTTTCGTGCTGTGTACCGCCTACATCAATGTTCAGATCAAGAAAATGGAAGACCTCGTGTCCTACGGCGTGAACCAGTTCTTGGAAATCTTCCGCGAGGCCAGCATCCGCTTCCCAAAAGGGTAGCCGATCTTATCGGGCGCGGATCTTTTTCAAAGGTCTCAGCCTAACGCCAACACCACAATCTTTTTTACCCCGCCGGGAGGCCTAACAACCTCCACTACATTCGCGACGTTGCCAGTATGAGCAAAAACGATACACAACTGACGCTGAAAAAGCGAAAGCAGAATCCCGACGACGGGGAACTGGATATCACGCCGATGATTGATATCACGTTTCTTCTGTTGGCGTTTTTTGTGGTGGTTTCAAAAATGGACCCGCAACAGGCCGTCGATCTGCCACGGGCGACGTTTGGCGTGTCGGTTCAGGATAAAGATTCCGTCGTCGTCATCGTGGGCAAGGCCGAAGGCAGCAGTGAAAACCAAATCTTCCTCGGTCGCTCCAAAGATCCGTCCATCGCCGTCACCGCAACCGATCCGGATTCAATCCAAGAAGCGGTGGCCGAGTACATTCAAGGGGAGCTTTCGGCCAACCCCGAAAAGGATGCGGTGATGATCAAAGCCGAAGGCGAGGTCAAAGTGGGTTTGGTCGAAACGGTACGCAAAGGCATCGCCCAGGCCGAACTGAGCGAGTCTCGTAAACTGTATGCGGGAATCAAGGAGGAACAACAATGACCAACCAACCTTACGATCCAGAGAATCCAGAAGATAGCACCCAAGACAGGGCAGGGCAGGGCGGTAACGAAAATCAATTTGACCTAAGCGTGCCCACGGGGAAACTTGCCGACAACACCGACGGCATCCGCCCGGAAATTGAACAATCCAAAAAGGTCGCTTCACCGGAAACTTCATCTTCGACCGAATCCTACAAATCCATGGGATGGAAGGGAATCGACGACACCGACGACGATGAAGAAGAACCGCCCGTCGCGTTTGGCAAAAAGGAAAAGATCCCCGAAGACGAACTCGACATGACACCGATGGTCGACGTAACGTTTCTGTTGTTGATTTTCTTCATGGTGACCGCGTCCTTTACGCTGCAAAAATCCATGCCCCAACCGCCCGCGTCATCCGACGAAGCCAGCATGAACGTTCAGCAGGAGGAAGAGGCCAAGGACTACGTCGAGGTCATCATTGACCAGAACAACACTTACTACGTCACTTCCCGTGGCGAAGAAGAGCGCGAAGCACCCAGTGAGACTGAAATGCGGACGCTGGTCAAAGACGCCGTCGACACCTTCGGGCCCGAACGGATGGTGATCACAGTTCACGTCGACGCAACCTATGCCAGATACATCACCGCCTGCGACGCCGGCCAGTCGAACAACTTGCTGATCGAAGCCAAAACAACCGATGTTGAATTTTAGGAACAGATGAAAATCATCAACCCCAGAGCACGGGCGGTTTACAATTCTCGCGGCAGCGCGAAAGCCCTCCGGTGACGCAACCAAACCCGAGGGCTCGCGCACGTGGGATAAATTTTCAACCGCACAATCTTTTGCAAATAAAACTCGACAGCAGAAACACAAATCAACCGACGGCAGCAAAACGACCGTCCACCGGAAGTTCGAAAGTAATCAATGTCACCCAAAAAGTTAATCAACAAACTCGAAGCTCTCGGGAAGCTTGACGCGCGGATCATTGCGAAACTGCGCGAACAAGTCGGTGCGGCTCAAACGCCTCCCAAAGCGACTTCAATCCTGAAGTACTTGGTCAAAAAAAATCTGATCTCCGAAACCGAAGCCAAACAGATACTCAAAAGCGATAGCGATCAAGCCAAAGCCCAAAAGATAGCCCGGGCCGCCAGCGCCGAAGAACTGGTCGCTATCGCCGCCGAAGAAGAAGCCGAAATTGCAGAGGTCGAAAATTCGCTATCCGAAGTCGTCGACCCTGACGAACTGCAACTTTCCAAGGCGCCCAAGGGCCGCAAATCGACGTTCACCGACTCCTTTGTTGACATGGGCTCCGCCGGCGTCGCCCCGCCCAACGATGCAGGTGCCAGCGAAAACAATTCCGGTTCCAAAGATGAGAACTTCAAAAAGTGGGACACCAAAAATCAGTGGACCAGTAAATGGCCCTTTATCGGTTTCGGCATTCTGTTGTTCTTGATCATGATCGGCAGTTTTCTTGCGATCTGGCTGGGAGGCGTCGACGCGGATAAACAATACGCGGCCGCCGTCAGCAGCATCGACAACTTGACCTTTGCCGATGCCGAAGAGAAGTTTACCAATTATCTCAAAGATAACCCCAACCATAAACATGCCGATGACGCTCGGGCGTTGCGTGTCAAAGCGATCATGCGGAACAAATTTTCCAGCAAACGTTGGGCCGAAACGATCCAAACCGCTCAAACGCTGTTGCCCGAACTAAGCCAACAAGAGAACAACAAACTCAAAGACATCCGAGACGATGTCGGCCTGATGCTTTCGGAGTCCCTGTTTCAGGAAACAGAATCCGCGGTTCAATTGGAAACGCTGTCCGAAATGGAAGCCAGCGTGGTCCAGCTGAACAAGTATTATAAATTCATCGACAACCCAAACTATCTCTCGGGCACGCTCCGAAAGAGCCAGCGCGTTTCGACGTCGTTGGCTGAGATTGAAAACAACATCCAGACCGTCAATGGCCTGATTAACAAAGAAAAAGATTACGCATCGACGCTGGTCGAGATCAAGCAGTTAGGTGACAGCAAAGAAACGGACAAGGCCTTCCAAACCTACATTCGGATGACCCGCGAATACCCTGACCTGGCCGCGCGGAAAGAGCTGCGCGACATTATGAAGGGCATCAGCACCGCCGAACAAGATTTGGTCCAGCCGCTGGATCAAGCCACCGTCACGCAAACCGGAGCTGCGGCTTCGCCGCTTTCGGCATCAGTGGTGCTGGCTTCCACCGTCGGCGAAGAAGTCAACGGGCTGCGCGACGAAGTGATCGCGGCGTTGGTCGATGGAGCCGTTTATGGCTTCGACGCCGGAACGGGCGAAGTCCGCTGGAGACGTTTTGTTGGTCTGCAAACTGCTTACCCGCCAAAACCGTTCGACATGGATACGGTGATCGTTTCGAATCTTCTGCGTAATGAAGTTTCCATGACTCGATTAGAAGACGGCGCAGTCGTTTGGCGTGCCCTGATCGACGAACCCTTTTTCGAACCAACGTTGAACGAACAAAACGTGCTGGTAACGACGCAATCAGGGAAACTGATTTTGATCGACGGGGCGACCGGCGAAATGGTCGGCGGGGCAAAAATCCCTCAAGCCGCTAATTCCGGTGGGCTGATCGCCAACCGAGCCCCCGTTTTATATCAACCGGGCTCCTATTCAAATCTATACGCTATCTCCACCACCGATTTCCAGTGCAAGGAAGTACTGTATCTGGGCCACTATCGAAACAGCATTCCCGTACCGCCGATCTCATGGTCGGGCTATATCATCTTGGTTCGCAACGGTGGCGACTTCGCCGATCTGTTGGTCCTTAAGCCGGACGAAACGGGTTTGAATCTCAAGGTCAACCAGATCGTCAACCGCGTCACCGAATCGCAAATCAATACGCCGATCGCCTATTTTGGCCGCGGTTTGATTTTGTTCGGTGACCGAGGTGACATGCGCATCCTCGAACTCAATCCCGGCAACGAGATCAGCCCCGTGACGGTGCTGGCCAAGGAGCGGTACGACACGCAGGGCCAACAGTCCTACATCGCGCTCAAGGGTTCCAATATCTGGGCGGCCGGAAAAGGCCTACGACGTTACAAAGTCCAACGCAGTTTGGGCCAGTTCAAAAACGAGGAGGTCGTGGAACCGGGCGACGTGTTTCTTGGTCAACCGACCGTCATCGACGATAAACTTTTCCATATTCGCCGTCGCGCGGGATCCAATATGGCATCGGCGTCGCTGGTGGATGGCAAATCGCTAAAACCGATTTGGCGCACCGATTTCGGGGGTGCTCTTGGAGGCGTGACCGCAGGTGATGCGGGGCTGACGGCCGTGAATAATCAAGGCGATATTTTTGATGTTTCGGCCGCCGATATTAATTCGGGTGTGGCCAAACGCGCCATCATTTCCAGCGAAGTGATCGAGACGTTGAAGTTTGATCAGTTGATGGAGTTGGGCGATGATGCGTTCGTCATGGCCAACAGCCGCGGTGCCAAGGAAATGTTGTTCTATAAAAAAGGAGCCAACAAGAGTCGACTGTTCCAAATGGGCATCGAACCCAACGACCAACCGCAGCAGCCACCAATCGCCGTCGGCAAACATCTCATCGTCGCATCGCAGCAAGGGTTGGTTTCGAAAATTGACCCAGAAAACGGTCGAATTGTGGGATCTCCGTTTTTGCCACCGGTGTCGCCGGGGATTAAGGTTCCTTGGCAGCCTCTGGTTCCGATCACCAACGACGTGTTTGCGGCCGCCCATTCATCGGTGCAGGACGCCACCCACACGATGCCCAGCATGTTGTATTTTCTGTCGGCCGAAAACGATGCGTCAGTCTCGAAGGTCGCAGAACTTAAGTTTGAACAGTCCATCGCATCGGCCATCGTCACCGACGGCCGAAACGTGTTTGGTGTTCAAAACGAAGGGAAATCCGACGCGCTGTTTCAAGTGGCCGTCGGCAGGCAGCCATCAATTTCGGGGACACAGACGATGGCCAATCGCTATGTTGCCGGTCCGTGGTTGGTTGGCGATTCGCTGCTGGTGCAGCTGGATGATGATTCGTTAACTTGCTTTGACAAGAAACTTCAGAAGAAATGGGCGCTGCCGATCGGGAACGTTCAAATTTCGTCGATTCCCGAATCCACCAACGGCAGTTTAATGGTTGTCTTTGCCAGCGGACGTATTCTGAAACTCAGTGCAGGGCAGGGGACCATCGAAAAACAAGTGGAGCTGGGGCAACCGATTATTGGGGCACCCAAATTTTTTGGAGACAATGTCGTATTGCGGGGTGCCGACGGTACGATCCATGTCCTTGATGAGGGTGAGCTTTAGGTGAGGGGAAAGGTAATTTCCGATTTCCGATTTCCGATTTCCGATTTCCCATTTCCCATTTCCCATTTCCCATTTCCCATTTCCCATTTCCCATTTCCC
>CAYOZV010000199.1:0-1553 GCA_964408465.1 uncultured Pirellulaceae bacterium
TGCTAACGCTGAACGAAGCAGTCTGCGGCCAAACGTTGGAGTAGGGGTATTGAGCCACCGCCGTTGCAGCGGGAAAAACCAGGATCAATGCCAATAAAAAACGATGAGG
Organism: uncultured Pirellulaceae bacterium; assembly: GCA_964408465.1. GTDB lineage: Bacteria > Planctomycetota > Planctomycetia > Pirellulales > Pirellulaceae > Mariniblastus. The sequence goes on from CAYOZV010000199.1 coordinate 110, forward strand.
TCGCATCTGTTAGCTCGCTTTAAAAAAACTGTAAAGGAAACCATTGCTCACGCAAAAACCAGGAGGACTGCAAAGTCAAATTTTTCGTGCGATGTGCACCTTGGGAGGTCGAGGCTCCGACCGAGACCTATTTGAGTTCGGAGGTTTCAGGCGGAGCCTCAACCTCCCAGTTCACACGAAAATCGCCTTTGCAGTTCCCCTGACACATATAAACCCAGTATCTGGACTACTTTGGCCCGTCTCTTATCCGCCGCTTAGGATAGAAATAAAGGGCGCGATATCTAAGAAATTGACCGTGCCGTCTAAGTTTACATCCGCTTCGGCTTGAAAAGTGTTGCCAGACAAAACACCAATGAAAGGCGCGATGTCAAGAAAATTGACGACGCCGTCCAAGTTGACATCGCCCAGCAAAACTTCGGAAACGGTAAATGACAAATTGTTATTTGCGGCGATAAAGGCGCCAGCGCTATCGCGGAACGAACCGCCCGCATCGGCAAGACTGATTGAGTAATCTCCCGCCGCCAATCCGGTCGTGTCTACATTCAGAGTGAACCAAAGCTCGCGATTGGCACCGGTCATGATCGGTTGGCTTGAACCAAAAAACTGATTGACCTCAAACTGAGAATTGCTGTCCCCCGGCCCGATCGTCGATACGACCAAATTCCCAGCACCAAAGTAACCCGCTGTGCCAGCCCCTTGGGCGCTAACGATTCCAGCTGGGTCTGCGACAACGCCACCGCTGAGATCTACCACAGCAAAGATCGCGGCCAGATCGTCGCTGGCCGCAGAGTCTTGGCCAATGAAAAAATTGATCGACTTGTTGGGTCCAGCCGGCCCTAGGTTGATGTTGGAACTTCCGTCGCTATCAACCGCGATCGAGATCTGGGCTGAAACAGGGCAGGCCAGCAACAGCCCAAGCAGGACCGCAAATAGAAACTTCGACCGGCGAGCGTATTGGCGTAGATTATTAAACATGGCTTTCGCCCTCAAGGTTGAAGAGATCATATTGTCGTAGGAAGGAAGCAAACGGGCCTTCGGCAAACAAGCGGTCGCGTTGACTGTGAAACGCTTCCTTTTTGATTTGCCGATCTTGTGTTGAAAACGATCGGTCAGCCCATGGAATGGGTGAAACCGACAATCGAGCTGCCGTCGGTAGGACCCCAGCGGCAACAGTGAAACGATGCCTGCCACGTAACGCGTCTCGACTGCGGAGTCCAGTAAATTCACTTGCCGCCTCAACGGCCGAGGCCGTGTCGATATCAGCGAAGTACCGGAGGCGAGAAGGCAAACGCGCCTCAACAGTTTTGGAGACCGTGGAAATGTTGCTGTTGGCCGATGGAGCAACAGGATTTTGGCGGAGTCGGAGTCTTGATTGGTTTTCGGATCTCGTTTCGGTCAACAACTCGGATTCGATTTCACTTTCGACTTCCGTTGCTGCTATCGG
>CAYOZV010000199.1:1653-8873 GCA_964408465.1 uncultured Pirellulaceae bacterium
TGGATCAATAATCGGTGAATTGATAACCAGCGCTGCGCTCACAACGGGCAGTTGAACCGGCTGCAAGGGTGCCGATAGCATCCGAAGCCCCTGATCAGAAACCTGATTCAATCTTGCGTCCAGCAAATCAAACGAGTTCACCCGTCCGCTGCGGTCAATATCGTAGGGATTGTTGATGTCGTCGCGGCCGAATCCTTGATTCAATTGGATGTCAGCAAAATCCAGCGCGTCGACGCTAACGGTCTCGCCGGCGGCAGTGGTGCCGGCCACATCTGCAATTTGATTGCCGAAGTAAAACACGTCATCGCTGATCAATCCCGTACTAGCACCCGCTTTGATCGTCACCTCCAACCACTGGTTTTTAATTGCTAAATCCGGCCACTCCAAAGTGAATCGCTGAACACCTGTGCCACCATCGCGGACGCCGTTGAGAATCGTTGGCAGTGCAATGGCCCCCGTACCATCAACGACCGTCCAGGCAGATAGATCGTTGGTGTTGCCGACGCGGAATTCAAAATCGGCGAATGACAGTGTCGCTTGCGCGGCGTTCGCCATTTCAACAATGACTCGGTTTAAGCCTTTGGTGTAGGTTGTGTAGTGCGCTCTGGAAGCCGTTGTGCCCGGCAAAAACTGATACGCAACTTTATTGGTGTCAATTGCGTCTGGCCCATAGGCGGCTGTGGCCCCTCCATAAGCGATCCCGCGCGTGACAACGGTCGATGTTTCGATCGCGTCAAACGTACCCGAAACAACCCCCGACCATTCGCCGCCCGATAACACGCGCATCGTGATGGTCGTAGACTCGGCAATGGTTACCGGGCCGCTGCCAGCTACAGCAGCTCCAGATACGGCGCCTCCCGACAGGCGTGGATCAGTGCCATCCAAGGTGTAATATAGCGTTGCCCCCGACTGGTTGTTGATCAAACCAACACTCGTGCCGGCCGATATGAGGCCAGGCGCCGTGGCAAACTCAGGCGCCGCCAGATTCGAAGCCAAATTGGCATTCTGCAATTGATTGACGAAAATGTCGGTGCGTTGTGGCAGGTAGCTGTTGACCACCGCATCGAATTCGGCCTGCCATTGATTGTCCACGGTCAGCGGAACCGTGGGATGAACATCGCCCCAACGAGCCGATTCGGCCACCAACGCGGATTCAACCAGCCCACCCAATTTTTCGTACCGCTCAATCGAAGCCTCAGGACTAAGCACGCCTCCATCGGACAAATGCAACAGCGCTCGATCCTTAAACAACTGGCGGAAGTCGGCGTTGACCCGCAGTCGATCATAAAGCTCCGCAGACGAATTAGCATCGTCGACGACGGTGCGATCGCTGCCCAATTGGTTCATCGAAATTTCAGCATCCCACACGTAGAACCGGAATGGACCATCGGTGGCTCGATTGCTGGCCGCAACCCAATTGTTGTGCGGCCAATCATCCACACCGGCATAAAAATTGACCAACATGTAGTCAACCAAATTCTGCACGTCCAGCTTTTGCTTCACCGCCTCATAGCCGGCGGCAGTGGAAAGATTCGTAGTTCGAACCAAGTTGATCAGTTCGTTCCAACTATCTGAATTCCCATCCTGAACATTACCGTTTCGATTGATAACGTCCCAGTCGTCGGGATCTCCGCCCAAATGGTCGGCGAAATAATCGGCATCAGGACGCTCGGTGACGTCATAGACTCCCCAATACAGCCCGTTGATGTACACGTTGGCCGGACGGCTTCGTATCGACAGGTTCCCCATCTCGGCGAAGCTATTTCGCACGAAGGGGTCTTGAATGAACTGGCCTCGGGTATGCAACGCCGAACTGACCGCTTGCCACGAATCGTTGTAGTGACTGCGGAAGACCAAACGATCAAAACTGGTGACGCCTTCTTCTCCAAAAAGAGGGAAGTTTAATCGCCCGGGGCCATAGTCGCCACGAAAATACAAACGCAAACCGTGTTTGGGCGTTCGCCAAGGCTGACGACTAACGCCACCATGAGCACGAATCCCGGCGTTGACCTGAAACTGCTCCTCACTATCAGGATCCCACCATTCCACCGAAGTCTCTCGCTCCCAAGCTCGGCCGCTTAACAACGAATTAGCATAAAACCCCGTGTCTTCATCGAACGCGTCGTCGATGTCCATCGTCAGCGAAACGGTCGGCAACGAGGTTAAGGCTTCCTCGAATCGCGGAGTGTAGATCCCATTAAACAGATCGTTGGGCCCGACCACGTCCGAGTCGATCTCATAATCGGCTTGGGCCAGGAACGGCGATCCCCCGTTGTTGTGCGTTCCCCAGTCCGAGGGATAACCGGCCGGCGTCGCGGGTTGGTTGATGATGTCCGCGGCGAACAGATAGGTGTTGGTCACCGAAGCCGAAGGAAAAAAGTCGTCCTTGATTGCGATCGCACGAAGCGTCGTCGTGCCCGCGATCGTTACCGGGCCCGTGTAAAGCGTTCCGCTGAACTCCGTCGGTGCGGTGCCGTTGGTCGTGTAGTAAACGCTGGCCCCTGGTGTGTCGGTCGCAATCGTGACGTCGAAAGTCGAATCGTAGAAACCGCGCGGCACGCTGAACAATGGTGCCTCGGTAAAGCCCTCCGCATTATCAGCATTGCCAGCCCCCGGTGTCGCCTCCGCAAAATAACCCAAATCCGGCGAATCGAGGATCGCTGCTTGGACCGCGGTTAACTCCGGAATCAACAGCAGGTCGCTGCTGCCGGCAGTTCGGTTGAGCAACTGAAACGAAAGCACGTTGGTGCCAACGACAAGATCCCCCAGGTGATCGCTGATATCAAAATCGACCGGCACGGTGGCTTGGGCGTCCGACTTTTGCCCGGTGGCGTTCGAATTCCACAGGGGCGTTGACGGCGCGTTCTCCGAAGCGACGCGGACACCATTGAGATAGGCAATGAATCCATCGTCAAATTGCATCGCCAATGAAAGTTGACTGACATCGGAGACGCTGTCCAACTGAAATTCAAATCGAGCGTACGCCGTCGAAAGACCGGTCGGCAGACGCTCCAGCGGTGCGTTGATCAGCGCGCTGTAACTGGTGCTGCTGGTTGGCGATCCTTCATAACCTACGCCCGCGGTGACACCAGGTCCGCCTTGCCAACTGCTGTCGTCAAACGTCCGATCGGTCCACGTCGTGCCCAGCGTTCCGTCGGTGGGAACCAATGTTCGCACAAGCGTCGTGTCGTCAACCAGCACGACCGAGGTACTCCCCATCGCCACGCCGTAGGAAACATCCTCCAATTGCGCCGGGTACTGAGGCCCATAGTCAAACGCAACCGTGGTACCATCGGATTCCACCAACGCGAGGTACTCACCGCCGGCGCTCAGCTTGAAATTAGCGTGGAGTTCGGCGCCGGCGAAAGCCCGATCCTTCCCCGATGCAAACACCAGCAGCGACTGGTTGGCCTCCAAAGTCGTCGATGGAAACGACCATTTGTTGAGCTCAAGTGCGTCATCGGTCAACGACCAGCCACCCAAATCCACGGCTTCGTCACCGGCATTGAAGATCTCAATCCAGTCCGACGATGCCCCATCTTCGTCCAATAACGTTCCACCATTTGACGCCATGAACTCCGAAATGATCGGGGCTGCGGCCAATAGTTGCCGAGGTTCCAATCTCTGGAAATGGAGAGAAGAACTCGCGGCGGGATTCCTGCGTCGACGCCGCGCGGTCGATCTGTTCAAAAAAGAACCGTATTGCTTCACGAACGATTGGATTGGTTTTTGGGGCATGTCAAAATCACTGAATAGGTTGGAGGGAGGGGATCAAAAATCTGACGGCAGCGCACCTTACTAAAAACCGCTTAAGATGGCAATGAACGATGCGATATCCAAGAAGTCAACGCCACCGCTCAGGTCACAATCCGCTTCGATTTGAAATTCGCTGCCAGAGAGGACACCAATAAAGGGCGCGATGTCAAGGAAATTGACGACACCGTCCAAGCTGACATCGCCCAACAGCACCGTCGTTTCTTCCGCTGCAACGCTGAAGGCCACGTTGTCAATGAACAAGTGGTGACCGCTGCCGCTGCCTGTTCCATTGGAAAAGGCAATTTGAATGACGGCCGATTCGCCAGCGGCCAGCGTGTGATCCTCCAGCCCCGACAGGTCGATTTCAATATCGTCATGTTGATCATGAGTTTCGGGTTGGGAATCATCGGTCTGCAGGCCACCACTAAGATGCGTAATCGCACTGGTGCTGTTGTCATTTGCCGGTGCCTCCGACGTGAAAACATTGCCAATCGTCAGATCGCCGCTGACCACGGTGAGCGCGTATGTCCGCGCGGCGTTGGGACGAAATGCCAGTGCGTCCATGTGAAACGAATTCAAATTCAAATCGGCCGATCCACCGTTAGTGATCGTGAACGTGAGATCGCCGCTGGCAGCACCATTGACCAGCGTTAAGTTCGCACCCACCGCTGTCGTCCCGGCGTCCGCTGCAGGCGGACCGGCAAACGTTCCCCAAGTCGTGTCCTTGCTGGATCCACGGCCGGAGCCTTCGTTTCTGGACCAACCGGGGCCGGTGACTTCTGCGGTTGCGGTAACACCAGGCATCGTCGTGGTTACCGAGGGCGTCGACGTGCTATCGAAATTATCCCAGCCAGCGATCAGATTGCCCATCGCTGCTGGTGGATCAGTGGGCGTTTGGGAGTCTAAATCAGGGTTAACCGTTGCGTGACTGACAAAGATCAGTGCTTCGGATTCTACCTCACGCGCTCCCACGTAAATTCCCCAGCGGAAACGCGTGTCTGTGTTGTCATCCGGATCGGCGTTGCGGACGTACCGACCGGATGTGAACGGCTCCGTAGCGTCTCCTAAAAAGACCTCGTAATCGAGCCCATTATCGCGCACTCGCACATCGAACGGCTTGCCGATGGCGTTTGCGACCAACACCTCGCGTTTGGGCTGTCCATTAATTGGCCGACGATGTTGGACGTAAACGGTGCCGCTAGTGTCCATCGTCAGCTGCATCGACCAATCTTCGTTGTCCACATCTTTCACCTGGCAAATCGATGCGTTGATCGGTTTGATAATCGTGTACCGTGCAACCCATTCAAAGAACACTCCGCCGTCGACGTTCCATCCGTTGTTGGTGTCAAAGGCTTCGATGCGTGCCGCCAAAGCGCGACTGTTGCGGACGTTTTCTTCGCCGGGCAATAATCGAAAAACCTGTGTCGCTCCATCGACCTGATACCAACGACTCCATCTGTCGCGCGTACTTTCGTTGATCGAAGCGGTGGAGAGCGTGTGCAGTTTGAGATTGTTTTGGATACCCAGGCCGCCGAAGACTCCTCCCTCGACCGCCGCGTTATTCACGTCGATCACGGTTCCTGCATAACCGTTGGTGATGTCGTTGCGAATGTCTTCAAAGGGCGGGTTGAAGCCCGGGCCTTCGGTGTAAAGCGAGCCTTGTCCGTAAGAGACGGTGCTGCCACAAACCAGCACACAGAACGCCAAACTCAATAGTAAAGCTCTGATACTCAAGCAGTTCATGCCGTCGCCTCATGGTTAGATTTTTTGTTGGACCAAGAATCGATCCGGGAGGGGCATCCAGTGCAATTGCACGTGGGAATCGGGAGTCTTGTCGTGTGTCCAAGAAGAAAACAACGACGTGTGATCAAAAAAAAAATCGCGGCTAAGACGGCTCAATAAGAATCGTCCGCCGCGATTTTTTGGTTGCTTCTACAAAACTTCGATTGAAGTTTTAATCGACGCTTACTTGCGGCGACGAACGAACATGCCTAAACCACCCAAACCAAGCAAAGCCAATGATGATGGCTCTGGAATAGAGGCGGCGATAGGTGCGGCGTTAACGCGCACGTAGTCAAGCTGGTAGCCTTCACCTGTTGTGCCTGAAGGGTCGAAACGGATCTGACCAATGTTGGCAGTGCCGAATCCGGTAATATCCAGAGAAGCGGTGTAGAAATCACCGTCCACGGTTAAAGCGTTCAAAGGAAGAGGGCTCAAGTCGAACGCTGAGCCGGGATCAATCCCAAAAAATGTTCCGTTTGCAGAGTAGTCAGCCAGTGGCTCAACGTTTCCATCAGTGTCCAGGACGCGGAACCGAAGGTCAATCGTCGTCCAATTTGTAAACGCAGTGGTATCTAAAGAAAGATCCGGGTTGTGCAGAACACGAAGATCAGGACCGTCACCCTGTCCTTGAAGGACCCCCGTGCCGTCGGCAAGAGTTTCCTGAGATTGGAACATACCAGAATTACCGCCGCTGCCTCCGTTGTGCTGCCAACCTTCACGGTCGCCTGCTGTGTTGAATTCGAAATCGAATACAACATCAGCCTGGGCCGCTTGCGGCATCGCCATCACGGCAGCTGCCAAGATTAGTAAAAATTTCTTCATTTTCATGATGTCTCTCTCTTTTAAGTGGTGTAGAAGTTTGTAAACGAGTTTAATCAAAACGCGAAATCTTCATGCGAAGAGAACCCGGAGTCGTCCGGATTTTCGTTAAAACACTAATATAATCAGATTGCTCAGTCATTTCATTAAGAAATCATTGTCTCTTTACGACACTCTATCGCAAAAGATGGGCCTTTAAAAACCTACAAAAGGCTTGAAAACCGCCCTCTCAACAGGTGCCTTCAACGACAAACCCCACAAAATTGGCCCAACCCGACTGCCCCAACTCAACAGCGTATTTTAACGTGCTGAATCCGATCGCAAAGTTTCGACGCTCAGTAAAGCCCCTTTCTTTTTGAACGAGTTTATCAGCCGGCCAATGCTTTCGATGAACGGATTCCTATGAAACGCCCCTTCATCAATATCAGCACCGCTGCCATTGGCTGGTGTAAATGTAATCTCCGCGGCAGGTTTGCCGTTGATCGTTCAATCGTGAGCATCTCCATTAAAAAAGATCGACACCCCCGCGTTTTGGAGTTCGGAAATAAATGATGCATCTGCGACATATCACATCGACAACCGAACCTTTGCCCTCAAAAACGGCTTCGGTGTTAGCACGATTACGACCGTTGAGAACCGGTTAAGTGATCCAAGAGAACGGCAAAGTCGATTTTCGCGTGAACCGGGAGGTTGAGGCTCCGCCCGAAACCTACGAAATCGCTCCGCCCGAAACCTACGAAATCACTCCACCCAAAACCTACGAAATCAAATAGGTCTCGGGCGGAGCCTCGACCTCCCGAATTGCACTTCGCACGAAAATCGACTTTGCAGTTCTCCCGTTAAGTGATTCACGTTTGCTGACA
>CAYOZV010000200.1:0-6802 GCA_964408465.1 uncultured Pirellulaceae bacterium
CGGTCGCCTGCCGGCTTGTCGTTAAACGAAAATTTCCTTCATCCAACGTTATCGAACTTCAGGATGGATTCGTTCCCTAGATCGTCGTGCGCGGCGCCTCAAAACATTCATCTAACGCGTCTTCAAAACGGGGAATGGGAAGCTTGCCCGTTTTCAGCGTTTCAAACAGCGCCTCTTCGGGGTTACCGCCTTTGGCCAGCAACGGAGCGTACATCGGTTCGTTCTCCGCCATGTCAACCAGTTCATCAAACGCCGGCAGGTGATCGGGGTCTTCAGCGCCGCTGACCATGCGCAGGTAAGAGTTGCAGGTCGATCCCAGCAGTTCGTCGATCAAATCGTTGTGGTCGAAAACGCGCGTCCGCATTCGGTCGAGTGTTTCGCTGACGTGTTCGTGGGCGTCTCGGATCTGTTGGTCGTCCTCTAATTCATAGGCTTGGGCCACTGCGACGTAAGTTTTGTGCCAGGTTTGCAAAACGGTGGGCCGTTTGATCTTCCAAGCCCCCGAGATGCGTTCCTTTGACAGGCGAGCGTATTTTGCGCTCAGTTCGACACCGATGTAGTCACGTCCCATTTTCCGAGCGACAACGCCCGTGGTTCCCGAACCCGAAAATGGGTCCAGGACCACATCGCCGGCGTCACTACCGGCTTCGATGCAGGGGGCGATCAAATCGTCGGGGAAGATTGCAAAATGTGCGCCCGAGAGCGTTGCCGGTTTCACCGACCAAACGTCTCTTTTGTTGCGGGTGTCGTAGACTTTGGCGTCCATTCCCGAAGTGTTCTGTTCGTAGCGATTGGTGGAACCGCCGCGCGATACTCCCGCGTAAACGGCCGCTTCCTTTAGCTGGTTGAATTTGTACCCGGATTTCTTCTGCGTGAACAGGAACAGTTTTTCATGCGAACGGGTAGGGCGGTTTTTGGCCGATTCGGGCATCGGGTTGGGTTTGGCCCATACGATTTCGCTACGGAGAAACCAGCCCGCGTCTTTCATCGCAAACGCGACTCGCCAAGGCATTCCCAACAGCGCACCGTTCTTCATCGTGTCGCCCAGGTTCAACCAAAACGTCCCGTCGGGTTTGAGCACGTGCCGCACCCCGTCAAAGACTTCCATCAGCGATGCAACATATTGTTCCAACGTTGGTTCATTGCCAATTTCACCGGCGCCCGCTTCGTAGTTGCGTAATTGAAAATAGGGAGGCGATGTAATCACCGTCTGAACGCTATCGGCGTCCAATTGTTTCAGTTCGTCGGCCGCAGATCCGCAAATAATCATCCGTGAAGGTTCGCCTTTAGGGTGTTAGAGAATGGCAGGATGATACTCTAATCAAGTTCCGCTTTGCAAGCGTTGACACGCGGCGCACGCCGTCGTCATTTTCTTAGAGAATGGAAATGACAGAACGATTGTGATTGGCAGTTTTGATTTTGAGTTGGCCGCTGCTATTACTATCCTCTTTGGCTGGATGGTTTTTTGCGGCTGCCGTGCTTCTGGAAGACCTTGGCCGCCGCAGTGCGCGTTTGCGGGAGCCGCTTGTGCGTGTGGATTCTGTCACGGGCCGCTTTGTATCGCTGCCGATGATCGACGATTGGACGAGGGTAATCCTTGCCAATTTCACAATCGTAAAATGACTGCTCCATCAGCGTCATTTTATGTGGCTCCGCCAAATGTTTGTCTGGAACCTCGGCCAGTTCGGGTAAGTACCGGCGAATGAACAGGCCTTGGGGATCTTGATCGACCACCTGTTTGATGGGGGAATAAATTCGAACCGTGTTGATGCCTGTCACACCGGATTGCATTTGGATTTGGCTGTAATGGATTCCCGGTTCGTAGTCTAAAAACAGTCGCGCCAGATACAACGCCGGCTCTCGCCAATGTAACCAAAGATGATAAGAGGCAAACGAGACCAACATGGCACGCATCCGGAAATTGATCCAGCCGGTTTGGTGCAAGGCACGCATACAGGCATCGACCATAGGATAGCCCGTTTGTCCCGCGCACCAAGCGTCGAAGAAGTCGCGATTGAATTCGTCCTCTCGCAAGCCGTCGTAGGCGCGATTGAAGTTAAAGAACTCGATCGAGGGTTCGTCTTCCATTTTTTGCATGAAGTGGCAATGCCAACTGAGCCGCGACTTGTACGACGACAGCGACTTTAGCCATGTCGGTTCGATCTTGGTGCCGGACTTCCTTTTTTCTTTCAGCTGAACGATGCGTGCGTGCGTTTGGTGGTGAATCGCCCTCATTGAGATGTTGCCGTAGGCGATGAAGGGGCTGAGACGACTGCAAGCTTGTTCGCCTGTGACGGGGCTGGACATGGCGCTGCGATAATTCACACCGCGCGTCTGCAAAAACGAACGCAAGCAATCGGTCGCGTTCTGTTCGCCACCCTGTTGAACCTCGACGCGATCAAAGGAGTGGACGTTAAAGTGATCGGCGGTCGCAATTTTGCCGGTGCTGATTTTTTCGAACTCCGGGGGCAGTAGGATGCGCTTCGGCGGGCCGATCGGTGGCTGCTTCATTCGGCGGTCCCGCTGCCGCGCCCAACCGTCCCGATCTTTGAGGCGACGAACCACGCCGTATTGAGGGATTTCCTTGAACGCGATTTGTTTTGACTTGGTCCAGGACCGGACCCGACGATCACGCTGGTAGCTAAGGTCGTTGAACGTTTCTTCGTGAGCCCAAATTTTCTCGATGCTCAATTGCTGATGGAGGCGGTCCAGCACCTCCGGCATGCGACCGACTCTCAATAACAGTTCCCCGCCGAGTGACCTCAGACGCTCCCGCAGTTGGTGGAGTGATTGATTAACAAACTCTAGGTGAGCCGCATCACAATCGTCGGCCTCTATCAATTCCGGTTCGTAAACATAAAGTCCAACGCAGTAGCCTGAACCGGCCGCGCTTACTAGCGGATGGTGATCGGAAACTCTCAAATCCCGTTTAAACCATACCAACTGAATTGCCATACAACGCCCGCCGGAAAATCACATGCCCAAACATTATAAAAAGTCCCAGCCACAACTATCCGCGTTGGCTGGAGCAACGAAACCGGCCGACGACAAAGCCGCGTTTTTGGAGATGCTTCGTCGAGCGACCATCGGTACGTTTCCGCCAGAGCCGGAACGAGTTCGGCTTTAAGTTGGCCCGCATTAATTTAATAACCTGACCAGGTTGAAGTCCAAACTGCTCTCGGATCGCGTCAAATGTCGTCCGATCCTCCCAAGCCATTTGGATGACTCGGTCGGTTTGTTCGGGTGTTAGAAGGTGAGTTTTCTCTGGGTCAGCCATTTTCTGCTCTGCAAAACCGATTTGTCGATCCGATTTAACCGAGCAGCACCCCCCGAGATTAACTGGGCCACTAGCGTTTTGAGGCGACCGAGGATTCAGGGGCGCGATAACCCCGTGTCTATCGTGATTGCTTGGAGGATCCAATAAACTGGGTCGATCCCAGTCAGCGGAATTGGCGACGGCCTCAACTTAGCACGCCCGTTCGTTTGTTGGATGGTTTTACTGAGATGACGTGACAATCGGATTGACGCACGACCGATTCAGCAACGCTGCCCAAGATGGCTCTGCTAAAACCAGATCTCCCGTGGGTCCCCAACACAATGAAGTCGAAATTGTTGAGCTTGGCATAGTCGCTGATGACCGTTGCAGCGTCGCCGGCGAGCAGTCTATGAGTGAAGTTGACTTTCCGGCTTGGCGGGACGAATTTTGTCAATTGCTGCCAAAGGCTGCTTTGGTTGCCACTGTACTGGGAAGGATCATCGGAGATCTCCATCGGCGTCTGAGCATCTGTTTCCTCAACGTGAACGATGCAAATTTCGGCGCTTACTGAGAGAGCCAGCTTGGTTGCATAGTCAAGCGCCGCGTGCCCGTAGACCGAAAAATCAATGGGGACCAAAATCCGCAGCAAATCATGATTGGCCAAATTCTGCGCCGCATCACGAATAGTCATCACCGGCGTATTCCCATTTCGAAGGACCTTTTCAGCAACACTGCCGGCGAAGGCGCGGCTCAAACCGCTCCGCCCGTGGGTTCCAAGGATGATCAAGTCAGTGTCATTGGACTCCGCGAACTGTAAGATCTGTTCGTCCGCGTCGCCAACTCTGAGGACGTGATCGAAATTCACGGCATAGTCGGTCGGCAAGTAACGCGCGAACTCCGCCTTGGGGTCTTTACGAGTAGATTTTGAAAGCGCTTCGTATCGCGGATCTTGTACGTGCAAGATGACCAGTCGCGCGCTTGCCTTCAACGCCAAATCGCATGCAACCGAAAACGCAGTATTATCACGGTCAGAAAAATCAGTTGCAAACAGGATGTTGTGGTTGTTCATTTTTTACTTTCTTAAAACGTTGGCTCTTCCGGAGGTTGCCTTGTCAGACATTGAGTTGGCAAGGGAATCAAAATTGAGAACGGGTTCGATAATCGTTCGTCGTCAGCTGTATCAGCAATGGCTATGCCAGCCAGCGAAAGTAGCCGGATTCGAACCTTCTCCGCACTATTAATCTTCGCTCGGTGAGCGATTCCGCACGCCTCGCACACTTTGGGTGGTTGGTCGCTCACGCCGACGGCCGGATCGTTCTTGGGGCTGTGATTCTTTGACAGAAAGCTCCGCAACATCGGCCGTCTGGGCGTTAGCCTCGGTTTACGTTGGCGCAACTGCGGTTTACGCCTCAACGGCGAAGAGAGTCCCAGCGCCGCAACGTTTGTCTCAAAGGTCACCGCACGCAAGGAGTGGCATGGTGGTTGCAAAGTCACTAAGACGTTACCCCATCGCCAGTGGGCAAAGAATAACAAATCAACCTATCAATTTTTCGACCTCTCAAAACTTGGAGAAAACCATGCCGAATTGCAATCGCATCCTTTGCCCCGTTGATCTTTCAGAAAATAGCCTTGGAGCAATCGAACTTGCGACAACGCTGGCCAAAGAGAACGACGCCAAAATTGTTTTCTATCACGTCGCAACGGTCTGGGATCCCGGGACTTCACCTGAACTACACAAATACGTGCAGGCGTCGATCGCCGAAGACAAAGCACAACTGGATGAGATCCGTCCAACGGATCCGTCAGTCGAGTTTGAACATCATTTCGTCTTGGGCAATGCGGGTCCCGAAATCGTCAAAGCAACCAAAGAATCAGACATGGTTGTGATGGCAACCCACGGCCGCAGCGGGATCGCTCGTTTGATCATGGGCAGCGTCGCGCACTATGTTCTACGATACGCGAAATGCCCCGTTTATCTGGTTAAAGGCATCGAGGTCAAAGAAGGCAAGGGCAAAGGCAAAGGCGAAAGCAAAGGCGAAAGCAAATGCGAAACACAAAAGAGCATTGAGAGTGAGATGTTCGTCACTGATGTGATGCATCAGGTTCCGCCTCTGCACGGATTTGAAACGATGGAGTCAGCTCTCAAAGGACTGAACAAAGCACGAGAGACTGCCGCCGGTGTCGTTGACGGTTCGGGTAATTGTGTTGGCATTCTCACCGTCACCGACATCGAACGTTTTCGTGACCTTGAGAAACGATTCGAGGAAAAAGACGAAACCGTTATCGATGAAATCTTCGAAGTCGACAAATACGGCATGCGTCGCTGCGGAACCTACAACTTCGACCAAGTCCAACGCCACATGACCAAAGAAGTCATCAGTCTGCGAGACAGCGATTCTATCAAAGACGCGATTGATCTTTTTGAAGCAAACCCGACGATCCATCATCTGGTCGTTCTGGATGAGGATGATCACGCCGTCGGCATCGTTGATCTTGCCAATGTTAACCGAAGCAATTTTGTTGGCAGAGAGAAAGCCACTTCATAACGCCGCCATCGACACTCATGGCCAGTTAATCAGCTACATAGTCTAAACCATCGAATTGAGTTCCAATGAAAAAGTACGCACTCAACACCGTTGTCGTTCCATGGGATTTCTCTCCCATGTCCAAGTCCGCACTCGAAGCGGCTCTTGAAATGGTCGAAACCCCCGACAAGATCGAATTGATCCATGTCACACCGTTCCCGCCACCGATGGAATACGGAATGATGTGGGGCACGTTGACCGAACCGGACATTCAAAATAATCTGGCCAAGTCATTCGAAAAAGCAATGCAAGAGGGGGGCTTTCCGGAGCTAAAGTTCACCTCCATGTTTGGCGACCCCGGCAGCGCGATTGCTGAGTTCGCCAAATCAAAAGAGGCGGGGTTGGTTGTGATCTCTTCACACGGCCACACTGGATTGTCGCGTGTGTTTCTTGGTTCGGTTGCCGAACGTGTCGTGAGGCTTTCACCTTGTCCGGTGCTGGTGTTGCGTGGCGGCGAGGATGCGGAATTGTAATGTTGGACACGACATCAAAACTGATCGCTGAATTCCTCAAGGATCATCAACAGTTCGCGCGATTGCTTTACGAAATCGAAAAGTTGCTCGGCAGTAAAAAAGTGCCACAAGCACGAGAGCGACGGTCCCCTGTTCCAAGAAGAGGGGAGTCTCTTCATGCAGTAGTACCTGATCGAGCGATTGCAGCAGCAGATCGAACGATTCACAGCTGTCCTCGCGGTCCATGGCGCCGGTTGTGGAGAACTGGAACAGCAGTTTTTTGTTAAGGGATCAAGTTTGGGTTTTCCGTCCCGGAGGTTATTTTGACCGTCGCGGGACGGCCTAATTGAGCGAAGCGCATGTAGGACTCAGCTGATTTCCACGTTCGCCTGGCGGCAAAAACAGCGGCTTCATGTTACAAGTCCGATACGGTCGATCTCGGTTGTTATCACAAGGCCGGGGACGACCTCAGTGAGCTTAGCTTCCGGTACAAAGACTCGGGCCAAATC
>CAYOZV010000200.1:6902-8865 GCA_964408465.1 uncultured Pirellulaceae bacterium
GGCCGGGGACGACCTCAGTGAGCTTAGCTTCCGGTACAAAGACTCGGGCCAAATCAAGCGTTCACTGAAATAGGATTCGTATCTTACTCCTGCCGCGCGAAAAATTCGATTGACAAGTTGGTCCATACTACAGGCTTCGCGCTTGGCAGTGGGACCGGCCTATGGCATTCTGTTCGGGAAATGGAGAATCCTGAAGCCAATTTCGAGAACCAAACAGACGAGCAATTGCTTGAGATCATTCTTCGGTCACGAAAGAATGCAGAAGCCCTCGCTGGGCAATTCAAACTTGAGACATTGAGCGACATTAAACAGCGGGAAGCCAACTTAACACCTGCCGCCTATCGGCGATTGAAAGCGGGGATCGAACTTGGGCGCCGGATCCACGAGGCCAAAACCAAATACCGTTCAGTTACAAAGATTTGCAGCTCAAGTGACGCAATCGAATTCTGCCGTGGCCATTTCGCCAGGCTAATCACAGATTGCCTGCAAGAACAATTTCACATCGTTACGTTAGGAACGAAAAACCAAGTCCTAGACACACACCATATCACTACGGGAACACTTGATGCTTCCTTGGTTCACCCGCGCGAAGTCTTCCGTACCGCAATACGTGACGCAGCTAGTTCCATCATTCTTGCTCACAACCATCCCTCAGGCGATCCAACACCCAGTCGTGAAGATGCCGCCGTTACCAAACGCCTCGAAGAGGTCGGACGGACGGTCGGTATCGACATACTCGATCATATTGTGATGGGGCGCGATGGCATTGTCAGCATACGTGAGACCGAGTAGCCCGCCGTTAAGTTAACTAGCGTTGATAGGAATGGTCGGTCATCGGCTTCGTGTTCATCGAATTAGTATCTGGCGTTGTGAATTGAACCTGAACGAATCGGCGGCTGGTTGAGCCTGTTGAGGGTGGCGGTTCGTGATGACCCAATTGGACCGCCCAAAAAGCGCAGGCTAGCCTGACTTCATATAGCGTTAGAATATTGGAGGTATACCGAAAAATTTTGTCGATCAAAAAGGGGACATCTATGAAACTTAGGGATCAGGTTCATTCGACTGCCAAACTCCTTGGCTATTCACCCAGAACAGAAGAGGCTTATTGGTATTGGATTGAGCAGTATCTAAGGTTTTCCAAGTCAGATCGGCAATGGAAGCATCCGCGCGAACTGTCGGAAAAGGATGTTCAAAGCTTTTTGTCTAATTTAGCTGTTAATCGTAGAGTCGCAGCGTCGACCCAAAATCTTGCGCTACAAGCCATTCTGTTTCTCTACAAAAAAGTGCTAGACATAAACTTGGTTGGGATCGACGCAATCCGCGCGAAAAAATCTCGCCGCATTCCAGTTGTACTTAGTCGACAAGAAGTATCCAAACTTCTGGAAGTAATGAACGGAGATGCGAAATTGGTCGCCAGTCTCATGTATGGATGTGGATTACGCATCGGTGAGGCTTTAGCCTTGCGAATTAAGGACATTGATGTGGAACGATCTCAAGTTTCGGTCAAGGACGGGAAAGGTTTTAAGGATCGGATGACATGTCTACCAAATTGCCTAATTGGGGAAATTCAATCTCAAGTCGCTAAGGTCAGGTCCTTGCATCAACATGATATTTCCCAAGGTTGGGGGGGCGTATCACTCCCCAATATTTTCTCGGAAAAATCGCAAACAGCAGGACAGAAATTAGCATGGTACTACTTGTTTCCAAGTGAAAAACTCAGTCGCTATCCGAGATGTAAGGGGCCTCTATTACGGCATCACATTCATTCAGATCATGTGAATAGGTCGATCGTCAGCGCAGCTAAAAGAGCAGGGATTGTAAAGCGGGTTACCAGTCATGCGTTACGTCACAGTTTCGCCACTCACCTTCTTGAACTCGGCACTGACTTGAGAACTATTCAAAAACTGCTAGGCCACGCGTCGATCAAAACGACGCAAGTCTATTTGCATGTATGCAAGGACGG
>CAYOZV010000201.1:0-8852 GCA_964408465.1 uncultured Pirellulaceae bacterium
CGGGAGCCTCGGAACGAGCGGTGCTGGGGTGGCGGTGCGTGGGTGCGGCGTTATTGTGGGAACAAAATTTTCGTTCGGCCCATTGGAAAGCTCACATTTTCGTTACGATAAATAGATGGCCAAACTACCTCCCGTCAAATGCCCTCAATGCCAAAAGAAATACCGGCTTCCGGCGTCGTTTGACAACCGGCAAGTCGTTTGCAAACGCTGCCAACACCAGTTCTTGGTGCAATCGGGCGTTGCTGTCTCCAACCCAACAAGTAACGTCGAAGTTGATGGCGATGTTTCGTCCCCGTTTGAATCGCTTGACATAGACGTGCTGCTCAACTCGCCAACATCGGGGTTGGAGAAGTCCAAGCTGCGTTCAAAAAGACGGTCAGCGACAAAGCGACCAAGGAAAGCCGCGCCCCAATCTCCCGCCCCGACACAAGCGAAAGCCGACCTTGATTCTCGAGGACAACAAGCGTCAACGGATCAGGCAGCCGATATGCAAACGAACGACCCGGATCCGAAGCTGATCGAGAAGGAACTTGAGTTTGCTTGGGCCAAGAAGAAAACCAAACAAACAGCGGCAGATGAACAAACCGCAACAGCCGAATCCCACCGCGCCAATTCAAACTCCTCCACCGGCAATGATCACACAGAATTAGACGAAGAGGAACTCGCGATCTACCGAGCTGTGACTCGGCAAAATCGCAGAAAGAATTTTATCTGGGCCACGATCGCTGCGGTGGTCGTCATTCTCATTGGCGGCTACTTCGGTCAGCAAGAATATCAGCGGTTGAGTAAACCGTTGTCACCGGCCGAACGCGATTGGCTGACCCAACGCGGTTTTGTGCTCGAGGCCAACCACATCGCGAATGCTGGCCGTGCCGGCGATGGTGCGGCGGTGATATTGGCGGCCGGCAAAAGCTTTGCAGACGTCGATAAGTTTCGCCCGGCGATCAATGGTCACCAAGAAGATCTTAACCCCAACGATAAACGCGATCGGCTCGATGGCCGATTTGATAGACGGTTCGAAGGTGGCCGCGGTTTTGGTGCTTCCCCGCGGCGCAATAAACGGCGTTCAGATCCACGGCCCGAGGTGGACTTTGATACCAACGTCGATGTTTCGAAACTGACAACGGCTCCGGTAGGGTCTGCCCAACAGATCCCTTTCGCGGGTTACGCCGTTGGCACATTTTCCCCGCGCGGTCACGCTTACGTGGCAGGCAGTAAATTTATCAAAGGTGTCTCCGGTGAAGGCGAGGTGTTTGACCAGCTGTCTCTCAAGCCCAACCAAACGGTGACCGCGATGACGGCAACGCCTGACGGCCGATACTTGATCGCCGGTGACGACAGCGGCGTTGTTGAGGCCTATCGAATCGACGACAAAGGGCGTTTGAGCCGATTGTGGAAACTGCGTCATGTCCATCATGAAAAAATCATTCACCTGCGTTCTACCAAGGACTCGCAAAAGTTAGTTGTCTATTCCGCCGACGGTCGTCTGACGATTTGGAAACTAGGGGCGCAGTCGATCGAGCGGAATCTTTCTGATTTAGTACCCGACGTTCGTTTGTCTTCATTTCAGTTGACCGATGAAGCGATTTTGATCGGCAGCAGTGAAGGGTTGCGGGTGGTTCGATTTGGCCAGTCCGAGGTCGACGTTGTTGGCTTTGACAAACGATACCGCCTGCTGGCGGCGGATCGCGCTGGGGAGAACATTGTTGTTGCCGACAGTGATCAGATAAACGGACTCGATGCAGGCAGCAAAAGAATGAAGTGGAGGAAGTCGATTCGCATTGCGGATGAAGCACGAGTCGAATTTGCCCCCGATGGGGAGTCCGCGTTTTATTATGACGGCGGCAAAGATGTTTTGCATTTCGAGGTTAACAGCGGACAGGTGCTCGGGCGGTATGGTGATGATCGCCTTAAGTTTGTGCGGCGAGTTTCGGTCAGCTTCGACGGGAGGAGACTGTTGGCTTGCGGAAACGATGGTGCGGTCCTGATCTATTCAATCAGGGACGCAAAACGCGTGACCATGCCAGAGCTCAAACCACCCCTGGCGCCTCCCGAACGTGTCTACCCGCCTTCGGTCGCCAGCGACACCGACGAAATCAAGGCCATCGCATCCGTGCGGATCACCGACGAAAAGGTTTCGGCGGTTTGCTTAAGCGATAACGGATTCTTGATCGCGGCTGAGCGGGGACGGACCACCGTTTATGACTGGCCGGCTGAAAGGATCGTTTACGAAAGGTTTGAATCGGGGCAAGACAAAATCACGACGATGGTGACGATAGGCAGCAACTTGGTGATCGGCCGGTCCTCTGGAATGGTGCAGGTGAGCGCGATTGAACCCGACGGGAAACTGGGGAGCTTCAGAAATGTTTCAGGGCATATTGATCCTGTAAAATTCATCGTTCCCGTTCCCCAAACGGCGCTTGTGGCGACCGTGACCGAATCCGGTCACACACGCGTTTGGGATTTAACCGAGGCGGAGAAAAACGAGGCTCTCTACGTGGGTAAACCGGTCGATTCGTCGGTGAACAGTGTTGTCGTTGATCGCCGGTCAGACCTACTGTTGGCTGCCGGCGACGTGCTGGCGACGTTAGATTATAAAAGCGGTGACGTTAAGCAGAAGAAGGGCGCCGTGCGGGTGCGAAATGTCACCCTTTTACCCGACGGAAAACGTTTGGCGTTCTTCGACCGAAGCAAGCTAAACTTTGCCACGACCAGCCGCGGTGAAATCAACTTGAGCATCCCTCTGCCAAAAGGGGCGACAAGCGTTTCATTTCCGCCAAATTCTAAGCTTGCGTTTCTGTTTGCTGATGAAAAAGTAATCGTGTATCGTCTGCGCGGGGGAAAAGAGATTTTCAGTTTCCCGATCGGCTTTGGTAGCATCGCAGCAACAGAGATGGTGTTCTCTGCGGATAACAA
Source organism: uncultured Pirellulaceae bacterium (assembly GCA_964408465.1). Taxonomy (GTDB): domain Bacteria; phylum Planctomycetota; class Planctomycetia; order Pirellulales; family Pirellulaceae; genus Mariniblastus. The sequence goes on from CAYOZV010000201.1 coordinate 2,917, forward strand.
GTTTATGCTGCCATGGCACGGCGGCGGCAAAGGTGGGTTTCGAATCTACGCGACACCTTCCCCGTAGCCCTTTCGTGAAGCGTGTGTTTTTTAAGAAGTTGTTTTGGAATCTGATCAAAAAAAATCAACGGGCAAAGAGCCCCCGGCCGGTGCTGTCACCGACCGGATTGAACCTGGGCTGAAACAGACTGCGGTGACTGCGACCGTCAGCTTTGTGTTTGGTATCGGTGCGCTGTTGTGCCTGGTGTTGGTGTATCCGGCGATGATTCTATCGCTGCCGGCGATTGCATTTGGGCATATTGCGGTTGTCGTCTTGCGTGCGGCCAATGGAGAATTGGTGGGTTGGGGCAAAGCGCGGATCGGTAAGCTGTTGGGGTATGCTTGTTTAGTTTTTTCGACGGTTTTGTTTTTGAATTTGGATGAGTACCGCTTAGTCTGGCGCGGCGTAAAAAATTCAGAGCGCACGACCGTCGATGTTGCGGGCGATGGTTTCAGCGCGGGAGGTTTGGGGGCAATCGAAAGAGAACTGGCGCGTGGGGAGACGAGCGTACTGGGCAACAACGAAGCGGCGGAGGACCTTGCGGATGCGTTTCGGCGCAAACTGCGCCAGTCGCTCAATTCCGTTTTAACTCATCGTGACAATAAAGGTCTGGGGTTAGATACCTCGGGAATCAGTTGCTACTGTCACGTCAATGTTGGCGTCTTTTTCATCGCCGCAGTCCCTGAACTCAATCAGTACAATGGTGCCGCCGAGGACGTGTTGTTGAGGTCGGCTTGGCAGTCAGCGCTGTTGGCAGTACAAGAGAACAGCGTCGATGGCATGGGGTGGGATGCTAAACTTTTGGTTGGGGTGATGGAGTCGGCGCAGTGCGAAACGGTGCTGGTTGGTTCTCTGAACTCTTTATCCGACGGCGTTGCTGCGCCTGACAGCGTTGAGCTAAATGGTGAACAAATTGTCCGAATGCTCCAGCAGTAGCCGCATTCGGCCGGATACGTCACCAAGATCGAGAGATGGCGGTTTCAAGTTCGGTTCGCCGGTTGGTAATTGGCCAATTCCATCTAACCCCTACGATCTACACCTTTGCTTGGCCGAGTAAGCAATTCACTGCCCGCAAATGCTGCAGCGCTTTGTTAAGGTTCTAGAGTTTGGCGTACGTCCCCACCTGCGCCCCCCACCCGCACTCGCACTAATGCAAAACTTGGAACAACAACTCGTAAAAAATATTGCAATGGAGGCCGCGATTGCGGCCCGTGCCAACGATGACCCGCGACTTTTACGGCTAAATTACTACGTTGGCGCGACCGGGTTGGCTTGGCTGCTGTTCTGCATCTATTATCTGATTGCTCCCTCGGTCAGTGACCTCAGTTTCCCTTGTTTTATTGCGGCGATGGTGGCATTGGGCCACTATTTTGTGGGCAACTTCAGATTGGTCAAGAAAAAGAATGTCGCCAATTCGTTCTTGGCGTGTTCGACTCTCTCCGTTGTTTTTTGTGCCCTTTACTCAGATTCTGAATGCGCATTGCCGCAGTACTTCTTTCCTGTTTTGTGCCTCATCAGCGCCCAGGTTCTGGGGGTCAAGGTAACGGTGAAGTGGTACCTACTGGTGGGTGTCGCGACTTATTTTTGTTACTTCCCAACGGTTTTCTTTCATTCGGCAATCATCAGCGAATACTCACTGGAGCGGATGTTAGTAAATCTTGCGTTGAGTTTCGCCGTCGTCTGGATGTCGGACCAATCCGAACAGTTTCTGGATCAGCGTTCCACCGAGTTTAGTCGACTGACCGAAAGTTTACGCGAAAATGCGCGTCTGCTTGAACTGGCCGAAGAGACGGCCGGCGTCGGGCACTGGCGATGGAACATGGTAGACGAGCAATTTGAGTTTTCTGATGAACTGAATCGAATCATTGGACATGAATCGGCAGATGTGCCCAGTCTTGGCGTGTTGTTGAATTGTTTTGATGCCAAAGACACTCATGAATTTTATTCGGCACTGATGGAGTCGCGCGAAACGGGAAAGCCATTCGATTGCAATTTAAGGTTACGCAAGGACGAAGAGGTCCGTTTCGTTTCTGCCAGAGGTATCTCTGAACGTGATGAGGACGGCAAAGTGACGGCTTTGTTTGGTGTGATTCGTGACGACACGGAGCTAAAACAGGCCACCACTCGCCTGGCCAAGAAAGCCAAAGAGTTACGCAAATTAGCCAGCTTTGATCCGCTGACGGGGTTGGCCAATCGTTTTCTCTTCCGCAAACACCTGCATCACGTCGTTAGAAACTCTGTCGAAAAAGACAAGTTGTCGGCGTTGTTGGTGCTGGACATGGATGGCTTCAAAGAGGTCAACGATACGCTGGGCCATCACGTGGGTGATCTCGTGCTAAAACGTACGGCCAAACGAATTCGTAATATCGTCGGAAAAGAGAACGTCGTCGCGCGGTTGGGCGGAGACGAATTCACGGTCATTTTAAAGTCACCAGAATCTGAAGCGGAAGTCATTGAGATTGGCAAACGCATCGTTGCTAAAATTCTTAAACCGATGATGATTGACGATAGCGAACTGCATGTTGGAGCCAGCATCGGCGCGTGCCTATGTCCGGTCGACAGCCATTCACCGGACGAACTTTTTACCTATGCCGACACCGCGATGTATGCGGCGAAGTTTGATGGCAAAGACATCGTTGTGTATGAATCTTGGATGACCGAGGAGTTGGTCGAACGTAAACGCGTGGAAAGCCGGCTTTCGGGGGCCCTGTTGCGGGAAGAGTTTCACATCGTTTACCAGCCCCAAGTTTCGTTTGAAGGCGATCGGATAAATGGATTCGAAGCACTGGTGCGCTGGAATCATAACGGCGAAACAGTTTCACCGGCTGAGTTCATCCCGATGTTGGAAAGTTCAGGAAAGATCGTAGAGGTTGGCAACTGGATTTTAGAAGAGGCGTGCCAGCAGGCCGCGGTTTGGCATCGTCTGGGTTACGAATTCACAATGGCGATCAACATCAGCCCGGCCCAGTTCCGTGAAGATGATTTTGCGCAGAACGTGATTAAAATCATCGTTGCTAAGAATCTTCCCCCGCATCTTATTGATATTGAGATTACTGAAACCATGCTGATCGCCGACGTCGGTCAGACCTCTCGCACGTTGAAGCAGTTGCGAGATTTTGGCACACAGATCAGCATTGACGATTTCGGAACCGGTTATTCATCGCTGGCGTATCTCAAAGATTTTCCGATTGATCGTCTCAAGATTGATCGCACGTTCATCAAAGACTTTCCCCAACACGACGATGGCATGATCGCCAGCAGCATCATCGTATTAGGGCAAAGCCTCGATCTTGAGGTGCTGGCCGAGGGTGTGGAAACCGAAGCGCAAAAAGAATTTCTCAAAGCCAATTTGTGTAACTCCTATCAGGGGCATCTGTTCAGCCCGCCAATCGAACCGACGGAGTGTTTGAAGATGTTGCAACGCCAGAGTTTGAAGAAACCCGTGCAGAGGCAAACCGTCGACTCTTAGGCCGCGCCAAGAATCGGTCGGCTTCCGACGTTCCGACAGAATCGCCGATTGGCTTGAATCAAAAGTAAGCACAGGCAACCGAGCGTCGGCGGTCGCTGAACAAAAATGGGCCCCTCTGGCAGATAAACATATTGATAGGGCGGCACCGCGTCTGGGCTGGAGAACTGCAAAGTCAAATTTCGCGTGAACCGGGCGGTTGAGGCTCCGTCTGAGACTTACGAAACCAAATAGGTCTCGGTCGGAGCCTCGACCTCCCGAATTGCACGTCGCACGGAAATTTTGACTTTGCAGTTCCTCTGCGCTTCTGGGGCGTTGGTAGAATTGGAACTGATGTTGGGTTAGGATGCGCGTTCGAAGAAGAACCGTGTTTTGAAACTACCTCTCAAGGACTTTTTGCTCGCTATGGCTGAAATTGACCAAATCGTGAATCGATGCTGGTTCCTCGCCGGGGCTACCGCCAGTGGAAAAACAGGTGTCAGCCTGGAGCTTGCCGAAGCCATCGACGCCGAAATTATCTCGATGGACTCGATGGCCATCTACCGAGGCATGGACGTCGGCACCGCCAAACCGTCGGCGGAGCAACGATCGCGGGTGGCTCATCATTTGATTGACGTCTGTGATCCTAACGAGAACTTTAGCACGTCTCAGTTTTACGATGCCGCGCGGACACGTGTTGAGGAGATCTGGCAGCGCGGGAAGACGGTTCTGTTTGTTGGAGGTACAGCGCTGTATTTAAAAACGCTGTTGCGAGGCTTATTTGAGGGCCCGCCGGCGGATTGGGATTTTCGCAAGGAGATCGAAAACGAAATTGCTCAAATGGGCGATGAATTCTTGCACCAAAGACTTCAGATGGTCGATCCCGTCGCGGCCCATCAACTTCACCCCAATGATCATCGGCGAATCATCCGTGCCTTGGAGGTCTTCAAAGTCACCGGAAAACCGCTCAGCCATCTGCAGCTTGAGTTCGACAACAAAACGGATCCCCAAAACTGCCGTGTCTTTGCGCTGAGGCACGACCGAGCGATTCTTCACCAACGCATCGAACAGCGGGTCACGACGATGTTTGAAAAGGGACTGTTAGAAGAGGTCGCACTGATTCTAAAGAAGTTTGATAAACTCAGCCGCACCGCTGCTCAGGCCGTCGGATACAAGGAGGCCATTGGGCATCTCGACGGCGACATGTCGCTGGATGAAGCGATCGAACGCGTGCGCATTCGGACGCGCCGTTTTGCCCGCCACCAAGAGACGTGGTTCCGGGGATTGCATGAGTGCGAAATGATTGATCTGCCGGCTGAATTCGACGAAGCCGCCACCGTCAGCCTGTTACTGGAAAAAGGCCAACAGCGCCAGTTGTAGTGCGGCGTGAACCATTTGGGTGTGATGTCGCTCAGATTATCAATCCGATGGAGGCGGTACAGATTGAAATTCCGTGCCGACAAAGGTCGAAGCTCTAAATTAGCCCTCCTCAAGCGATTGACGCCTTTAATAAATTGGTCTCTCGTGCGATATTGTGGCAGATTATAACGACGAAAAATCATCCACACATGGAAACTGGACAGTGCTACGAACCCATACTTGCGGCGAACTAAACAAAGACCACGTCGGACAATCGGTAACGCTCTGCGGATGGGCCGCTAAAATCCGCGACCACGGTGGAGGAAAGTTCATCGACTTGCGCGATCGTTATGGCCTGACGCAGGTGGTTATCGACTCAACCGCCCCGCCCGAAGCGATGGAGGCGGTCCAACCGGTCCGCCCTGAATGGGTGATTAAGGTCACCGGTGAAGTCAGAGTCCGTCCTGCTGGCCAAGACAACCCCAAGATCACGACCGGTGAAATTGAGATTCACGTCACCCATTTCGAAGTGCTCAATCCTTGCAAGACGCCGCCGTTTGTGCCCAATCAAAAAGATCTCCCGGGCGAGGACCTGCGGCTGAAGCACCGGTACTTGGATCTCCGCCGCAAGGAAATGCAGGACACACTGGTTCTCCGCAGCCGCATCATCAAAGCGATGCGTGACTACTGTGAGAAGCACGATTTTATCGACGTCGAAACACCGATCCTTGGCCGTAGCACGCCCGAGGGTGCGCGGGATTACTTGGTGCCCAGTCGTGTTCACAACGGCGAATTCTACGCCTTGCCCCAATCGCCGCAGATCTACAAACAGATCATGATGGTCGCCGGTTACGATCGTTATGTTCAGGTCGCGCGCTGTTTCCGTGACGAAGATCTCCGCGCCGATCGCCAACCTGAATTTACGCAGTTGGACATGGAGATGTCTTTCGTTGATTCTGACGACATCATTGGCATGATGGACGGCATGATGAAAGAATTGGCCAAAGATATTCTAGACATTGATTTGCAGTTGCCGTTGCCTCGATTGACCTACGACGAAGCGATGACTCGATTTGGCCACGATGCCCCCGA
>CAYOZV010000202.1:0-2730 GCA_964408465.1 uncultured Pirellulaceae bacterium
CACGCTTGATGGCGGACTTGGCGCTGACACCATTATTGCCGCCGAAGGTTCTGACAACATTGATGCAGGAGGAGGCGACGACTGTGTTGTGGCCGGTATTGGAAACGATATCATTTCCGGCGGACTTGGAGCCGATATGATCTTTGGCCAAGCCGGGGCCGATGTGATTAGAGGCGGCAATGGTGAAGACTATATCTCCGGTGGGTTAGGACTAGATTTCATCGACGGTGGTTCCAACGACGATGAACTACTCGGTGGCAACAGCGACGACACGCTGATCGGAGGGCTTGGTAATGATCTCATGCGGGGTGGTCTTGGCAGTGATTTTCTTTGTGGTCGGCGCGGTGACGATGAGTTACGTGGCGGAAATGGAAACGATTCGCTGTATGGCGAAGAAGGTGTTGACGTTCTGCTGGGAGGCGCCGGTGTTGATGTTTTAGATCAAGACACCCCAGGCCCCTGTGCCCTTTCCGGCTTAGCGGTTGTCAGTGCCCAAGTAGTATTCCCTGGAGCCAACGGCCGTGACAATAACAACAATGGAATCGCCAATGTTGGCGATACTTTTGAACTGGACGTGATTGTTACTGCCGGAGGAAACGGAGCCACTGGAGTCAGTTTCGGCCAGAATTGGGTAACGATCGGACCGGCGGCTCAAGTGGGGGGTGTTGGAGCACGCTTTGGCGACCTTGCTCCGGGACAAACGGTCCGCATGAACCGTGGCACTGACGCTTGCATGAGAATTAGTTCAATGGCCAGCCCAGGAGATCAGATCTTTGTTGAGTATGACGTTACTTCCGATGGCGTGACGGCGAGGTTCCGTTCTGGGCCGTACATCGTTGGACAAGTCTCCGATGGCCAAACGGCTACGGCGACTTTCATCGGGAGCCAATAGTTTGATTGGTTGACTCAAGAACCTGATTTGAATTTTGACACGCGGTCAGCCCATCGGTATGGGCTGACCGTTTTTTTGGTGAATCCAAATTCATGACGCAAACAAATCCCGGATTCAAATTTTGCCCCAATGCTACTCTCCGAGTATGTTTCCACAGCCAACGCCTCGGATACGACTACCTGTTTCGACTCGCCCTGCTGGCGAAGAAAGGCCCTGAGATGACACGTTCATTTTCTTCTGTGCTTATCTCGCGGCCCTCGTTCGGGTCCTGCCCGTGATCGCGCTGTAAAATCATTTCACCGAATAACGTCAAGGAACCCGATTTCCGTTTAACGACAACCCGCTGGCGCCCGCGTTTGGCTCGCGCTAAAACACGGACGCCTGCCGGCTAATCGTTAAACTGATTCTCTTCTGCCCGCGACAGCTGAAAAATGTTGTCGATGTAGTCCAGCATGCTGTGATCAGACAAATAATCAATCCGAAATCGCAGCAGCGTGCTAAAGAATCCCTGCAGGCGATCCTTTGTCCTTTTCCAGCCTTTCACGTCGCGCAGTTTCCCGGTGCTGTCGAGATAAAATTCAGCGCCACCATGACGATACCCCAACCACGTCGGCGGCACGCGCGTGACGATGTCGTTATTGTTGACCCAGCGGAAATGCGGAAACTGAACGTGATTGATATACCGGCCGCAACCGACGCGCGGGCTGCCGTAGGTGTACAGCTCCTCTGTCTCCTTGGGAATGTGAGACAGGTTGGCTCGACCCGCACAGATCGTCGCCATCGCGCCGCCCAGTGAATGGCCACAGAACCACAGCGTTTTTTCGTTCTGCTCCAATGCCGTTTCCAAGTGGGGCCAGATCCGGTCGACTTCCGCTTTGAACCCACGATGCACCTTGCCCACGGTTTCGGCAACCGCCGTCAGCGCGTTCATATCGGCTTGGATATCGCCCCATTCGTGTGGCTCGGTCCCGCGGCAAACGACAACGCTGTCCCACTCGTTGAAGAACCAATACGCTTGAGCTCCGCGCGTGTTGAAAAACTTACCGTCGGTGAAACCAAGCTTCCCTGCGGCGATGTTGCATTCTTCAATGGACAAGTAGGAGATCATCGAAACTTCGGCGAACAGCACCGACCGCTGCAACATCGTCAGTTCACTGAGAGGCCCGGTCAACTTTGACTTGAATACGAACTGATCGGCTTTGCGATCGGCTAATTTTTGTTTCTCTGGTGATTTCGATTTTGAACGAGGCATCTTTATCCTGTTTTATTGGTCCATTTCCCTTGGGCGATTGTAAGCGTTTTGTCCGATATTTTTTATGGTTCTTCACAGAATTTAATGGCCATGTCCGTAGCACCGATTTTTAATCCGTTGGCGCGCGAACGGATTGAAAATCCGTGCTACGGCAAATTTACTTACGTTTCATGGGAATCAAACCGTCGAAATTAGCCGGAGGCGTTACCCATTCTCCCATTGTCTTAAGCAGCAACTGTTTGGTCGGATCTTCATCAGCAATGCGTTGCAAACACGCCTTGGCCGCGTCCCAATTTCCAGCTCCGAACTCAGCCACGGCCCGTTCCACCTGTTCCAGCTCAGTCGAACTGCGTCCACCGTTACCTTCGGAAACATGATAGACCTTAACCGACCGCTGCATCGCAAACGGCTGAATCTCCCCCAGCGGCATCGGCGAAAACGCGGACTCCGGCGGCAGCGCCAACGCCGTCGCTTCGTCAATCAAGATCGAACAGCCCAGTTGCTGCGTCATGCCCTCTAAACGACTGGCGACGTTGACCACCGGCCCGAACGCGGTGACTTTGACTTGATCGTCGGTGCCGATGCG
>CAYOZV010000202.1:2830-5792 GCA_964408465.1 uncultured Pirellulaceae bacterium
GGCGAAAAGAAAGGACGGAGGCTGGCCTGGCGCTGCTGGAGCTTTCGCAACTGCAGCAATCTGCACAGCATCGAAGCGATCAGTTCACAGAACTTAATATCGCCCTCAAGATCTGTTTCGCTAGAATTGAGCGGTAGCTGCGGGATGGGCTTTATCGCCCCTAAGCCGTCGGACGTCAGCTTGTTTCGACCGGTCACATAGATCACCCAACGGTCCGCTGCTGCCGGCAAAGCACCATCCTGCGAAGCGTCCAACGGACAGGCGAACGCCCAATCGTTGCTCAAGTCAAACGTGTATTGTGATTGCCGGTCTCCGCCCCCAGGTTTTTGCGCGGCGGTCTTATCCCAGAAATGAAGAACCGTTTCGCCGCCTTCGACCGATTGGCGAATCAGTCTTTGACTGGCTTCAAAATCACCTCCGCTAAACGACCGACGGTCCCAATGCACAACTTCTGTTTGTCCATCTTCGACCAGATACTTGATCACACCAATCGTGGAAGCCGACGAGATTCCTGCCAACAACGTGTTGACCATCTTCGCCAACAGATCTTCTTCGTTGGCCGCACTGGCAATGACATCAGGCAACCGCGTCAGCACATTCATGCGTCGATCAGCGTCGCGATAACGGACTTGTTTGAGGAACTGACTCGAGAACGTTTTTTGTTGAATTGGATTGGGAACGTCGACCGTCGCCAGTGCCTGATTAACGGTGAAGTTAAAGGTCGTTTCACCAATCACGAAATGATCACCGTGGTCCATGGAGAACGCTTGCGTTTGGGCGCCGCGAAAAAAGATCGGATTTCCAGCCGCCGGAATTTTGCGGACGTGAAGGCGTTGCCCGTCCACTCGAAGTGTCGCATGTTGACGGGAAATTTGGTTGTCCCAGGGTACCGTGAAACCATCGCAGTTGCGGCCGAGCATCATCTCACCGTCCGCGGCCAATCGGCGCCGCCAGCGGTTTTCGAAGGTCGATCCGTGAGCAATCAGTTCTGCCATCAAAAATCAGCTCTAACTTTCCTCTAAACAGGGCCTCTGCCCAGAACAGGGCCGGACGAATCATTCTCAATTGAAACCTTCTCAAAATTGGCAATGTTCGTAAAATACAGATTCCAGCGCGGGTCTTCTATCTTATCGAGTCGAATCGTTTTTTAACCCCAAATTTTTTCTCGCCACAGCTTAGGATAAACGACCGCGAAAGCTCCACATAAACCAGCAGGGCCGGTTCCCGCCGGCCGCATTGTCTACCTTGTCTTCAAATGGCCAGTTGGAACCGGCCCTACTTAAATCACGCAATCAATTTTACCGGAAACAGTTACAAAAAATTCTATGTCGGAAGACTATTACAAAACACTTGGCGTAGCGCGCGGAGCATCGACCGAGGAGATACAAAAATCTTATCGCAAACTGGCCCGCAAGTATCACCCAGATCTCCATGCGGACAAAGATGATCGGGAAAAGAACCGCGCCAAGCAAAAGTTTCAGCAGGTGCAACAGGCCTACGATGTGCTCAGCGATGAAAAGAAGCGTCAGATGTACGATCAATACGGTTCTGATTTTGAAAAGATGGGCGGTGGCGGCAACCCATTTGGCGGCGGAGGTAATCCGTTCGGCGGAGGCGGCGGACGTAGCCCTTTCGGCGACGGTGAAATCGACCTCAGCCAACTTTTCGGCGGCGGGGGAGGGGGCTTCGAACAGATGTTTGGTGGCGGACGCGGACGCCCGCAGCAACCGCCGGCCAAAGGTAAGAACATTGAACAGAAGATAACCGTTCCCTTCGCGACAGCAGTCCTAGGCGGCCAGCATCAAATTTCATTCGATCGTGGCAACGGAAAACACGAAAGCCTCACCATCAAGATTCCCGTCGGTATTGAATCAGGAAAGAAAATCCGACTCAAAGGCCAAGGCAGAAGCGGTCCTGCCGGTGATGGCGATTTAATGGTGACCGTGAATGTCTCGGGACACCCAAACTACAGCCGCAGCGGACTGAACCTATCGGTGACCGCACCCATCGCGCTTGCAGAGGCCGCTCTGGGGGCAAAAATCGAACTACCGACGCCGCATGGAACGATCAGCGTCACCGTTCCCAAAGGGACCTCCAGTGGAAAATCACTCAGGCTAAAAGGCATGGGGATTAAAACCGCTGATAAATCGGGGGACTTGATCGTCCACCTGCAGATCGCAATCCCCGAAGAAATCTCCGACCAAGACCGCGCTTTGCTGGAGCAGTTGAGCTCTCAATGGGAGGCCGCGGTGCAACGTGAGGACCTGGTCTGGTGACCAACCAAGACACGTCCATTCCAGAAGGCAATAAATTCCCAAACACGGCGCGATTGCGCCGCCAGCACCAATTCGACGCGGTGTATCGCGGCAAACATTACGCAGGGGACGGTGTCTTGGTGATTCGCGGAATCCGCAACGATGCAGGGCGTACCCGCTTAGGTTTATCAGTCAGCAAAAAAGTCGGCAACGCGGTCGTGCGTAACAGGTGGAAACGCATCATTCGCGAGGCCTTTCGCCAGCAGCAAATCGAAATCCCGCAGGGCTTGGACATCGTCGTCCGACCTAAAAAGGGCGCCATCGCCGATTACCATGCCGTTTGCGCTTCTTTACTTAACCTTTGCAAACGCTTGGATCGAAAATTGTAAGCGCGGCGGGCATTGCCCCCACTTCACAACTGAGCGATCAAGGATGACCACATGTGGCAGAGAGTAAAAAGTGCTCCGGCAACGCTGTTAATCTTGACGGTTCGATTTTATCAAGTCACCCTCAGCCCGCTGATCGGTCCGACCTGCCGCTACCAACCCACGTGCAGTTGCTACTTCATTGAGGCCGTGAAAAAGTACGGTGTCGTGATTGGGTCGGCCAAAGGAATGTGGCGAATCTTGCGTTGCCACCCCTTCAACAAAGGCGGCTACGACCCGCCGTAGCCCAACACCGTAGTGGATCTTGTTAAAGATCCTGCC
>CAYOZV010000202.1:5892-8750 GCA_964408465.1 uncultured Pirellulaceae bacterium
TCAATTTTTCACGAAGACGACTTCTTATCTCCGAAGTGAACTGCACACGCACCGTCATCACAGTCCGCGGTTCCATTTTTGTTGGCAATCTTATAGCGTCGTTTTGCAACCTGATCGTAGAACCACTGCTGGATCGGCAAAGTGAAAGGAATATGCGTCAGTGGGGCCGCCCACCACAACTTCGGCAACTGGCCAGTTAAATAGCGAATCGCCGCCGCACCTCCGTACTGTTCTCCGGATTGACTGACAACGTAGATCTGCTTCATCATCTGGTCGTAGGTCAGATCTGGGCAGCGTTGTGCAACCGCGGGATCGTGTAGCGACATGAATGCCAACTGACCGTCTCGATCAAATTTTTTCAAATTCCGAACCTGCCCCAGACAAAACACGCACTTCCCATCGTAAATAACGACATCCGCCTCGGGCGCCTGCTCAGGCGTCGGCAAATCGTCGGGCGTGTACAGGATGTTGTCTGTCAAAGGACTGTCCATTGAATTTGAGGGGGCGATATTGACGGGGATACTTTATCGACGGGGTTACCTATAAGTTAAACCGAAACTGTAACCCAGCCGCAACGCACCGCGGGACTTCGGGCCGTCGGGCGACGATCAAGCGCTCAATAACGGCACTTCAATCTGGAATTATACCCGTTTTAAGTGATATAATGGAGAGGCGTTCAATCGGCGGACACCTTCTGCCGATGTCAGGACCGTTTCTCCCTCTCCAGCCGGGCCAAAACCGTGGAAGAAATCAATAAAAAGATCGCCGCCGCGCGGCGAAGATTGGTCATCAACCAGTTTCTTAAGATCGCCACGTGGGCTCTGTTCTTGGGTTTGATCGTGATGACCATCGGTATTGCGGCCCCGAAGATTTGGCATATTCCCGCGTTGGCGACGTTGGAAGCCAGCAATTTTTGGAACGCAGGCTGGATCATCGGTGGTGCCGTTCTCACGATTTTGATCGCCGGTGGAATCACCATCGCCAATCGAAAATCGCTGACCGACGTTGCGGTGGAAGTAGATAAACGTTTCAAACTCAAGTCGCGTATCTCCAGCACCGTGGCGATGACAACCGAGGATCGCAAAAGCGCCGCCGGCATCGCCCTGACCAAAGACGCCGTCCACCAAGCCGAAGTCATCGATGTTGGCGAACAGTTCAAAATCGAGCCACGCTGGTCGATGGCGCTGCCGCTGCTTCCGATGGTTTTGCTGGTCGTATTATTAGCGCTGCCCAACGCTACCTTGGAAGCCCTCGCCCCAGACACCACCGAAATCACCAAAGTCAGCGAAACGTCTCAGGTCAAATCGGCTGTTGAGAAACTTAAAAAGAAGGTGCGCGAAAAACAGCTGACCAAGGGCTTAGAAAATATTGATCTTGATTTCGACAAAATCCAAAAGAGCTTAGAAGACCCGCAGAATAAGAAGAACGAAGCCTCTCGAAAGCAAGCCCTCGTCAAACTCAACAATATCAAAAAGCAGATTACCCAAGAACAAAATAAGCTTGGCTCATCTAAAGATTTCAAAGAGGCACTCAACAAACTAAAAGACGTTGGCCAAGGGCCCGCCAAAAAACTTGCCGACGCGATGCAAGAAGGTGACCTCAAAGGGGCTCAAAAGGCGATCAAAGATCTCGCCAAGAAACTGCGCGACGGCAACATGACAAAAAACCAAAAAAAGCGCTTGGCCAAAGACCTTAAAGAAATGGCAAAACAACTAAAGGACATGGCTGATAAACAGGCGCAGAAACAACAGGAACTGAAGAAACAAATCGAAAAAGCAGTTCAAAAAGGCGACCTGGACAAGGCCGCTCGGCTGCAGCAAAAACTGGAACAGATGGAAAAACAGCAGGCTCAGCAACAAAAGATGAAAGACTTGGCCAAGCAGCTTCAAAAGTGCGCCCAGTGTATGAAACCGGGACAGGGAAACCAGAACCAAAATGGGCAGCAACAAAACGGCCAACCCAAACCTGGCGGAGACCAAAACGCCGAGGCTCAAATGCAGGACGCCGGAGACCAGCTAGAAGATTTGGCCAAACAGATCCAGCAGATGCAAAAGGAGATGGACCAACTGGAGGACCTTGAAGATCTGCAAGACGCCATTCAAGAATGTAAAAACGGCATGTGTCCTGGCGGAAAGCCTGGCGACAAACCCGGTAATGGCATGGGAGCGGGACGTGGATTTGGAGACCGCCCGCAGGAAGAAGAAAAAACGGGCAACTACAAATCCCGCGTGCGCGGCAAACTACAAAAGGGACAAATGGTGATCACCGGCAAAGCCGACGGCGAAAACCTGACCGGACGCACGACCAGCGAAGCACGCGCGATCGTGGAATCTGCCATCGCCGGCAAAAGCGAGCCTTTGGAGAACCAGGTCCTGCCCAAATCTCAACGCGACCACGCGAAACAATATTTCGAATCGCTGCGCGAAGGTAATTAGGAAGTATTCCAAAAAAGCGTCTCGAGGCTAAATTAAAACGAGCGGCCCGCTGACGGTGCGGTGGGCCGGCCGACATTGTCGCACAAGCGTCTTAACTGATAGTAACCTGGGAATGAGATCCTGAAACTAATTCAGAACTAACACTTACTCCCCGTCTCCCGAATCGTAAATCCTCCTAACGTCCGCATGAAAATTCCTAAAATTGCACGCGACGTAAGCATCTTGATTGCATTTTGCGGCGCATTCTATCTGCTGATTGTCTTGGTTCGAGGAAAAACGACCGAAGCTTCGACGTCTTCGAATTTCTCGATGGATCGTCTGCAAGGCGACCGTTTAATGGAGCAGGGGAACTGGAAACAAGCCATTCCACATTTCACGAAGCTGGTCGAAAAAGACAAATACAATGGGCTCGCCCAAGCACAA
>CAYOZV010000203.1:0-4331 GCA_964408465.1 uncultured Pirellulaceae bacterium
GGAGTCTATTTTTTACACTTGGGGGGGGCTAATTGGCGCTTCTTCAATTTAAACAACCCCCACTACTGGCCAGTGAGCCCCTCAAAAAGCGCGAGACCATTGACCGCTGTGAAGTCCATTATAAGGCATCAGAGGGTTTCAGTTCTAAGCCTGCGGCTCGGTTTGGCTGGGCTCCGTCGCTTCCGCTGCACGTTCCCTTTCCATCGCCTCGGCAATGGCTTCGGAGATGCTTTTGGCGTTGAGTCGCTTGACGCGATCCTCCATGACTTTGCCGGGCTTAAAGTTCACCACATATCGTTCGGGCACCAGGATTTCATCGCCGGTGCGGGGATTGCGCCCCGGCCGCGCGGCCCGTTTTTTGACTTCGAAGATTCCGAAATTACGTAGCTCGATCCGACCTTCATTCACCAGTGCATCAATGATTGCATCAAATGTCTTTTGTACGATTTCGCGCGTCTTCGATTTTGGAAGACCGACATCCTGGGAGATCGCTCTAACGATTTCCTTTTTTGTCATGGAATGCTCCGCTCGGGGGATAGGTTGGGGAATGAGCCAGTTAGAAAAGTGTGAGGGGGAGAACAACTCTATGCCGGCGTTAGGCTTACGTCAACGGTCGATAATGACGCTGCGAATCTAAAGATTTTCTTAACGCGATTGGCTTGAACACAACATCGGCATCGGCCAAAAAATGTTGGTGATTTTGGAAAAAACATTCAGCTCAACAGACTGTACACTTTGAAAACCTGAGACTGCACAACATACGAACGGACTTCGGCAGCGGTTCTCAGTCGCCTAAACTTTCTTTGCCAAACGCTGTTTTTCGATCGAATCCAATGCGTAAAGTTTGCCTGACCCGCTTCCGGGGCACTCCTGGCAAGTGCGTTGCCAGTCCTCGGGGGTCCGCAGGTTGCTCTCCCAAAAAGGCCACGTTTTACACTGGGTCGGACGCGCGTCGTACAGTTCACACTTGCGCGTTTTTTCGTCAAGAAAAACGCAATCGTAGTTCGGCAGTTCCTTCAGCGATTTCCGCGCCCCAATTTTGCGAACGTAAATATCTTCGAATTCATCCACGGTGTGATTCAAGGCCTCGGCCATGACGGCGATCTCTTCGGCGGTAACCCACACGTAACCGGGACTGCCCGAACAGCAATCGCCGCATCCGCTACATGTGAACTTTAGGCCGTCGCGATACCAAGGTGTTTCTGGCTGCATCTTCTTATCCACCGATCTGATACATCGCGCGTTGGGGCCGTTTAAACTGAACGTCGTCGGTGCCATGTCCGGCTTTCTTGTTCCAAATGCCAGCACGGATTAACTCGATCACCTTTTGATCGTCGCCGCCGCTGCGTAGGGCGTCAATCAAATTCCACTCCTGGGTTCCAAAGAGGCAGTTTCGTAAACGCCCATCGGCGGTGATCCTCAGCCGGTCACACGCCCCACAAAACGGTGAAGAAACGGAGTTGATAAACCCCACGCTGCCTCGCCCGTCGGCATACCGAAAGTCCACCGCCGGTTGGCTGCGTTGGGTTTCCTCGGTCGGCAAAAGTCCGCAAACTTGTTTCGCAATAACGGCGCGAATGGATTCACCATTGATAACTTTTCCACTGTCCCATGCCTGATCGCCGTCCAGAGGCATGAATTCAATAAACCGAAGCGTCAAATTTTGCTGACGCGCAAACGATGCCAAAGGAACGATCTCTGACTCTGTGATTCCCGACAAAGCAACCGTGTTCAGCCGAATGTCTTGGAAACCAACTTCCTTTGCTTTGGCTATTCCCCGCAGGACCTTCTCCAGCCCCTTGCGCCGCGCGATCTTTTCAAACTGTTGCGGGTCGAGCGTGTCCAGGCTGATGTTCAGTCGGTCCAAACCGGCGTCTTTTAATTGTTGGGCCTGGTCCTCCAGCAGAATCGCATTGGTTGTGATCGCAATGTCGTTGATGCCGTCAACCGCGCGGATCATCCTAACCAGTTTATGCAGTTGCGACCGCACTAGCGGTTCACCACCGGTAATGCGAACACGATCAACGCCCGCCGCGGCAACAATCCCAACGACGCGCGCGATTTCCTCGAAAGAAAGAATGTCGGCGTGCGGCAGAAATTGGACCGTCTCGGGCATGCAATAAAAGCATCGAATGTTACAGCGGTCGGTGACGCTGATCCGTAAATTCTTATGGACTCGCCCGAACGAGTCGACCAAAGGCGCAGTGTCTAATGCCGATTGAGATTCCATCTAACGGATTACCTCTTGAGATGGTTTTTTTTCGTTCTCTGGGTGGACCCAGTGGCGATCCCCGTCGGCCCAATGCTCCTGCTTCCAGATTGGCACATCCTTTTTCAACCGATCCATGATCCAAGACGCGGCTTCGAAGCTGGCAACACGGTGAGGGGAGCTGACGGCGACCGCGATGCTGGCGGCTTCAAGCTGAACAATGCCGATGCGGTGAACGATCGAGCAATTTTCGATCTTCCATTTTTCCAGCGCGGCCTCCCGCAGTTCATTCAACTTCTTGATCGCCATTGGCTGATAACATTCGTAAGCCAATTTTTCGGTTTCGCGTCCGTCGGTAAATTGGCGCGTCGTCCCTACGAACAGAACCGCGGCGCCACAGGTCGGTGACGATACCGATTCGAGCAGAACCTGAGTGTTGATCGGGTTGGAGGTGATCTCAATCATTGCAACGGGTGGTTGTAAGACGCTGGATATTGTTTTTGATCTGTAAAAGTTTAACGCCGACCAAGCGCCGTTCGTTTATCCCTTAGCCGCCGCTGACCGGTGGGATCATGGCGACTTCCTCTCCGACGCCGATTTCGGTTTGATCATCGACATAGGCCTGATTCACCGAAAAGGCTGACCGCGCCACCAGCGGGCCCAATTTTGGCACCTCCGCCACCAGCGCCGATTTTAAACGTTCAACGGTGCAGGGTTGGTCCAGTGATACTTCCAACTGCTGAGTCCCTGCAATCTGCTTGGCCGCCGCAAATAATAGTAATTTGACAATCATGATATGGTAAGTTCACCACTCCGGCGGTCGAACAAATCCTCTAATTCTGGCATCAGCCCGTACGCCATCGCCATGATTTTAATGGGATGGATCGTGGGCTTGGTGGTGCCCTGTTCCATCTGAATCTTACAGGTACTGCACTCGGTTGTCCCCGCCATGATCGTCGGTGAACGCATTGCCTGAATCAGTTGTAAACCCATTCGCAACGAACGATGGTAGTTCCTGCGTTTGAGCCCGTACGTGCCCGCCATGCCGCTGCAGCCTTTTTGTATTGTTTCAACTTGGAGACCTGGAATCAAATTGAGTAACTTCACGCCCGGAATGCCAGTATCTGAATCTTCATCCATCAGCGCCCTTTGATGGCAGGGGAGATGATAACCGATCGTCGCGTTGATGGGCTTGAAATCCAACTCCAGCTCGCCTGCCTGATGCAAGCTCAACAGATACGAACTTGAGTCTGTCGTGTTTTTGCTGACCATTAAAGCGTCTTCGTCGTCCATCAAATTCAAATACTCATGCTTGATCGCCAATGCCGCCGAGGGTTCGGTTGTGACAATTTGGTAGCCCTGACGAACCCAATCGGCCAACATCTCCACATTGCGCGACGCAATCTTTTTAGCTCGCGGAATCGCCCCTTCGGAAATCAGGGACATCCCAGAGATGTCCTGGCGCGGTGGCACCAACACGTCGATGTTGTTGTGCTTGAGCACATTACAAAACGCAATGCCCAATTCAACATCGTTCCAATTCGCAAACGCGTCGACGAAAAAGACGACTTTTCGTGAGGATTGTTTGGAGGCGATGTTCAATTTTGCGCGCTGAGCCCACCTCAGGAACGTGCCGGTGGCAAACGTGGGCAGTTTCCTTCCTTGGGCGATGCCCAACAGCCGATCCAGAACCCAACGAGTCCACCGCGTCTTGAGCATCACGTTGACTAAGTAAGGGAATCGACCGGCAAACGTGTACAGCCAATCCAGTCGTGTCAGCACCCAATCGGACAGCTTCATGCCGTTGACTGACGAATATTGGGCCTTCGCTTCGACCATCAATTTAGGGATGTCAACTTTCGCGGGACATTCAAACCGGCATTGGTGGCAGTTAACGCATAGATTGGCGACGTCCTTGAATTCCTCTTTTGTAATCGTTTCGGGTAACAGTTGACCGGTCAAAATACCGCGCATCAAATTCGCCTTAGCCCGTGGTGACGCCTCTTCGCGGGGAGCCAAACGAAACACGGGGCACATCCGTTCGATCTCAACGCCCGTTCGGCAGCGGCCGCAACCGTTGCAATTTTGTGCCGCCGACGCCATTTCATCCAACGACCAATTC
>CAYOZV010000203.1:4341-8742 GCA_964408465.1 uncultured Pirellulaceae bacterium
CAACTGGCCCTCATCGGAGTTGTCGTCAACATGCGATTGATTGAGATCGGCCGCGCGCTCAGTCCCGATTGGCGGCCCTACGGTAATCTTGAAGTGGCGAAGGTTTTCTGTCAGTCCGCTGAACCCGTCGCCGGCCACTTTGCCGTTGTTGAGGATCTCGCGCGGATCAAATAGGTCCTTGATCTCAGAAAACACATTATTCAGCTTCCCATACTGGCGACGCAGAAACCAAGACCGGCTCATCCCATCCCCGCGCGTCGCCGAAATCGTTCCGTCAAACTCAATGGCTTTCTCAAACAGATCATTGGCAACATGTTGCATCGTTTGGATCTGGTCGGCATTGGATATCCGCACAAACGGACGCACGTGAATGGTGCCTTGGGGAGCATGGCAAAAGATCGACGCCGTCAATTCGTGCCGATTCAAAATCGCATGAACTTCTTTTAGAAACTCTGGCAACCGTTCCGGAGCGACGCCAATATCCTCCACAAACGGGATAGCGCGGCGGTTGCCCTGCATTCGGTAGAGCGTGGGAACGCTGCGCCGAGCGATCCTCCAGAATGAGTTCCGGATGTCCTTGCGAGTGGTTGTTTGGGAGTTGAAAGCCCACTTCTTTTTTCGCACAGCGCGATGCACCAGTTGCTCTGTTTTCTCCCTCAGCCGCGCGTCGTCGGATGCCTCCATTTCCACCAACAGCATCGCCTCAGCGTCGACGGGGATCAAATTTCGTTTGCGAGCGTTCGCCTCACGGGCCAATGATAACAATCGCCGGTCCAGCAGATCGCAGGCGACCACTCCCGATTTAGAAATTTCCACCGCTGCCCGCGCCGCAACGTCCAACGAGTGAAAAAACAACAGCACGGCGCCGCGATGGCGGGGGATTGGAATCGTACGCAACTTCGCTTCGGTGATGATGCCCAGCGTGCCCTCACTGCCGACGAATAAACGTGTGAGATCGACGCGCGTGGGTTTACTGCCCGGTCGCAAGTCAAAAACGTTATAGCCGGCTTGATTCACCTTCGTGGCCGGTTTCTCCTGCTTGATCAAGTCCGCATTTCGATCCAGCAACTGTGCAATTTTGCTTTCGTATATTGCGACGCTGTTGCTGGCAGGCACCGCCGGGCGATCCAAGGCTTGGACTTCTTCCAGCGCGGAATCAATTTCGATGACTTCACCGTCGGCCAAAACAACTTGCAGGCTGACGACGTGGTCACGTGGTGTACCCGTTTTTAACCAGCGACTTCCGGAGGTGTTCATCGACAGCATGCCGCCGATCGTGGACACGTTTCGGTTGAAGGGATCGGGGCCGAACATCTTTCCATGCGACGCCAGATGTTCGTTTAAGTCACCCAACACCAGCCCCGGCTGCACGGTCACCGTTTCACGATCCACCGCCAGAATTCGGCGCATTGAATAGGAGAAATCTAAGATCAATCCGTTGCCGAGCGTTCCCCCTAAAACGTTCGAGCCTGCTCCGCGGGGAATGATGATTAAATCATTTTCGCGCGCGTAGTTGACGCACGCGACCACATCGGCGGTGTGCATCGGCCGAACCACGCCCAGCGGTTTGACCTCGTACAAACTGGCGTCACTGGCATACAGATGCAGAAACGTATCGTCGCAACGGACCTGGCCTTCGAGCAGTCCTTTGAGGTCTTCTTCGATTCGTGCGCGATCTGGATCCATCGAGGCTAAGTCGTGGGGTTAAAACGGGTGGAAAAAGTGGGGCGCATAAACGGGGACGGCGAAAGGAAATTACTGGATGGGTTCGCCTGGACCCATCGCCGTCGCGAACGCGGTCGCGAACAAGCGACAGTGAGAAATCGAGATCAGGATTTCCTCGATTCCACGGTCAGCACAGACCTCGACCGCTTTTCCGTTGAGCTTCACGTAGGGCTTGCCGCCCATGCGATTGATCACCTCGATGTCAGTCCATTTGATTCCCTTGGACCAACCGGTGCCGATGGCCTTGAGAATCGCTTCCTTGGCCGCCCAGCGACCCGAGTAGTGTTGTACGCAGGATTTTCGAGGCCCACAATAAGTGATCTCGCCGCTGGTGAACACCTTTTCGATAAACGTATCGTCGTGCTTTTGAATCATATCACCGATTCGCGCACATTCGACGATATCGGTACCGATGCCAACAACATTCATAGCTAACCCCGGTAGTCCTTATTTTAGGCCGCAGGCTTTTTGGGCCCGCAGTAAAACTTCGCCCGCTTTTTTTCGCGCTGCCGACGCTCCATCGCCAAGGATCTGCTTGACCTCATCGGGCTTGGAGGCAAGCTCCTCACGCCGCTCGAACGCCGGAGCGAAAAATGTCTCCGCCGCGGCGGCTAATTGTTTTTTAATATCCCCGTACCCAAACCCGCCGGCACGATAAAGTTCGGCCATAGTTTGAATTTCACTGTCACTTCCGAACAACGAAAACAGCTGGAACAAGTGATCCGTTTGGGGATCCTTGGACTCATGCATCTCGCGCGAATCGGTGGAGATCCGCATGACCTTCTTTTTCATCTTCTTCGGTGGTTCGAAGATCTCAATAAAATTGTCGTAGCTCTTGGACATCTTATCCCCGTCGGTCCCGGGTACTTTCGCAGAGGAATCAAGAATCTTGGCTTCGGGAATGACGAACACTTCGCCGTATTGATGGTTGAACGCTTTGGCGATATCGCGGCAAACTTCAATGTGTTGTTTTTGGTCTTCGCCCACGGGCACGATGTTGGCGTCGTACGCGAGGATGTCTGCGGCTTGGAGAACAGGATAGGTGAACAGTCCCGCAACGACGGGCAATCCTTTGGCAACTTTGTCTTTATAGGAGACGCAACGTTCCAGCAAACCCATCGGCGTGCCCGCCAGCAACAGCCAGCACAGCTCCGACACTTCGGGCACATCAGATTGAATGAACAGGTTCGCTTGGCTAGGGTCCAAACCCAACGCCAACAAATCCAACGCCGCATCCCAAGAGAATTGTTTCAGCTGATCCTTATCACGGACTGAATTAAGCGCGTGCAGATTGGCCACGAAATAATAGGCTTCGTCGGCAGATTGGAGATCAATGTATTGCTTGATCGCGCCGAAATAATTTCCCCAGTGCGGTCGACCGGTGGGCTGGATGCCCGAAAGAACTCTCATGAATGTCTCAATATAGGAAGGGTTTTCAACTCCGTTAGTTTAACCGATTCGCATGTTTTGCAGAATGACTTTCGTGCATTTCGCGGGTCAGGGATGCGATTGTGGGGTGATGTTGTTACATTAGTAGCGGCAAAATGACTTGAAAGGTTCTCTGCAGCAGACGGTGACCGGCACAGTCAAAAAAACAAATTTATTTTGCTCCGTTAGTTTAACCAGAAAACGCTCGGACCATGTCCGAGAGATCCCGGTTCAACCCCGGTACGGGGCGCCTATTTTGACGATGCCAAGTCACCTGTTTTATAAGTTACCTTCAACCACGACGACACCATGAGCAATTTCAATCTGGCCGTTCCTCACACCGTCAAACCGGGTTCGAAGGTCAAACTCAAATCTATCCCAACAGGCCCGTCAGCCGACATACCCTTTGGAAAGAAGGCCGCCCGTGCCCAGATCGCGGCCAACGCGGTCGAGATGGCGGAGCTGGCCAAACGGTTGTACGCCGAAGACAAACGCAGCATCCTTTTGGTGCTGCAGGGCATGGACACCGCCGGCAAGGACGGCACGATTCGCTGGGTGATGCGAGGCATGAATCCAACCAGTTGCCAAGTCCACTCGTTCAAGGTCCCTTCGGCAGAGGAAGCGGATCATGACTTCCTCTGGCGTAACCATAAAGTCGCGCCGCGGCGGGGCAACATTGGGATCTTCAACCGGTCGCATTACGAAGAAGTTTTAGTGGTGCGTGTCCACAATCTAAAACCCAAAGAACGCTGGCAGAAGCATTACGGTTTGATCAACGATTTCGAAAATCTGCTGTCGGAGTGCGATACGAAAATCGTGAAGTGCTTCCTTCACATCAGCAAGGACCGCCAGCGGCAACGTCTTCAAGCGCGCTTGGACGATCCGACCAAGCATTGGAAGTTTAGCATGGGCGACCTGGCCGAACGTAAACTGTGGGACAAGTATCAGGAGGCTTATCAGGACGCGCTGGAGAAATGCAGCACGCCATTCGCGCCTTGGCACGTCATTCCTTCGGACAAAAAGTGGTATCGCAACCTGGTCATCAGCGAACTGCTGAAAAAGACATTGCAGGAAATGGACCCGCAGTACCCAGAACCCGAAGGCGATTACGACGGTGTCGTGGTTGTGTGATGGTTGCTGCGGTGCCTAGGGCCTTGGCCTCTTAGGAACCGAGCCTAATGCCCAATGGCACTCACTTTAGATGGGTGACGCGCTGAACACCAACCGTAGATTTGGCTCTTAGCCGAA
>CAYOZV010000204.1:0-4713 GCA_964408465.1 uncultured Pirellulaceae bacterium
ATCTTTAACAAGATCCACTACCTCAAATAAAAAAGTAACCCTCAATGGCTGTCCGTTGGCAAAGTTAAGAAGATGACGATTGAAAAATAGGATCGCCCGTCGGCGACCTTCGGCGACCTTCGGCGACCGTCCGTAGTGGAGGTTGTTAAACCTCCCGGCCCACGTTTTCACGAAGTGCCACGATCGAATTAACTACCCGCAGGATCTTTAACAAGATCCACTACCTCAAATAAAAAAGTAACCCTCAATGGCTGTCCGCAAACTAGGTCAAATTTTGGTCGATCTCGGTACGATCAACGACGATCAGCTCGAAATGCTTGTCGAAGAGCAATCGCAGAGCCGTGGTTTGATTGGGCGTATTGCCGTCAACATGGGTTTGATCAACGACGAAGAACTGATCCAAGCGCTGGCCGAGCAATTCGGATTGAAATCAATCGACATGGAGCACTTAGAGGCTCCGTCGGCCGAATCGCGCGAAGCGGTCTCCAACGAAATGGCTCAGCTATATCGCGTCGTGCCGTTGAACTTGGATAAAAATGTGCTCACCTTGGCGACCTGCGATCCTCAGAACTTGGGGATGCAGGATGAACTGCGGCGGTTTTTAGGCCACGAGATTCGTTTTCAGGTCGCCACCGAAGCTCAAATCCTCAAGGCCATCGACAAGTACTTCAACGACGACACCGACAGCATCGCCAAGATCATCGACGATCTTCAGGTCGACGAAGAACTCAAAGCCGCCACCGAAGCCCTTGGCAATGACGGCCCGATCAATCTGTCCGACGTCACCGAATTGGCCAACAGCGCGCCGGTGAAGAAACTGCTGAACATGGTGTTGCTGTTGTCGATCAAGGATCACGCCAGCGACATTCACTTCGAACCGTTCGAAGACGAATTCCGCATCCGCATCAAAGCCGACGGTGTGCTCAAGGAAATGCCGCCACCGCCTCGTCACCTGGCGTTTGCGATTACCACGCGGATCAAAGTGATGGCTGGATTGAACATCTCCGAACGACGTCTTCCCCAAGACGGTCGCATCGAACTGACCGTCGGCGGGCATCCGGTCGATTTGCGCGTGAGTGTGCTGCCGACGATGTTTGGCGAAAGCGTCGTGTGCCGAGTGCTGGACCGCAGCGTGGTTTCGTTGGATCTGGGCAACGTCGGCATGGGCGAAGAATTGATGGCTGAGTTTCGCGAAGTCATCGACCGGCCCAATGGAATCATCTTGGTCACCGGCCCGACGGGTTCGGGCAAAACGACGACGCTGTATTCGGCCCTAAGCGAGCTGAACACGATCGAAGACAAGTTGGTCACCACCGAAGACCCCGTTGAATACGACATTGATGGCATTGTGCAGATTCCGATCGACCACACGATCGGTGTGACGTTCGCGCTGGCGTTGCGAGCGATTTTGCGGCAGGACCCCGATAAGATTTTGGTCGGCGAAATTCGCGACATCGAAACGGCCGAGATCGCCGTGCAGGCTTCCTTGACCGGTCACACGGTGTTCAGCACCTTGCACACCAACGACGCCCCCAGCACGGTGACGCGGATGAAGGACATGGGCGTGCCGACGTTCCTGATCACCGCGACCGTCGAAGCGATTTTGGCTCAACGATTGGTCCGGCGAATTTGCCCCGAATGTCGTGAAGAGGTCGAAGCCACTGACGATCAGTTGGCGGAGCTGGATCTGACGCGCGAAGGAGTGACCGGTAAGAAGTTTTACCGAGGTGCCGGTTGCAATAGTTGCAATAATTCAGGCTACAAAGGGCGTGTTGGTTTGTTCGAACTGATGATCATGGATGACGAGTTGCGTACAATGATTATCGAGAACCGCACGACCGATGAACTACGAAACAAAGCCAAAGAGAAAGGCATGCGGCTGTTGCGAGACAGCGGCATCGCGTACATGCACGACGGAACCACCTCGCCCGAAGAGGTGATTCGCGAAACGGTGCTGGACGCGTAAGCGCTGGCGCGATTTCGAATTTCTTATTTTGAATTTCGAATGACCGAATCAAAAACTCGAACTCAAAAACAAAAACACAAAATTTGAAATTCCAAATTGGAAATCCAAAATCCGAAATTTCCCTTTCAGCTTTTTAAAGAACGAAATTGTAAATTCGAAATTGTAAATCTGAAATCTGAAATCCATTTCAACTCTTCACTCCTTATTCCCAACCTAACCTAACAACGTTCCGCAAGGAAAATCATCATGCCACATTATCAGTTCGAGGCGATGGACCCTCAGGGTCAAGAGATCAAAGACGTGATCGAAGCGCCTACGCAGGATGAAGCTCAGGCCACCATTCGATCGATGGGGTATTTTGTCACCCGCATCGCCGTCCAAAAAACGGCCGCCAAGGCGGGTGCGAAAAAGGGCAAGGACCGGAAGACGTTTGCCATGGGCGGTGCCGGTGGTAAGAAGATGGTGACGTTCACGCGGCAGCTGTCGATTCTTCAGGACGCCGGTCTACCGATTCTGCGGAGTCTGAAGATCCTCGAAGAGCAATCCCCACCGGGAGCGCTGAAAAACGGTTTGATCGACGTCTGTGAAGAGATCGAGGGCGGAGCGTCGCTGTCCGAAGCGATGGCCAAGTCACCCAAGGTTTTCGACCGACTGTACGTCAACATGATCAAGGCCGGTGAAGCTGGCGGATCGCTGGAATTGATTCTCCGTCGTCTGGCGGAGTTCAAGGAGCGCAGTCAAAAACTCAAGGGCCAGGTCATCGGTGCGTTGATCTATCCGTTGATGGTGGTCCTGTTCACGATCGGAATTTTGACCTTCATCATGTTGTTCATTATCCCCGAATTTCAAAAGATGTTTGAGGAATTCGGCATCGACTTGCCCGCTCCGACGTTGTTGCTGATGGCGATCTCCGATCGAACGGTGAAGCTGTGGTTTTTGTTCCCGTTGATTCCCATCGGGCTGATCCTGTTCGTTTCGCTGGTGTGTAAATTCAAGGCCGGCCGGATGGGTTGGCATCTGTTTTTATTAAAACTGCCGCTGATGGGGAAACTGGTAGAGAAAGCAAACCTGGCGCGTACCACGCGTACCTTGGGCGCGTTGGTTGCCAGTGGTGTTCCGATCATCGAAGGTCTGACGATTACCCGGGAAACCTCCGGCAACGCGATGTACGAAAAGATTTACAGCCGCGTCACCGATGCGATCCGTACCGGTGAAACGATCGCCGCGCCGCTGAAGGGGAACTGCAATCCCTCCTTTCATCCGGTCGCGATGTTCTTTTTCGCGGCGGTGATGTCGTTGCCGCCATTGGCCGTGTTGTTTGTGAAACCATCGATGTGGTTTGGCGTGTTGTACGGCTGTGGAATCATGACGATGTTGGGTTTCGCGTGGTACTTTTTGAACTTTAAGAAAGCAGTCGTTGAAGATCTCGTGATCAACATGATCGACGTCGGTGAGGAAACGGGCGAACTGGACGTCATGCTTTACAAGGTGGCCGACTACTACGAAGAGGAAGTCGAAAGTCTGACCGAAGGCATGATGAAGATGATCGAACCGCTGATGATTATTTTCCTCGGTTTGGTCGTGCTGTTTATTGTGGCGTCGTTGTTTATGCCGCTGATTTCGATCATCTCCGGCCTCACCGGAGGAAAGAAGTAAAACAAAAACCCCGTAGGGTGGGCTCTCAGCCCACCCCCACAATGATCAACCGACTTTTTTAACGAGCGACATTGTCGCTCAGCTATCCGAGGCTGACAGCCAGCCGAGGGGCAAGCTCAGAAAAAGCTAAATCATGACTTACCCTTTTTAGAGATCGCTCGGGCAAGCGTGCCCAAGCGACGAAGAGTTTCGACGCCGAACCAAGCCAGGTCGAGCCAAACCAAACCGAACCAATCCCAACCCTGAACAAGTACAACCTTATCTGGAGCCCATCATGAACTGCTCTCAACAACAACCCGCAACAACCTCAACCGCTCAAGTGCCAGCCGGCAGCGCGACAAAGGCGCGTCGCGGTTTCACACTGGTGGAACTGTTGGTCGTGATCGCCATCATTGGCGTGTTGGTCAGCATGTTAGCCGTCGCGATCGGTCCGGTGCTGACGCGTGTGCACGATGGTGCGGTTACTGCGGAGTTGAAGCAAATTGAATTGGCGATCGAAAACTTTAAGAACCAACACGGCTTCTATCCGCCTACCTTCAGTTCCTTTGCGAATTCAGCCGTCGCTTCTGGTTCTTATGATTTGGATGAGCCTTGGGCTTCTGATTCCTCGGTCGCTGCGGGAGAAGAGCTTCAGCTATTACCCTTTTTGAATAAGATTTCTCCTAATCATCGTGAAAATGCAGGAGCTGCTCCAACGCCGTTGCGAACCTGGTGGGTGAACATTGGGCGTCACTTGGATGACCGAAGTTCTTTAGTGTTTTGGTTGTCAGGGTTGTCTTCGAACAAGCAGTTTCCTTTAACTGCGGGCCTCGTTCCCAACGGTCAGTTGCCTGTGATTTTCGGCCTTCCCCAGTCAATTACTCTGACCTCCAACGGTACCCGAAATGGGGGACCGAATCTCGCGACTGATGGTGCAGGTAATAACATCGACGTGTCGCGTGATTCGTTCTTTGACTTTGATGGGAACCAGCTATCTGATGTGGCTTTAGATATCAGGACTGCGCCATCAGATCTGCCAAACGAGAATGCGAGAAGGTCGCCAACGTTGCCACCTGGGATCAAGGTTTACAACACGCCTTTTGGAGACGGCC
>CAYOZV010000204.1:4813-8729 GCA_964408465.1 uncultured Pirellulaceae bacterium
TTTCAATTGTTTACTTACGGACGCGATGGTTTGGCTGCCAATGTTGCTTTAGATGACAACAGAGATATCGCCGGCACTATCCTTAATC
Organism: uncultured Pirellulaceae bacterium; assembly: GCA_964408465.1. Lineage (GTDB taxonomy): Bacteria > Planctomycetota > Planctomycetia > Pirellulales > Pirellulaceae > Mariniblastus. The sequence goes on from CAYOZV010000204.1 coordinate 4,902, forward strand.
GCGACAACATCACGAACTTTGCCAACGGACGTTTAGAGGCGTTTGATTGGCAGGCGAATCTTGGGCTGTAGTCTTTTCTTTTCGAAGTCCAGAGGTAACCGTTATGAATATTCAAAAAACAAATCGAAGATGTCGGCACAGACGATCGCTCCGATATGCATTCACTTTGATTGAATTGCTATTGGTGATTTCGATCATGGCGGTGTTAGCGACGCTGGCTGTCAGCGTGATCGCCAGTGCTCAGGAAGATTCGCGTGTTGCGGCGTCGCGGGCGCGAGCGACGTTGATTCAGAAGGCGATGGAGGCTGAGCTGGAAGATTATGAGGTTCGTCGTTCGCCCATTCCTTTTCCTGCCATTGGAGAACTGACAGCGCGTGTCCCAGAGAGTGTTTGGGAAGGGAGTAGCGGTCCGGGTGATCCTAATTTTCTTTTGCACGCGAAAAACCTGAAGCGAATGATTATTGCTGATCTGGTGCGATCGGAATTTCCAAGTGGTCGTGGTGGGGAACCGGTCCGTTTGGGGCAATTTCCCTCAGCCACGCTCATGAATTTCCTGACCGGACCGCTGCAGATTGATCCACAATTTATAGATCCCAATTCTCCTACATCCTATTTTCGGAGAGTTCGCCCAGCCAATGTTTCGCGATGGCTGCAGCTGAGGTCAGACCAAAATGGCTCTTTCGCTCAACCACCGAGTGATATTAACAATCCCACTGAAGATGAAATTGAACAGTTGCAGGCCGATAGTTCGGAAGTCCTTTATTTGGCTTTGAGTCAATTAGATTTCGACGGCACCAACATGATCGACTCATTGGGAACGGCGGCCATTGGCGATACCGATGATGATGGATTTTTGGAGATCGTTGACGGTTTTGGCGATCCGATGGCGTTCGAGTTTCATCAGAAGAACCTTACGCCTGGCCTTATTGGGGCCAGCGGCGGTCAAACGGGAGTTTGGGTGACACCCGCCGGAGAATTAGAGATGGATAACTTCCAAACAGTGAGCCCTATCCTCCCTACCGACCTTCGATTCTACGTAACTTCAAAAAAATTGTTTGAAATTGATGGTGACCCTGACGATCTTCAAGTCCGAGTCAACTAAGCCCCAACCCACCTGCTCGATCCCTTTTCTCCCAGAGCGTTACAATGAGTAAAAAAACACAACAACCGCGACAGAGCATCCGATCAGCTTTTACGTTGATCGAGATTTTGGTTGTGGTCAGTATTCTGGTCATCATGACGGCGCTGCTGGTTCCGCGACTGCGGATGGTGACCAAGGAACGAAACATTCGCGAAGCTGCGCGGGTCGTCGGTTCTATGTTTACACAGGCGAGCCAGCGCGCGGTTACCGACGGTGTTAGCGGAGTCGTATTGCAGCGAAACGACAACTTCACCGCAGGCGGTTACCTGTATGCGGCAACTCGCCTTGGGATTCTGCGGGAGGTTCCAGATTTTACTGGCGACCAAGTGGGGTCTGTTGCAACCGCCGTTTCGCCGGGGCTGGTTTCAATTCCTTATCCGTTGGAACAGCAAGAGCTTGAGATCGTGAAGGCAGGCGATTCGATTAGGTTTGGCATCAGTTCGGTCTCCTATCAGATTATCAAAGTCAACGAATTGCCGTCGGCGACTCCACCCGTGCTAAATTTAGTTCTGGCAGGTGCAGAGGGAGCCAACTACCTGCCTGATCCGGGCGTGTTTACTGGTGGCACTCCCGCTGGCACTCGTTCCTACTCTATTGAACGATTGCCAAGACTTTTGAAATCATCGGTGATTGACATGCCGGATGGGCACATCATTGATCTGCGATTTTCTGGATGCCAGACGCTCGATTCAGGATACCAATTCGCAGTGGATACACTTCGAGGTGGACTAACACCCCAGTTCCCGATCAACGTGATCGAGCCCAACCCTCGCAAAATTGAAGTTGATGCTGCGAATACGATTGTGGAATTCGGAGAGACGACCGTTGAAATGTTCCGGCCGTCAGACGTCGTTCTATTATTCGATGAACAAGGCAAGTTTGATCAAATTGTCTTTCGACAGAGTTACACGACAACCGGAGGCACGATTGCAACATCAGCTTTTTTGCGTACCCCCCAAAGTCCTTTCTTTGCTTTTGTTGCTCCGTCGGAGCTCGACGCGACGGTGAATCCTCTTGTTGACGAAAATAGTCTGTGGGTGTCGGTCAGCAATACCTCGGGCGTGTCGAATATTGGCTACAACAATCCTTCTGGCAAAGCTGGATTCGTGCCCCAGGATTTTACGCTGGCGAATATGCAAACGTTGTTTCAGAGTGATGTGCTCGCCGATCGACAACAGTTCAACAATATTATTTCGGCCGCCCGTGCTGTTTCCTCCACCGGTTCTGCGGCCCAATAAGCGTTCCTTCCTTTGGACAACTTTTCTGATTTGAGTCAATCATGAAGACTACCATGAAAAAACTATTTCGATCTTCACGCCACCGCGATGGTATTTCGATTATCGAAGTACTAACATCGCTGGCGGTGGCGACCATTGGCGTGTTCGGCGTGCTGGTGCTGATTCCCTTCGCGGTAAAACAAGCCCAGATCGGACTCGATCAGGACGCGGCCGATTTAATCGGTCGCAACGCGCTGGAGGATTTGCAGACCCATCGTTTTACGTCTGTCACCGATGAGGGGCAACTGGCGATGCGAGGCTCAAAAGTTCTCGTAAATACTTCGGGCGTGACTCAGCCGGTCGCTCCGATTGAAGTGTTGGGGCAGAATCCTCCCAACACAGCACCTAATTTTTTCCCTGTTCTGTTTCTCAATGGTGGACTCAATACTGCCAACCCGCGGATCATTCACTTTGATCCTTTGGCGGTCAGCAATATTGGATTTCCAACGACTGCGGGTGGGAATAATCCAGACTTTTTAACGGGCCAGTTGCCGCCACCGAGGGCAGACACCGTAGACCAGTTGTGGAACGACTTGCGTGTCACCGTTGCGACGGGGATTTGCCGCACCGATTATCAGCAGGCAACGCCGCTGGGGACTTTGACGTTCCATCACTTATTAGATTCTGCGGAAGTTAACAGGATTTTCGTCACCGAAGACGATTTGATTATTGGGGATAGGAATTTCCTGCTTCCGCAAACCGCGGACGATGCCGAGGCGAAGTCTGAAGTGGACTTGCCGCAACCGGTGTTCGATGTCAGTACCGATGGCCATCTGATGAAGCGTCAAACGAATGGCCGTATTTCTTGGTCGGCGATTTTTGTGCCTGTCAAAGATGGCAATCGCGTGAAAGCGCTGTGGGGAGATTCACCCACGGTAACGACGAAGTACAAGGTGTACGTCTTGGTTTACAAAGATCGTTCGGTTGATCCAACAGATGCCGAAAGCGTAATGAACGTGGCGGTCGTCAACCGTCATACAGCAGCATTAGAATTCGGCGGTGTGCCGCCCACCAATACAAACGCCGGCTACACCGATGCGATGGATCAGTTGCATCTGAATTCGCCGAGTGACGGCGTGTTTAAGGACGATTGGGTGATGGTGATCAATCGAAGGCCGGCGCCGGAGTACGGCGCGCCTCCAGTTGCCAGTCTCGGGTTTTCAATCGTCAATTCCGACTCTGGCCAGCGGCTTGCTGCGGAAGAGGCTGGATACGATGTTCAAATTGGATTTGCGAAGGTGCTGTCGGTTATTTCAGACGCAACGACTTCAACGTTAAACGTTGCCGGTGGTCCATTCGATTTTTACTACAGCGACATCGCGGGCACTAATGTTATTGGTACCGGTGATGATAATTATGGTTTTGATATCGCCGGTGATCCGGACGAGGACTTCACCACAGAGACTTTTG
>CAYOZV010000205.1:0-8622 GCA_964408465.1 uncultured Pirellulaceae bacterium
ACAACCGGCCGGCGACACCCGAGATCGCGAACAGCGGCAGGAAAACGAGAATCACAACAACCGTCCCAAAGACGATCGCACTTCGGATCTCGCGACTGGCATCAAAAACAATTTGAATTGCTGGTCGTGGGTTCTCTAGCGTATTGTTTTCTTTGAGTCTTCTGAAGATGTTTTCAACATCAACGATCGCATCGTCGACCAGTTCACCCATCGCGACAGCAATCCCGCCGAGCGTCATGACATTGATCGTCAGTGGTGTGTCGAACACGTAGCCGAGCATTCGAAACACGAGCGTTGTGATTACCAGTGACAATGGAATCGCAGTCAGCGTGATGAATGTCGTGCGAAAGTTCAGCAGGAATAGAAACAGAACGATGATGACCAGCACCGCGCCGACCACCAGTGCTTCGCCCACGTTGAAGACGCCTCGGTCGATGAAGTTCCGCAGTCGAAACAGTTCACTGTTGATGATAATATCAGCGGGAAGTGATGCTTCGACTTCGGACAGCGCCGTCGCAATGGCATCGGTCAAACTGCGAGTATCAACATGAGGTTGTTTGACGATCGTAAACACCAGCCCAGGCCGACCGTTGACCGCACCGTCGCCTCGTTTGAATTCTGCTCCTTCGACGATTGTCGCGACTTGCCCTAAAAGGACTGAGCGTTTCTCGGTTACCTTGACCGGCACCTGCTCTAAATCTTCGACAACGCGTTTTGCATCCGGACCAATGCGTCCCAAAATTCGGATCGGACGTTCGGACTCGCCCGTGATCGCGTACCCGCCGCTGGTGTTGATGTTGCTCTCGTTGACAACACGTTCCACATCTTGAAGCGTCACACCGTACTCGACCAACGCCGTTGGGTTGACGAGAATTTGATATTGCTTTCGGTCGCCGCCCTGCAGGAACGTTTCCGCGACACCGGCAACCTTCAGCAACCGAGGTCGCACGACCCAATCTCCGAGCGTTCCCAATTCGATCTGTTGCTCCAGTTCAGACGGGAAACGGATGGTGTGCTCTTTGCCTTCAACGATCAGCGTATGTTCATTGGTTTGTTCGGGGGCGTTAGATTCAACGCCGGTCGGTGGCTGGGATTCGGGCAGCGTCGTTGGAACGGCTTCCCACGTTTGGGGATTGTGGCGGCTGACTGGTTTCCAGACTTTCACTTCTCCCGTCGTAAGCAGCTCGGCCATCAGTTTCGTTTTGCCGACGGGAGCAAGTTGTCCATCGGTCGGGCCTTTCTGGCGGTACATTCCTGCGATGACGATTTGCCCCATGATTGACGACGGCGGCGTCATTTGAGGATTGATCCCCTCAGGCAAGACGCCCGAAAGCGAAGACAATCGTTCTTGGACCGTTTGGCGGGCCACGCGAATCTCAGTGTCCCAGCCAAATTCGATGTAGATCACGTTCAGACCGGCAGTGCTTTGGCTGCGAACGGCTTCCACGCCATTGGCACCCAGCAAAGCGATTTCGATCGGATGGGTGACAAGCGTTTCAACCTCTTCTGTAGCCAGCCCAGGGCACTCGGTCAAAATAATGACCCGAGGCCGATCGAGATCAGGGAATACGTCGATCGGAATCGTCGTCGCAAGATAGGATCCGTAAACAAGCAGGATCAAACTAATGACAACGACAAGAAATCGGTACCGCAGTGAAAATTTTATTATTGAATCTAACAATTAAGTAATCCTCTAGTGTGCGTGGACGGATCCGTCGGCGTGGACATGAACGTCGGCACGTATTCCGCTTGCCGCTTGGGCTTTGAGGACACGGTTCAGCGACGCGGCTGAACTTTGAGCCAGATAGAAACCGGGCGCGATCGTTCCGTCGTTGGCGATGACAACGTTGGTTCGATCTTGGTGAATCACCTGAACGGAAATTCGGTTGAACAGGTCACCGTTTTGCTGAAACACAAACGCCTCTGGGCCTTCGGAAACTACGGCGGCGGCAGGCAGCACGATCACGTTTTTAATTTCTTCTACAGGCACGTCGATCCGGACGCGTTGCCCCGGACGGAAACGCCAGATAACAAATGTTCGATCCCCTTTTTGGTAAGTACGCGATTGATTGGTCAGCGGCACGAAGAAGTCAAACGTGCGGCTACTCGGGGCAGTCGTGTTTGCCAGATGCCTAATTTGAAATTCCTGAGTCAGCTTTGACCAGTCTTGGGCAACGTCCTCCGTGAATTCAACTCCAACGGGCCAGTTGTTTTCGGCGGCACGCGCCAGATTCGATGCTTCTTTTTTGAAAGCGTGGCCCCTGATGTAAAGCGAGTTATGATTCGCGAGTACGGCGAGTGCTTGTCCCGATTCAACCTGCTGGCCTAATTCGACTTTTAGATCCTGAATCTCGTAGAAGCCTGACTCTAACGGATTCGGCGCTTTGGCAAAATCTGTGGGTACGATCCTCGATTCAGATTCAGATTCGGAGATAGCCGGAGCCATAATGGTGATCGATGTCAAAAACTCCCCGGCCTCGATTGCTTCCAATTGAGTTTGTGAAATGCCACGAGAAATCAAATCCTGTCGGTGAGCGTCTATTAAAGCAGATTGTCGATTCCTCTGTTGGTCCAACTCAATGATGCGTTTTCCTGGAATCACGCCTGAGTCAACAAGGTTACCAAGTCTTATCCGCTCTCGGTCAACGATCTCCGTTTCTCGAATTGCCTTAAACAATTCAGATTGCGTTTGCTGAAGGGACTCACTCAATAACCTAAGCGTAAATAGTTTCTCGCTGGGCCGAATGATGTCACCTTCGAACGCATGAACTCGAGTAACGACGCCTTCAATCGGCGCGGTTATCCCGCGGTCGGTAACTCCGGGACGATCAACGATGACGCCCGGGATCTGGAGCTTCTTCCAGTAAACTTCCGATTTGGCCGGTTTCGAAACTAGATCGAGATTGGCTCTGGCCTTTTTACTAAGTTTCAAAACTTTCGGTTGTGCGACGACAGAATCATCTTCCTTAATTTCGACCTCAGGAGTCTTTTGGATTAGTAGCGGCAGCCAGTTGTCACGACTGAAGAAAGTACCAACCCCGATACCGATAAATATCACAAGGTAGGCAAAGAACTGCCAGACCTTGTTGCCAATTTTTGAGCGCATAGCCAGATCCTTAGACGCGGATCGCCCGAATGAACGGACGCATGTTGTTCCCGCCGGTAAGCGACAGGAAGCAAGAAGAAACGAAAGAAAGGCGTTGGGCCTCTCAAGCGGATGAGAAACAGATGACAAATCAACCAGAATGGGATTTGCTGAGATTAGATTAGCAAACGGCTCGTCCGCTGATAGATGGCGCAGCGGTACCCCAAGTACGGACCGGCGCGAGTTCGTATCAGTTGAACAGCCGGCTTTGAAAGACGCGGTTGCTCAATGACAAACGCAAACCCGTCCGAACCCAACTCTACCCCGATCAATCGTTTCGACTGATGTTCAAAGCTGTCCTGCACACCGAAGTAGACCGCGTCACTGTCATGGTCGCAGGGAAGGTTGACATTCAAGCCCGCCTTGGAATCATTGGTTGCGGATTTTCCGTCGGTGTGATCGTGGTCGCTGGAGTGCTGGTGATCGTCCGTGTGGTGGTGATCGCCGGAGTGACCGTGGTCGCTCCAATGGTGGTGCCCACCGGAGTCATGGTGGTGGTGTGAATGTCCAAACAAATGGACGTGCCGGCGAGCCGAATGATTTGCGGGCTCCGAAACGTCATGCGAATGCGCGGCGACACAGGTTGCGGCCTGATTGGCAAGCAATGCGATCACGAGCATCGAGCGTAGGATTCGGTTGGGCATACATTAATGTTTTCGGCAGGTTTTGCGGATTACGCCAAGAATATACCACCAAAACCGTCTGGGCAAACGAATTGATTCGCGATTGAATCGTTTCGACGTTAAATTCGCCGCACTTTCCTCAGCCAGTTTGCTTGGACAGCCATCAACAGAAAGGCCGAACCAGACTGCCCAACCCCTACAAGCGGAATCAAACCGCCCGCGTTAATCGGTAGATCTGGAACATTCGATAAAAGCGTAGGCACCCGTACCGTCACGCCTCCTTCGCCAGCTGCTTTGAGGATATAGAAGCGATGCATTCAAAATTGCTCAACCTTGTGCTGCTCGCGGCGATCGCGATTTGCGGAGGCTGTCGATCTGCATCTCAATCGGTCACGCTCCACACGCCCAGACCAATCGCTTCGCGTTTGAAAGCCAACGAATGGCGAACAAGCGATATCGGTTTGAAGAAAGCCAATCCAGAGCGAAAGTCAAAAGCACGGCCGACATCCGTTCGCCACGTCGCATTTGAACAAAACGATTCAACAGAGGAAAACACCTTGGGGTTGATCGTTGCTCAAGCGCCTGCCGATGATTGCGCGGTGCCCATCGGCACCGTTGCTGCAACTCAGGTTTTAAGTCCAACAACGCTCGCGCGACTTGAGCAAACGGCGCTCGCCACCAATCCAGCGGTTACAGAAATTCAAGCCGAAATTGAATCGTTGCGAGGCAAACTCACGCAAGCGGGACTGCCTCCCAATCCGAGGGTTGGGATTAACGCGGAAGACATCTTTGAGGATGGATCGGCGGGCCGTTACGGCGTGTTCTTTGGACGCGAAGTGGTGCGTGGTAATAAACTTGGTCGCTCTGCGTCAGTCGTTTGCGCCGAAATCGAAGCTGCCGAGCAACAGCGTGCTGTCGTACGGCAACGATTGCTGACCGATGTGCGACAACGCTATTACGACTTGCTGGTCACGCAGGAAACGGTTGCGATGACCTCAACACTGGTCGAGATTTCTCAAAACATGGTTGATGTTTCAACGAAGCTGGTCGAGGCCCAAGAGGCGGCCAAAACATCGGTCCTTCAATCGGAAATTGAACTTCAGAATGCAATCGTCGTCAAACGACAAGCAGAAAACCGACGGCTTGCCGCTCGCAGGAAGCTGGCGGGTTTGCTCGGCGAAACGGAACTATCGCTGGACCGTGTGGATGGAAACCCGCGGGAGATTCTAGCGGCCGAGGACTTCGAACAATCCTACGACAAACTGCTCAGCAGCAGCCCAGAGATCGCTGCGGTGTTTGCGGAAGTCGAACAGAAGCGTCGCCAACTCGATCGTGCAATCGTGGAACCAATTCCCAATGTGACTTGGCAAACAACGATCCAGTACGACACGGTCAGCGATAATGTGGTTGGGGGATTTCAGGTGGGAATACCCATCCCAACACTCAATCAAAACCAAGGTGCAATCCATCAGGCGCGGCATCAAATCATCGCCGCCCAGCGACGGGCCGAGAAGAAAGCACTCGACCTACGTCAACGTTTAGCGGATGCTTACGAAAGCTATCTCGATGCCAAGCTTCAGGTGGACGCCTATGATTCGGAGATTATTCCCAAATCCAAACAGACTTTGGATTTGATTACCATGGGCTACAAAGAAGGCGAGATCGACTTCCTGCAGCTACTGACAGCCCAGCGCACGTATTCCCAGATTAACCTGAGTTACTTGCAACAACTACAGCAAGCCTGGCGGCAGAACGTTGCGATCAAGGGAATGTTGCTTTCGGACAGTCTCAGCGAATAAAGATTGATGAACCAAGCGTCATTTGGCAGAAATCAAATTCCACGCCGTGTTGGCGAACGACTGAAAATCTGTTGCGTTGAACAATGGGCACTAAGGTTTTGCGCGACGATTGGGAAATTTAGCGAGAGCGCATGAACAGCCCCGACCAACACAAGACTCCGTTAAAAATTGTCTGGCTATTCAGTGCGGCGTCGACACTTTTAACAGCGAGGCTGCTGTTTGCTGAAACGATTAAGACTCCAGGAGTATTTCCAACGTACGGCAGACCTGTCGAAAACATGGCGCTCCGCACCTACAAGTGCTCCGCGGAGTTAATGCGTCTTTTTGCGCGGGCCAGCAACGCGCGTCTACATCGAGGATATTGGTGATAAAAGATGAACAAGGAGGTTGCAAATTTCAACTACAACCTGTTGTTAGAGGACGTAAAGAGCCGCATCCAGCAAGGGCAGCCAGCGGCGTTGTTAGCCGTCAATGTTCAATTGTCGCAGCTCTACTGGGACATCGGGGCGATGGTCGCGGACCTACAAAACCTGGAGGGTTACGGCACTGCGGTAATTCCGTTCCTTTCGAACGACATCGTCAACGCAGTGCCAGAAGTGAAGGGGGGTTCGGAACGAAATTTGAAACGAATGTTGGCGTTTTACCGAACCTTTCCGAAGCCCAACGAAGTTGTGCCACAGCCTGTGGCACAACTACGCGACTCGATCATCTGGCGGGTTCCTTGGGGACATCACGCCCTACTGAATGAGAAGATCAAGAGCCTGCCCGAACGCGTCTGGTTCATGCAGCAAACCATCGAACAAGGCTGGCGCAACAATGTCCTTGGTCTGATGATCAAAATCGACGCTCATTTGCGAGAAGGTAGCCACCGCGACGACATCGACGATGCGATCCACCAACACAAGCTGTCGTTCGACTGCGTCTTTCCCACGATAGCGGCTAAGCACACCCGCGATCGCGTGCTCCAAAGACTGAGCGATAACGCGGTGCTAATCTTCGCCGTCAACGTCAGCCATTTCGGCCAAACATGGATCACCCGTTTCCAACGAAGCTCGCCGAGCCAGACTGATCAATTCGCCAGTGTCTCCCCGCTCGTCAAATTCTTGTGGCGTTCTTCATGATTTTTTTCTTGCCAGCGACCTTGAACTACTTCTTACCAGTTGAAGATAACGAGTACCCGCTCAGATTCATTGACTCCGTTTTTGGATTCCTTGCGTTTCTCCGAATTCTCAAATGCTCCCCTGACAAAATCAGGAAAGGCATGCTGTATAATCGTGGCGAAGGGGTGCTGTTGGGGCCACGCTCCAAACAGGTGCCGGAGGTTCAATTCTCTCCAAGAGTGCGTTGGCAATTGTGTTACGTTACCTTTCACAAACAAGGCAAAAGAAATTTATGCGCAAAACCACTCGACGTAATCTCCTTAAAACTTCCGGAACGACTGCGGTTGCTTTCGGTTTGGGAACCGGACTCGGCACGGGGCTCGCCGCAGACACAAAAGTTCCTTCAGAAAAAAACAGCGCCCTCCGCCTAGCTGTCATCGGAGTCGGCGGCCGCGGCAAACAGCACATCAAAGTGTTCTCCGAATGTACGGGCGTGAGCCTTGTTGCTTTCTGCGATGTGGATCAAGACCACGTCAACAACACGGCAGAAGAATTTGAAAAGACCTCGGGCACGAAGGTCGCGCGGTTCAATGACTACCGAGAACTTCTGGCCAGCGATGACATCGACGCCGTCACGATTGCCACGCCCAACCACTGGCATTCGTTGATGGCGATCCATGCCATGCAGGCTGGCAAACATGTTTACGTGGAAAAACCTGTCTGCCATACGCTTTGGGAAGGCCGGCAAATGCTTCATGCACAAAAGCAAACCGACGTAGTTTGCGCTGCCGGTTTCCAAAACCGTTCCGTCAAAGGAATTGTCGAAGCCATGTCGATAATCCACAGCGGGAAATTTGGAGCCATCAAGCAGGTCCGCGGTCTGTGTTATCGCAATCGCAAAAGCATCGGCAAAAGTGAACAGCCCATCACGCCGCCGGCGAGTGTCAACTACGACCTGTGGCTGGGACCGGCGGCGGAGTTGCCCATTAAGCGCCCCAATCTTCATTACGATTGGCACTGGGATTTCAACACCGGCAACGGGGACATGGGCAATCAAGGCCCCCACGAAATGGACTTGGTTCAATACGCCTTGGGAGATCTGATGCGTCACCCCAAAACGATTCAAAGTTTCGGCGGACGTTTTGCATGGGATGATGGAGGCAATACGCCCAACATGCAGTGCGCGTTATTCGACTACGGAAATGGTATCCCCGTCATTTTTGAAGTCCGCAACCTGTATCAGAAAAGTAAAGCCGAAAAATTTGTTGGAGCCTACGGACAACAATCCATGCCCAACATTATTGTCACCATGGACAGCGGCGAATACCGCGGCGGCAGGTTCGGAGGCCGCATCACCGACAGTGACGGCAAGGTTGTCCACCGCTTTGAAGGCGGCGACGATCATTACCAGAACTTTGTCGATGCTGCCCGCAACAACGACCCCAGCAGCATTCGATCGACTTTAGAAACGGCGTTTTACTCTTCATGCATGTCCCATCTGGCAAACATCGCGCTTTTATCAGGCACCGCTGCCAATGACGAACAGGTCGCCAAGGCACTTGGCGACAACGCGCTCACCAAGGAATGCTTCGATCGGTTTTGTGATCAGTTGGATTTATGGGAAGTGGATCGAAGCGAGACGCCATGGCAACTGGGATCATCGTTGACCTTCGATTCCTCGATCGAGCAATTCACCGCTGGCGAAAACTTCGCCGCGGCAAACCAATTGCTCCGCAGAAAAGACCGCGCCCCCTATCAAGTACCGGAACTCACGCCCTAGAAGACAGTTTAGCTTTTCGGCAGGCCACCTACCGCAAGAGCACCCTAGTTGGCCGCCGGTGATTACTGCCGCCAATCACAACCCGCCATCAGCCCAATGGACTCACTTAAGATGGGTGAAGCGTCGAACACGAACCGTAGATTTGGCTCTTAGCCGAATCGCCCTTCAGTTTCAG
>CAYOZV010000206.1:0-8568 GCA_964408465.1 uncultured Pirellulaceae bacterium
TCTGGAATTGGTGACCAGCATTCAAGGCTCTCCAGCGAAACCTATCAGCCGGGGCAGCCTATTTCTAGGCAGCCATTGCGAAAGAGTTATCTTCTGCAAATAAAGGTTTTGGTCAGATTTTTACGTAGCCCTCTGACCAGCTACGACACGCCATCTTCGCTTACAACGATCCGGTCGATTCCAATTCGCCCCCGGTTAAAAAATCAATCGAACGACTCTAACCCATGCCAAAAACATGGATTCGTATCGCCGCTCAACTGAACAAGGAATTATACATCCCAGTTTCAAAAAGACCAATCCGTTTTTTGAATCATCAGGTAAACGAAGATAGAAGTCCCGTTGGTTGATGGTGTTTGGAGATCTTTTAAAAAGATCCACTACGTTATGGGGGAGAAATTTTTTGAAAACTAAGCTCGAAGCCGATCGCCGAGAAATTTACAGAACAAACGTTGCTTTATCTCTTGGTCGCGTTTGTTCGCTCTGCCGGATTTTTAACAAGATCCACTACTTCAATACGTCGGGGAGCTGCTCAAGGGACACGATGCGGCACGATTGGGGACAGCCCTCGGTACCCTTTGGTTGGTCGCGCGGTTGTCGCCGGTCCAGCCAAAATGCGGACCAGCCCATTCGGCGCGGACCCCAAAAGTCATTTTCGATACAGTCGCCAACGAATATAATGTCGCCAATGGGCACACCCGCCCCAAGTTCTCGGCTGACTCTAGCTATCACCCGCCGGTAAAACGCAGGATCGGGTTTGCGGAATCCAACGCCGGCCGAACAGAAGACATTGTCCAACGCTGACAAATCTTCGAAATAGCCAACGATAGGTATCAGCCGACTGTCGAAGTTAGACGCGATCGCGACGTAGTGACCCTGCCGTTTCAGTTGAGCAAGGCACGCGACTGCATCGGGGTAGACTCGCCAGTTGTCCGCATCGGCGAAGAAGTCCCACAAAGCGTGAAACAAGTCCGTCGTGTCCGGAAGGTCGTGGAAAACGAATTCGATGAATCGTCGCCATAACTCGCGCTCGATCGCGTCGCTGGATATCAGCGCGCCTTCGATCTGGTCATTGGCAGAAGTGTCAACCGCGAACAGTTCGCGCCGTGCCGCCTTGAATCGCCGCCGGACGTCGTGTTGTTCTAGCGAAGATCCAAAATTCAGCCCGACCTGATGGTAGACCTCGATGACGCTGGGATGTGTTTCGATCAACGTCGAAACCGCGTCCAGTAAAATAACTTTTTGAGAAGACGAAGAAATGTTTAGTCCCGTTGCCAATGTTGAACGCCGGTCTACCGCTGTTCAACCGAGGGGGCGGTGGTGTCCTGGGCTGTATGGCGGTTGGTCTCGTAGAAGTCCTTCTGGGCTCGCTTTTCGTCGATCACATTCGCCAAATTTTTCAAAGACAAAATAGAGGCCGATGAAACCGTCGTGGCTCGCAAGATTGGAATGCGGGGGGCCGCGTTTACCGTTTGATTGTTGGTGGATTCTGCGGTGCGAGTGCTGTTATTGGTGGCATCGCTTTTGATGTCGAGATTGGTCTTTGATTTTGGCAATGGGACCAACTTCGTCTTTGGAGTTAAAACCTGCGCCGGAGCCGTCTGGGAAACTGGCGGCAGCGGCTTGAACTTGATTTGCTGCTGGGTGTTTCTGGCTTGTCGGTAACTGCGGTCGTCCAACGGGGCGGGTTGCTGGCGAAGCGCGTTTTGTTGCCGGTAGTAAGGTTTGTGGCTGGCCTGTACCGTTTTCTGAGTAGTTGGCTTCATCGCCCCCTGTTTGAACACGTTGTGCGATTGGGCGGGGCGCGCATGCAGTGTCAGCATCTTCGACTTTTGGTCGGCCGCTGCAGGGCTGGCCTGCGTTGAATTCCGCTCCGAATCGAATCGAAATTTCGTGCGCTTTGTCAGCTCCGCTTCTTCGAAAATGCTCTGATCCATGCCGTGTCGCTCGTCGGCGATTTCTTCAGGACTGTCGAATTCGTAAACGTCTTCCGTTTCAAGCTGCCCCAGAGGTTCCAGCGTGCCTTCGGTGTCAAGATTGTCAAAATTGTTAGTCTTCTCAGGGCCAATTTCTAGACTGCTATCCTCCATTGGCAACGGATTGACTTTCGGTAGTTCCTTTGCCGTGGGGGCCTTGGTCGGTAGAGCCATCATGGCAGGTGCTGTAACAACCGGTGGCACTATGATTTCGCTCGATGGCTGTTCGGTTGATGCGCTGCCGACCTGATTCGGCTGGGGCATGAAAAATCGCTCGGTGCTGACAATGGTGCCCGCATCGCTGTTGCATCCGCAATCTGACGCCGGCGACGACATCGTGTTTTGCGTGATCATCGGATCCGGTTGTTGAGTCACGTAGCTGTCGACCTGGATTGGTGCCGAGGCGACGACCGGTGAATTACCAAAGGTTGGTAGAGAGAGTCCCGTGTTGCCAATGGGAGTCTTGGTGTATTTGATTTTGTTTTTGAAAGCACAGATATTTGACTTCCTCAACGCATCTCCGATACCCAAATTTAGGAAACCGCCGCCGCTGGAGGTGCAGCCGCTGAAGATGACCGTTGAAATGCCGAGGGCGATTACGCTTTGAAGTTTTAGACGCATTGCTTTTACCGAAGTGGGGTGTCCATAGGATCGCACGAGGGGATCGACGATCACTTCCCGTGCAACAACCGGCACGGTTCCGATAGAAGTATCGACCTACACAACCCTGTTCATCGGACTTTGAAATTCCACAGCCAAAACCGGAACAACCGGCAGTAGGGGTGTGGCGATCAGAATAGGAAAAGGCAGGCAGGTTTCGCCAATCGGAAAACCTTATCTGAAACTGTAGCGATGGCGAGTCTTTGACCGGGCTGGAGGCGGCAATTTTGCGCGGCTGGAGATTCGATTAGGCATCACATGCTGGCGCTGGCAAGATGTCTCTAGAATCAGCCGACACGGCCGAAGTCGGTCTTGATCAGCACGCCGCTTTTGCACATCAGCGTGGGGGTGGCATGAGCCGTTTGTCGCCGCGGAAGTTTGCCGGCCGATTAACCACTGGTGTTTTAATCGGAAAACGTTAGCCTTTTGAGTTATACGGCTGCCGAGTTTGAGGCTCAGATAAGACAGAGCCCCGGTGGTTGCCCCCAAAATACACATTTAGCGATGCCTTCAGGGCGAAAGAGATGCAATGAGTCAATTCTTTGATGCTGCCAAGAAGTCGGAGATCACCGACGGTGGGAAGTTGTTGGTCGAAGTCGACGAGCGGCTAGTGATATTATTTCAAGTCGGCGACAGCTATTTTTGCATTGACGATGTTTGCACCCACGACGGGGGGACGCTCAGCGACGGTGATTTTGAGGGTTTCGAAATCGCTTGTCCTCGCCACGGCGCAAAATTCGATGTGCGTTGCGGCAGCGTGACCTGCATGCCGGCAACGCAAGCCACGGTGGCTCATGAAACCAAAGTAGACGGCGACACAATTCAGGTTAAAATAACTGAGTAGTCAAAAACACTGTTTTATTAGTAGAGAGAGTTTTCATCATGGCACTGCATGAAGATCACGTCCGAGAAGCACTGAAGCAAGTGATCGATCCTGAACTGTTCGTGAACATCGTTGATCTTGGTTTAATTTACGTTGTCGACGTGCTGCCCCAAGAAGGCGCAGACGATCGGTACAACGTCAATATCGAAATGACCATGACCAGCCCGATGTGTCCCGCCGGCCCCCAACTGGTTGCGGAGACAAAAAAGTACGCTAGTGAAATTGACTCGGTGGACGAAGTCGAAGTCAAAGTCGTCATGGATCCACCTTGGACGCAGGATATGATGACCGACGACGCGCGGGATCAACTAGGGATCTTTTAGTTTTGCCGGTCCGGTGGCATCGCCCACCCGGTAGATTTTAGTTGCCATCTTTGATGGCAACGCCGACTCTACGACTCTACGTTTTGGTCAGGCTATCGGTCCAAGCGTTCACCAGCGTTTTGGTGGTTTTCCCCGGTACACCGTTGCCGATGAGATTTTGGTTGACGTGAGTCACCGGGATGATGCCCGCGGGTGTTGTCAGCCAAAGTACTTCGTCGGCATTTTCTAATTCTGCGGCGGCGATGTTGCGGCGGTGGACCGGGATATCCAGATCGCCTGCCAGTTCGATAGCGTAGCCAAGGGTTACGCTGCTGAGAATAGTCTTTTGGATCGGTGCCACGATTTGTCCGTTGTTGACCATCACCACGGACGCCGTTGTACCTTCGGCGATAAAACCGTCGGCGCTGTTGAGTAGCGCTCGGGAATTGGGATCAATTGCCTTGGCTTCTTGTTCGGCCAAGTAATAGTGCATTCGGCTACGGCACTTGAGTTCTTTGGGAAGCGATTGGGCAGCAATTTCTTGGGTGGTCACCGAAGTGAGGCGGATGCCCGTCTCGAAGGCCTCGCACATCTTATCTGCGATCAGTGGATAGGTATAAACCAAGATAGTAGGACCGGCGTTGGTTTGACCGTACGCCGATGCGATTCCTGGCGTTGCACAGACGCCGATCCCCAATTCGTCGGTTGCCGACAGAAGCCGTCCGTTGAGTTTGATCAGATCGGCGATTTGCGATTCCAATTCGGCACGTTCTATCGAAAGAGTGAGCCCGATGATTTTTAATCCGCCAAAGAAACGGTCGAGGTGCCGGTCCAGCAGTGGCGTTTGTCGCGCGAAGGTGCGAATTTGTTCGGTGACGGTGACGCCCATGGTGAATCCAAGGTCGAACGCCGAGATGGTCGCGTTGCTGGCGTCGGTGCGTTTGCCGTTGAGATAGATTTGCATGATTTTCTTTGCGGCACGTGAATCGTAAAGCTGCTGTCCCAGCTGCTTTAGCCGATGCTATTCCCGTCGTTTCACGGCTAAACGCTATTTGCTATTTGCTGTTGATTCAAATCTGTTTGATTCGTCTTTAACCCACTTTAGTTTTTGCCGGCGTGTCAAATTGTTTAAGGGAGGTGCTTTTTTTAGTAGCCGAGACGGCGACTGTACTATGCCTTAACGGCTATGACATGATCGCCTTGGTTGCTGACGACTCGTACGGTGGTTAGTTCGTTGTCTTTTAACTGTCCGCCGGCGACGGTAACGTTGGCGTAGCGGCAGCTGGTCCCCCGCGCGACGCCCTCGGCATCGACGTCTTCGACAAGCAATTGCAGTTCTTGGTTCACCAATGAACCGAAGTATTCCGATCGCAGTTCGGCTTCCAATTGCTGGACCACCCTACCCCGCTGTTGTTTTACAGATTTGGGAATCTGGTTTTCCATCTCTGCTGCCGGCGTCGTTTTACGTGGGCTGAAGGGAAACATGTGGATTTTTGAAAAACCAATCTGACGACATGCGTCCAGCGAATCCTCAAAATCGGCTTCCGTTTCACCGGGAAACCCGACGATCAAATCCGTCGAGAACGCAGGTAACGCGAGCTGTTCTTTTACATGATGGCAGCGGTCGATGATGTGTTTTCGAGTCCACCTTCGTTTCATTTTTCGCAGGATGCGGTCGCTGCCGCTTTGCAGGCAGACGTGCAGGTGTGGGCAGACTTGATCGCCATGATCCTGCATCACTTCGATTAACTCGCGAGTGACTTCGGTGGCTTCGATGCTGGAAAGGCGTACGCGAAACCCATCTCCGATCGAACAAATTTCTCTCACCAGCGAAGACAGTCGCACCCAATCTGTTTTTGGTTTGCCGCGATTGAAATCGACTCCGTAGTGGCCAAGATGGATGCCGGTGAGGATGACCTCTCGGTAACCGTTAGCGACCAAGCGGCGGACCTCTTCGATGATCTCCGCTTGGGGGCGGCTGGACATCTGAGGGCGGACGGTGGGGATGATGCAGTAACTGCATTTGAGCAAACACCCGTCCTGCACTTTCACGTAGGCCCGGTGGCGTCCATCCAAGCCCGAGATGCCGTTGGGAATGTCGCGTACACCAAACCGGCCAAGCAAGTCCGGCAGTTCGCGTTTATCGGTGATGACTTCGGCGACACCGGGAAGTGCGGCGACTTCACCTGGTGCGCGGGTGGCGTAGCAACCCATCACGACCAGACGGGCGTCTGGATTTTCGCGGTTCATCTTCCGGATGATCTGGCGGCTTTTGGAATCGCCTTCGCCGGTGATCGTGCAGGTGTTGATGATACACAAATCGGCCGGTATGTTTTTATCGGCATCGGTGTAGCCAACGCCAATGAGTCCTTCACGGACAAACTGAGTTTCGTATTGGTTGACCTTACAACCGAGGGTGTAAGTTTTCAGTTTTGCCGACACGTGAAATTTTCTGTTTGATGGAGTTCTTAGCCGCAGGGCGCAAGCCCTCGGGTTTGGGTGCGTTACCGAGCGGCTTGGGCCGACCGCTACATCTTACCCTTCGGGTACCGGTTCAATCGACGCGGACATGGAACCTTTGCAGCGTGCGATCAATTCGTCCTTGCCGAAGGCATGGATCTGGTCACGTTTGAGTTCGGCATGTTCGCGCGTCGTGGTCAGGCAGATTGCTTTGCCGTCGGCATCAACGGTTTTGGCGATCTCAAAACCTTTTTCTAATCCGTGGGCAAACAATAACTTCATCATCGCTACGACATACTGGTAGGAGTGATCGTCGTCGTCCCAAAGCACGACGTTGTAGCGCGGCTGCTTTTTATTTTTCTGTTTGCGGTCTTTTTCAGGCGTCACGACAGCGACGGGTTCGGCGACGGCAATTGAATCTTCTTCGGACATTTTTTTCCCCGGCATAAAACTGGCTCGCGCGTCACTTTAATCCTCGATCAGCGAGCGCTCGTTGAAGATCATTTTAGCCGTGCCGGTTCGATTGGAAAAGGCAAAATTCGGTATCTCGTATCCCGGATCCCTTTAGGGCGACGGTGGTGGGGTCCAGCGTTTAAGTGGATTCACGGCTTTTACACCAAGGGCAATATTTTCGGTCAATCAAGGGCAACCGTTTTTTGCTATCGCCGGCCGGAATTTCCCTGAGCCCTGCCGCCGCCACTTTTGCCACCGCTTCCGCCGCCTCGACGACGGCGCGAACGGCCTGAGTTGGTGCCGCTGGCGTTAGCGCTTTTGGAACCGCCGGACCTTGAGCGGTCGCCGGATCTCGATCCTCCGGAGGTTGAACCCCCTTGTTTTGCCGCGCGCGGGCCCGATCGTTGAGGCGGGCGACGACGACGCGACCCTTTGGATGGGTTTCTGCTTGGCGCGGATTCTGAATAGGCCGGCATCGGGTAATCGGGATCGACGGGGACCTTTTGTTCGATCAGTTTTTCGATGGCTTTTAAATCGCCGCGATCATCAGCGGTGCAAAACGAGATGGCCATGCCTTCGGCGCCCGCCCGACCTGTTCGTCCGATTCGGTGGACGTAGCTTTCGGGTTCGTTGGGTAAATCATAGTTGAAAACGTGCGTCACCCCGTCAATGTCAATGCCGCGGGCGGCGACATCGGTGGCGACCAAGACCTTGAGGTGATTCTTGCGAAACGCATCGAGCGCTCGTTGTCGCGCGTTTTGAGATTTATTGCCGTGAATGGCGGCCGCTTTGATGCCGGCCTTGCCCAATCGTGTCGACACGGTGTTGGCCATTCGTTTGGTGCGTGTGAACACGATCGCGCGACCGACGTCATGGTCATCAAGCAGATATTCGAGCGTTTTCTGCTTCTTGCTTTTCTCGACGAACAAAACGCGTTGTTCAATCCGGTCGACGCTGCGTGACTTGGGCGTCACGTTAACGCTGATTGGTTTATATAGCAGTTTTTTTGAGAGTTCGACGATGTTGGGTGCGATGGTGGCTGAGAAGAACAGCGATTGGCGTTTCTCTGGCAGTTGGCTGATGATGCGTTTGAGGTCTGGGAGGAAACCCATATCCATCATGCGGTCGGCTTCATCGAGTACAAAGATTTCCAGCTGAGAGAGTTTGATGACGCCTTGATTCATGAGGTCCAACAAACGGCCGGGCGTGGCGATCAGGATATGCACGCCGTGTTCCATCGCTTTGACTTGGTTGCCCTGCCCTACTCCGCCGTAGACCAGCGTTTGTTTCAGTTGGGCATAGCGCCCGTAGGTCTTGAAGCTATCGCCAATCTGAATCGCCAGTTCGCGCGTCGGCGCGAGGATCAGCGCGTTGGGGTGATGCTTTCGCGCTTTGCGATTCTGGTGGTAAAGGTAGTCAAGGATCGGCAGCGCGAACGCGGCCGTTTTTCCGGTGCCTGTTTGAGCACATCCTAGAACGTCGCGGCCCTCGATGGCGGCGGGGATCGTTTGAGCCTGGATCGGCGTCGGGATCTGATAATTTTCTTCGGCCAGAGCCCGTTGGATCGGCTCGGGAAGGTCGAGTTCAGCAAAAGTCTTCAAAAGAATCTCTTCGGCAAGTTGCAAACTCGCGGATCTTAATTGACGTCCGGTGATCTGCACAGGGGGAATTGGGTTTGGGCCCATGTTTTGCGGGTTTTCCCCGCGTTTGTTCAGGATAGCTGCTGTCAATCCGTTTCCCGCGGGCAAGTGAAGGTTCCAGGTCGAAGGATGCAGGACGTTCGTAGTGGATCTTGTTAAAGATCCTGCATTGCCATTAACCGATCCATCATCAACCG
>CAYOZV010000207.1:0-8492 GCA_964408465.1 uncultured Pirellulaceae bacterium
ACTCGACCAAAGTCACCATCGGCGATGACACCGGTGTTGGCACGATTCTAAATGATGACACGGCCAACATTACTGTGGTTGACCAAAACGGCGTTGACTTGGGTGATGTTACTGTTCAGGAACCGGATGCCGGCGCCTTCACAACGGTCACGTTCACACTTGAGGCAGACAAAATCGCCGACAAACCGGTTCAGGTACTGGTCACGACCCTTGATGGCACCGGTGGTGTCGCACTTGGTGGTGCTACGACCGCAAACAACGACTATGTTGCCAATTCGCAAGTTGTCACGTTTACTCCTGACCCAACCTCGGGAACTATGACGGCGACCTTCGATGTGACCGTTGTTGGTGATAACATCATTGAACTGGACGAGAACTTCTTCATTGAGCTGTCTGATCCGACTTACGACGGAAACGCGGGCGACTTGGATTCGCTGACCGGCGGCCCTGGAGCCGACGGGGACGACACCAATGGATTTGCTCAGGTCAACATCTCCGACAACATCGGCGAAGCGATCATCAACAACGATGAAGCCTTCATCGAATTTGAGTTCAACTCGACCGAAGAAGGAGAGTCAGGCGAAACGACGGACCTATTCGAGGATGACCCCAACGGCGATGGACTTAACGACGAAGGCACCGTTTCGGATACACCGACTCTGATCGTCACTGGTGATCTGACCGGAACGACGGTTCAGGAGCGTACAGTCGCGATTCAGTTCCTCTCCGGAAACTTGGTTGCAGCCAATGGATCCACCATGTTCACACAAGGTGACTTCACATTGGGCGACTCACTGGCTGTTGCGACATTTACGGTTCCGGCGTTGAATTACTCTGCGGTTGCTGACGGCGGCTTAGGAAATGGCGTGTTTGATTTGACTGAAGTCGACCAGTTCGGCGAATCCCTAACCACAAGTACACTCGATCCGGTCCTAACGATCAATAACGACGCCTTAATTGAAGGTGCGGAAGATTTCGGATTAAGGCTGAACAACCTGACCAACGTGCTTTCAGTTGGAGATGTTGACGGTGACAACGATCAAGCCTCTGACACGCAGCACATCATCATTGACAATGACAAAGCGATCATCACAGTCACTCCAACTACCGTCAATGAAGACAACGGAATGGCTCAGTCGCAGATGTTCAATGTTGTCTTGACAACATCGGCCGATAGCAGCTTGGGTGGCACGTCATCGGGCCCAGCTCAAATTGCTCCTGGCGTTAACATCTCGGCCAATGTGGTCGATCTGCTTCAGTCCAATGGCGGCGATGCTGACACCGCCCCAACGGTTCCTGCAGACTACACTTATGACAGTACGCAGACGGTTACTTTCTCAGCGGGCCAAGGGCTAACGCCTGAGACTCGCATGCTTGAAATCACCACGATAAATGACAACATTGTGGAAGCTAATGAAACGGTCAACTTGGGCTTCAGCAATCTGCAGACGGTTAACCCATTTGCCCCTGGCTCAGTTTCGAACCTAGCGGCAACGCAGGTCATGTTGATGGAAGGCGACATCACCATCAATGACGATGACGACACCGCCCAGGTGATTGTTCAAGCGACGATGCCCAATGCTGACGAAAACGTTCCGACCAGCGGCGAATTCAAGGTCACATTCGATGCGGCGAGCGGTCTATCTGTAAGCAGCACCGATACTGAACTCACCTTCAGCCTCGATGGTGAAGCCGTTCGGGGAACCGATTACGATTTGTACGATTCGGCTGGAAACTTGATCAGCGGCAACACGATCACGATCCCGGCTGGTGACATGATGGTCACCATCGAAGTTCGTCCAATCGGCGACGCCATCGTTGAACTTAACGAAGATGTCATCCTGACCCTTACCGATATCGACGGCGATGATCAAATCGACATCGGAGCGATGGACGAAGCAACCGTCGTCATTAACGACGATGCAGACACCGCCGAACTGTCAATTTCGGCAACGATGCCTAACGCTGATGAAAATGCTCCAACCAGCGGCGAATTCAAGATCGCTCTGGATGCCCTCAGCAGCACCGACACCGTGGTCACCTTCAGTGTTGATGGTGACGCGGTCCGCGGAACGGACTACGACTTGTACGACGCAGATGGAAACCTGATCACAGGCAATGACATCACGATCGAAGACGGCGTCATGATGGTCACCATCGAAGTTCGACCCATCGGCGATGCAATTGTCGAACTCAACGAAGACGTCGTGATGACCATCGACAGCTTCGTTGGCGATGCTCAAATCAGCCTTGGAACTAACGAAGCAACCGTCATTATCAACGATGATGCGGACACCGCAGAAGTTTCAATCGCGGCGACAACAAACGGATCTGAACCAAGTAACAATGGACAGTTCACTGTCACGTTATCAGCCGAATCAAGCACCGACACGACGGTTGCTTACACCGTCGCCGGTTCTGCAACCGCCGGAGATGACTATACCGCTCTCACGGGAACGGTAACGATTCCGGCATTTTCATTGTCGGCACCGATCGACGTTCTGGTTCTTGACGATGGAATCCTTGAGGGCACCGAAGATGTTGTCGTCACGCTGACATCAGTGACCGGTGTTGACCCACAGATCTCTGTCGGAGCGGCCAATTCTGCGACCGTGACGATTGCGGACGATGAGACCAGCTTGATCTCGATCGCTGCGGTCGATGATGCTTCGGAGCCAAATGTTGATGGTAAGTTCACAGTAACCATGTCTACGCCAGCAAGCACTCCGACTGTGATCACTTACTCGATTGCTGGATCGGCGACACCTGGTTCAGTGCCGGGCACCGATGATTACACCGCGCTTACGGGATCGGTTACAATTCTCGCCGGAGAGACTTCGGCAGACATCGACGTCCTCGTGATTGATGACATGATCATCGAACCGACCGAAAACGTGATCATCACGTTGACCGGTGTAAGTGGATCGTTGGCGACGATTGATCCTGCGGCCGACATGGCAACTGTTGATGTTCTGGACGACGAGTTGAACCAGACGGTTTCAATCGCCGCGACAACACAGGCGTCCGAACCAGGAACCAATGGACAATTCACAGTTACGCTGTCGAATCCATCAAGCACCGCGACGACCGTTGCATACTCTGTTGGTGGAGTCGCTGTTGCAGGCTCTGACTATACAGCGCTTTCTGGAACGGTAACGATCCCCGCTGGAGCAATTTCGGCGACGATAGATGTTCTTGTGATAGACGATTCGATAATCGAATTGACCGAAGACGTCGTTGTTACGCTAACCGGCGTCACTGACGGCGATGCGGACATTTCAATTGGCACCGCAGTTGCGACGGTTGAAATTTCTGACGATGACACGGCCCTTTTAACCTTGACGCCCAACACGACGGCTGCGTCCGAAACAGGACCTGTGGACGGTGTTTACACATTGGCACTTACCAACCCAAGCAGCACCGACACCACGGTCGACTTCACTAATATTGGATCTGCGATCCGTAATACTGATGTTGTTCCTGGTTCGCTGGGGCACCTTCAAGATGATTACACCATCTTCTTGGATGGGGCTGAGGTCATGGGCAACACGTTCACGATTCCCGCTGGAACGACTTCGATGACGGTTGAACTTCGAGTCAACGATGACGTGGTCGTCGAATTGACCGAAGACGTGGACCTTCAGATCGGTATGGTTACCGCGGGCAACGCCGCGATTGGTATTGGAACACCAACCGGTGGTGTGACCACGATCACCGACAACGATCAGGCAGAGATCATCGTCAAAGCGATCCGAGACGCACGTGAACCGGGTCAAGATGCAGACGACAATGGCTTCTTTGAAGTTCTGTTGGTTGTGCCTGGATCTGTTGACGCCGCTAATCCGCAAGGAATTCCTGCTCCGGTTGCTTATGACATTCGAGTTCTCTTCGCTGTGTCGGGTTCTGCTAACGAAGTGTTAGGCCCAGACAATCCAGTCGATTTCGAGGAACTTCAGGATGTCGTATTTACGCCGGGCGTCACGACTGACGTGATCGCCGTAACCCCTGAAGACGACCTATTGATCGAGGGTGACGAAACGGTAGTGCTGACGCTGGTCCAAGACGCCGTTGAGTCGATCATTCTGGACAACATGGGCATGAACGTCACAGAAGTGTTCGTGACTGAAGGCGATTGCGATGAAGCAACGGTAATCATTGAGGACAATGATGAGGAACCCGCTCAAGTTGCTGGCGTCTACGTTAACGGCACGGCCTGGAGCAGCTTGTTCAAGGACCGAGTTGATGGAAACGAAGATGGCTCAACGTTCGGCTACGAACTGACGGGTCGAGCCGATCAGATGGAATCGGTTCCATGGATCAATGTAGATCAGATCGTGGTCGAATTCGATTCGCCAATTGACAGCGGCACGATCCAAGCATCAGACTTCAGTCTGACTGGGCTGCTGGGCTTCGGTGGAACAGGTACGCCTAGCATCCTTTCGGCGGTCGCTGGTCCCGGTGGAAACACTGTCATTCTGAATCTTGATGGTGTGCTCCAGGCAGACAATGTCACTTTGGGCATCAACGGTACTGGATTACAGAGCGGCGGAGTCGACGGTGTTGACACCAGCTACTCCTTCATAGCTCTACCAGGCGATTCTGACATGTCTCCCTCTAGCTTCGTAACTGTTCAGAACGCGGATATCACCGACGCTGTTAATCGACAGGGAGAATTTATCCTGCCTGGGCTGTTCGCCACACCTGACTACAAATTTGCTTCGGACCTCAACGGAGACGGACTGATCAACAACGCTGACATTACTGCGGCTACGAATCGGCAGGGTGATTTTGTCATCCCGTTTTTACCCGTCACCGCTGCCCCCGTTATGGCGGCACCTGTTCAGGAAGCTGAATCTCAAACTCAGCCTGCTGGCGAAGGGGCCGACAGTTTGCAACTGGCCGGAGCCACTGACCTTGATGCACAAAATGAATCCAGCGTTGACTCGGCCTTCGAGTCAATGGAAGACGTCATCGACGTGTTCGCAGATGATGAACTTGAATTTTTGAACAACTAACAAACATCCTTTAGAAGTACTTCAATCGTATAGGAATTTTAAAATGAAGAAGTTAACTATTATTTTGGCCATGGTGCTCGCGTTTGCTCAGGGGCGCGACCTACAGGCAGACGTCGTTCTTGAGTTGAGCGATGTAGTGGTGAGTGCGGGATCGACGGCGATCGTTACCGCTTCGATCTCAGACACGTCAGCAACTCCAAGTGTCCTGAGCGGATACAACCTCGCGCTTGACATCGATACAGATGCGGTTCCCGGGTTCTCATTTGCCGGAGCGAGCGCAATTACTTCGTTGGTCCCAACGTGGGATAACTTTGAAGCCGCTGACTCGTTCTCTGTACAGAATTTTGATTTTCGGCTGAACGATAGCGGTGGAGGTCTGCCTTTATCGGCGGCTCTTACCGACCTGTTTCAAATCGAGTTCATGGTAGATGCAGGTGTTAGCCCCGGCACAATTCTGCCCGTGGCTTTTAATACAAGCCCGAGTGCAACTGCGGGTGGCATCACGACACCGCAGCCAGGCCTTTTCAGTTTTTCACTCAACAGCGCTTCGGTCAACAGTGTAGACATACCCGGAGGCCTGACCGTAGATCAGGGTTCGATCCAAGTAGAAGGTGCCGCCATTCCGGAACCTAGTGGATTGGTGTTGCTGCTGGGTTCGGTTGGCTTTGCGGCGTTGAAACGTCGTCGTAGCTAGAACTGCAGAGAGCGAAAGTTCAACAAGTATATCTAACGGATGAAAAGAAGCGGCTTCACGCTAACGCGTGAAGCCGCCTTTGTTTGTGGGTGACTTGATGGTGTAAACCGCAAATCAAAATTAAATTTTCAACGCTTGACCTGCTATCAATCAACGGATACAAGCCCACCGTTTTTGCTAATGCGTGGCGGCTGATCAGATTCGTAATTCGTTAAGCGAATTAACGGCGAGTTAACATTCAAAAGCTTCTTGGTTTTCATCGCGGCTTTGACATCCGCCAGATGTTCGACATATTGCCGCTGAGGGCTGCGATGGTTTCTGGGTGCCTGAACACGGAAACGGCCACAGCTACTTCTTACGGCCTTGCTCCACCGTGAGTGCGTCATGCACATTGATCTCAAAACCGGGCAGGTAGCGGCTGATTGCGGTTTGGCTTCTTTCAAACACCCCTACCGTTTCGTACTGACCATTGGTCAGAAATAGCACCGTGATTTGTGATGTTTGCGGATCTACAATCCAATATTCCGAAACGCCGGACTTGGCGTAGTCGATGCGTTTGTCTTCGTAGTCGCGCTGACGCGCTTCGGCGCCCTTACTGACGACTTCTAAGATGAGATCGGCCGAACGCGGATACTCCTCTGGAGGTTGAGGAATGTTGGCGGGCGTACAGAACAGTAAATCCGGCTCGCGGATGGTACCCTCGAATAGTCTTCCCGGCCAAACGGCTGTTATTACCTCGCCCGCGATCAGAGTAATTTCTAAATGTTTTTCAAGCCTTCGCATGAAAAAACGGACGATCATTTGGTGTTGCCATGTCGTCATCGGTAAGATCTCCAGTCGCCCATTAGATAGCTCGGCCATGCGGTTGGTGTGCAGACGCAAAAAGTCGTCATCACGCCACTTGCCTTGCTTGGGAAGGAAGATCGCAGCCTCCCACGTGACGTCACCGATCTGGGACGGCGTGCGGGGCTTTAGTTGAGAAATATCTTGTTGAGAAATATCTTGTTGAGAATTATCTGAAGGAGTGGAATCGCCTAAACTCATCTTATTCTCCTCTTGGGTTGTTCCCTATTGTAATCCGGCGTTGAGACGATTGCAAAAGGCGGCGTTGAATTGCTGTTCCATTGCAATCTCGCGCAAGAGTTTTGTTAGCCCTGATTTTAAAATACTAGGAGATGCCAGCCGGTTGTCGTCTGCGCGATGTCTCTTGCATCAGACACACTGAGCCGCAAGGCGCTAGTGCAGGAACTTAAATGCGTGGATGGTTTTTGCCAGCGTAGTGGATCTTGTTAAAGATCCCGAAGCTCCTCTCCCCCGCAGGATCTTTAACAAGATCCAATACGCTATCAAGTTGCAACTAAACGGAATTGCGGGTTCTCGTAATAGCCGCGGGAGCCTCAAGCAGGAAGAAGCCGTCTGTGAAGGGTGGCAATCAAACCAGCGGCCAACGCCATGCCGCTCAGGAATTTGACCGCGGTTTTCAAAGCAACCGGACGTTAACGCGTTGCGGCTGATTAATTCAATGGATCAAGAATTAAGCTGAAGCTAAGATGCTTCTTGGGCCTTCATCGCCGCCTCAACATCCGCCAGATGTTCGACGGTGTTGACGCTGAGGGCTTCGATGGGTTTGAGGACTGGCAATGCGCGGACGTCTTCGTGGTCGGACATCATAATCGTGGGTACGTCGGTGATGTAGTATTCGCTTTGAGCGTTCTCAGCGGTGAGTCGGTCGAGGGCTCCTAGCAACTTCTGACCATCGAAAACGTAGGTGCTCATGTTCACCTCGTCGATCTGCCTCTGATCGTCGGTGGCGTCTTTTTCTTCCACGATACCGGTGAACCTGCCGGTTTGGTCGCGGACGATGCGGCCAAGGCCCGTCGGATTTTCATGGATCAGCGTTCCCAAGATGCAGCCGGGCTGCGATTTAGTAAAGTCGTCCAGCAGTGCCTTGATCGACGTCGACTGCAGCATTGGCGAATCGCCGGCGACCACAACGACCGCTCCATCGTGATCCTTTATGTTGTCCTTGCACATCATCACCGCGTGGCCGGTGCCCAGCTGCTCAGACTGAAGCGCGTATTCGATGTTGTCGTAGCCGGACAACTGCTTCTTGACTTCGTCCGCTTTGTATCCCACCACGACAACGATCTTTTCAACGCCCGCCGCACGCAGTGAATCCAAAACGTACTCCACCAACGGACGGCCGTTGGCTTGGCAGAGAACTTTGGGCAGGTCGGACTTCATCCGAGTCCCTTTTCCGGCGGCAAGGACGATCGCAGTAGGGGCATTCATGTGTGGCTTTCAAATTTCGAGGTGGTGTTTTTCCGTAGTGGATCTTGTTAAAGATCCCTGGCAGCCGAGGATTTTAGCCTGAACTCCCTTCGAAGTGAATCGGGAGTTGCGAGCCCCCCGTAACGCCTCGTTCCCAGGCTCCCGCCTGGGAACGCAATACTGGGATGGCTCCCGTTATCCGGAACCGCGGCAGGCGGGAGCCTGTGCGAAATGCGTTCCGAGGCGGGAGCCTTGGAATGAGGTGTGTCGGGGGGATGGGAGCTTGGGTCGGCTGAGAGCCAACCCTACCGTCGGCGATGTGAACTAGGTGTTCACGTGGTAAAGGTGGGCTGGGATCTTTAACAAGATCCACTACGTTTTGTGTCCCCTCGTTCCCAGGCTCCCGCCTGGGAACGCAATACTGGGATGGCTCCCGCCATCCGAAACCGCGGCAGGAGGGAGCCTGTGCGAAATGCGTTCCGAGGCGGGAGCCTTGGAATGAGGTGTGTCGG
>CAYOZV010000208.1:0-1452 GCA_964408465.1 uncultured Pirellulaceae bacterium
TTTTCGTTTAACGACAAGCCGGCAGGCGACCGCGTTTGGCCCCGCCTAAACACCGGCGCCTGCCGGCTAATCGTTAAACTGACGACATGGCTGTGAGCCAAACAGAACAGTCCATTGAACGGCGTTGCATTTAGACCAGTCGGCCTAATGCTTTGCTGCTGGCGAAGAACAAATCCTCGGAGGCGTCGAAAAGATGCACCAACAACGCCGCCCGAGCCCACATCCCGTTGCGGGCTTGGCGAAAGTACATGGCGCGTGGGTCGCGGTCGACCTCGGGCGGGATTTCACCGACCACCTCGTCACGCGGGAACGGGTGAAGGATCGCCGCGTAACTTTTTAGCTGCTGGACGCGGTCCATGGAGAGGCGAAATTTGGAGAGATCCAGCCGCGCCAATTCTGCCTCCACGTCGGGCGTGTTGTGTTCGCGCTGAATACGCGTCATGTAAAAGCAATCCGTTTCCGAGAGGATCGAACGGTTATTGATCGGCGCGTCGAGGCTGTCAAATTCATGAACCTCGACGCCGGCGGAGAGTAAATACGCTTTCAACTGGGGGTCCAGTCGCAGCGTCGGGTGATCGGGCGCCACGAAGAACATTCGGACATCGGGATACTGAGCCAGCACAATCGCCAACGATCTGACGGTGCGACCACGTGAAATGTCACCACAGAATAAATACGTTTTGCGTTGTGGACCGGAAATCAAATCGGGGTAGGTGCGTTTGAGTTCGTTCAGCGGCGAGGAGGCGTGGGCCGAACGATTCTCAAAATCGAAGCTGCGATAGATGGTGTACATGTCCAAAAGCGCTTGGGTGGGGTGTTGGTCGGACCCCGCCCCGGCGTTAACGATGGGAACCGAACGCTGCTCCTGTTCTTCCAGATCGTTCATCATATAGGCGCACACTTCGGCAAACTTTTCGATCTGCGATCGCATAATGATCACGTCGAAGTAGCTGCTGAACATGCGGATGGAATCGGTGCGCGATTCGCGTTTGACTTCTGAGGAGGTTTTGGGGTCACGAACTTCGTTACACGTGATGCCAAGAATCTGACAGGCCGCCATGAACGAAAGAAACGTGCGCGTCGACGGCTGTGTGAAGTACAGCATGGCGCGTTTGTCCGCCAACAGGTTTCGCAATTGGGCGTTGCCGTTGGGGTCCTTGGCCATCGTCCGGATGGTATCGGCACTGCGACAGAGTTTCTCTAACAGTTGGGTGGTCAGTTGTTGGCCAAAGATGATGTGTTTCAGCCGCCCCTGCCGTTGGAAATCTTGAACTTTGGCTGTCGTGGGGCGATCAATTTGATTGGCAAAGTTCGGGAACTGTACGTCGCTCATAAGGGCCTTCTTCTGAAGTCGGTTTCGCGAGAATTTTATAGCTGTGCGAAAATCTTTTGAAGACGCAAATTGGGGCGTTGCCGTAAAACGGCCGTTTTGGCGAGAGCCAGATGGTAATT
>CAYOZV010000208.1:1552-8399 GCA_964408465.1 uncultured Pirellulaceae bacterium
TTTCCTCAACGAGCGCCCGCCGTGAAAAGAAACTCAAAACGATCTGCGCAGATTCACTCCCGCAGTCGAGTGAAAACGAACCGCCATCTCCAGTGGGCGACGCTGGAACCCAGAAGGATGTTGACCGTTGGCAACGGACTTCAAGGCCAGTACTTTGATACGGCCGATTTGACCAATCCGGCGCTGGTCAGGACAGACGCCAATGTAAATTTCAATTGGGGTACGGGGACGCCCGACAGTTCCCTCAACGCGGATTCGTTTTCGGTGCGCTGGAGCGGTCAGGTCGAGGCTCAATCTACCGAGGCTCACACCTTCCACGTCGTCGCCAACGATGGTGCGCGGCTGTGGGTCAACGGGCAGCTACTGATCGACAGCTTCGAAGATTCGCTCACCAACGCCAGCGGCGCGATCGATCTAATTTCTGGTCGGCGATACGACATTCAATTGGAGTATCGAGAAAACACCGGCAACGCATCGGTGCGATTGGAGTGGAGCAGCGCCAGCCAGAGCCGACAGGTGATCCCGCGGGATTATCTATTCGCGGGCGACCGCGGTGCAATTTCGTTCCAGCGTTTCAACAACGTCACCGGCAGCGCTGTCAGCGACCTTACCAGCCGCCCTCAATTTCCTGGCCAACCCACCGCCGTCGGTGCGCTGACAGCGCTGGAGTCGCCGGTCAGTATCGGCAATTTGTACGGTGCTCGGTTGGCCGGTTTTTTGCACCCGCCTGAAACGGGTCCCTACACGTTCTACATCGCCGGCGATCAATCGGCTGAATTGTGGCTCAGTAATTCATCCGACCCAGACGATCGGCAACGGATCGCATCGGTGGCATCGGCGACTGGGCTGCGGCAGTGGACGGCCAGCCCAACTCAGCAATCCGAGCCCGTGTTCTTGGCGGCGGGGCAGAACTATTTCATCGAGGTCTTGCATAAAGAGTCGACCGGCGCGGACCATGTTTCGGTTGGCTGGGTAAAACCCGGTCAGCCGAACATCGAAGTTGTTTCGGGGGATTACCTATCGGCGGAGAAACCGACAGTTCGTGGGTTTGCCGTCAGCGCCAACGCGACCGAAAGTGCCGCGCAGCCGGCGACGTATCAGATCACGCGCACCGGTCCCACCACCAATGCGCTGGTGGTGGACTATCGGACCAGCGGCGATGCGGTCAACGGCGTGGACTATCAAGCGCTGTCGGGTTCGGTCACGATTCCCGCAGGTTCCGATTCGGTGATGCTGGATATTACTCCCTTGACCGATGCCGACAACGAAGGCCGAGAGTCAATTGTGATTGAATTGTTGCACAGCCAACGATACGAAGTCGGTTTTAAAAGTGAGCGTACATTCAACGCCGTTTTGCTGGACGATGTGGAAGCACCGGCCGGTGGCACATCGTTGTGGAACGGCACGAACCTTTCCGCGTTTGTCTCCTATGGGGGCAATTTCAGTACCGTCGCCGATCCAACCTTTGGCAGTGTCATCCAAGCGACCATCGGTAACCAATCGAGTCCTTTCAACTCGCAACTGCGACAAACGATCGACGCTCCGGTTGCCGAAGGCGAAACGCTCTTCGCCGAATTTTTTGTGCGTTCGGTCGGCAGCACGGACGGATTGATTACGGCCATCTTTGAGGTCAACGGTGCACCATTCACGAAATCACTTCAACAGGGCATGGCCGTATCCAGCCAATGGTCTAAGGTTCAGATACCTTTTTCTTCGGTGGCAAGCTACGCCGCGGGGGAAGCCGCGTTTGGGTTTTTCTTGGGGGCTCAGCCGCAGACGATTCAGTTCGCGGATTTCAATCTGGTCAACTATGGGGTCTCGTCGGCGCTTTCGCCCAGCAACGATCTGTTTTTGAACAACATCGGTGGCACATTTGGTGTCTCCCAAACCGTTCCTGTTTCGGGCCAGACTTTCTCGACCGCACTGGAAGTTCAAACGACCGTTGTCCCACCGCAAGTCTGGCGAATCCAAGCCCAAGAAAGTAACTCCGTTGCGGTGCCCAATGGCGAAACCATGCGGTACGAGTTTTCGATCCGATGGACCTCAGGCGCCAACCCGCGAACGACGTTTCTCATTCAGGACACGACCGATAACTTTTCGATTGTTTATAACCAGACGATCAATTTGACCTCAACGTGGCAGAAGTACACCATTGATGTGCCCGTCACTCAAGCCTACGGCGTGGGAGCGCTGTCGACTGTTTTCAATCTAGGGTTCGGTTTGCAAACGGTACAGATTGCCGATTTTTCTTGGAGGCAATTGGGCGGCAACAGTGTGACGCTGGACCAGTTACCCAATCAATCGCCCTCAAGCAGTTACGGTGGCCGAGAGGCCGATTCCGATTGGCGATCGAATGCGGACCAGCGCATCCAGGACCAGCGTAAATCTAACGCGACGGTCAACGTTGTCGACGCCAATGGCCTTGCGCTGGAGGGCGCTGTGGTCAGCCTTCGTCAGACCGACCACGAATTTTTGTTCGGCAGCGCCATTTCGGCGTTCAACAGTAATCTGGTCCCAAATCCCCTGTCGACGGGTCAGATATATCAGGACGAAATCAACCGCCTGTTTAATACGGTCGTCGTGGAGAACTCTCTTAAGTGGGAACAGTATCTGGGCAATGAGGCCCGCGGAATCGAAGCGGTACAGTTTGCGGTGGACAACGATTTGTATGTGCGCGGTCACAACATCATTTGGCCCAGTCGAGAGCTAATGCCGCAGAGCGTTTGGGACGGCTACGATTCGCGGGTCAGCAGCAACGGGCTGACCTTCGCCAATAACTGGCTAAGTGGCGAAATCAATGCGCGTTTTGACGACGTGTTGAACACCTTTGACGGTCAGATCACAGAATGGGACATCGTTAACGAACCGTTCACCAATCGCGATGTGATGGATGTGTTGGGCGATCAAGTACTCGTGGATTGGTTCCAGCGTGTACGCGATTTCGATCCCGACATTCAACTGACGCTCAACGACTTTAATATCTTCACCAGCAACGGCAGCAGCACCGCACATCGGGCTGATTTTGAAACTTGGCTGGGCCTGCTCAATCAAGCAGATCTGTTAGATGTCATCGGTGTGCAAAGCCATTTTACGGCCGGTAGCCTTACCGACATTGACGTGCTGGAGGGGTTGATCACCCAATACGATGCTCAGTTTGGTCAAACGATTTCAATTACTGAATTCGACGTGCTGACAACAGACGAACAGTTACAGGCCGATTATCTGAGGGATTTTCTAACGCAGTCCTTCAGCCAATCGGGCGTGTCGCAGTTCGTGCAGTGGGGGTTCTGGGAAGGGGCCCACTTCCAACCCGATGCGGCCCTTTACCGATTAGACTTCAGCACCAAACCCAACGGACAAGCTTACGAAGATCTGGTGTTTGGTAATTGGTGGTCCGACGTGCGTGGTACTACTTCCGATGGCAGTTTTTCTGCGGACGTGTTCAAAGGGCAATACGACGTGGTTGTCCAATACGACGGTCAAACATTCGACGCCGTTTTGACCGTTGATGACAGCGGCGCGTCGTCGGTATCACTGGCGCTGCCGGTGGAGGCGATCAACTACGGAGCGGTCATTAGCAAACGCGGGGTCAGTTACGGCAACTCCAACGGGTTCAGCGAAACTGAGGTGCCCGCAAGTATCGACGGGTTGCTGCCAGGACAGGCGGCGTCGCAGGCGAACTTTACCAATTACTACTTGGGACTCAATCGGGTGGTGATCGAAGTGACAGGATTGGCATCGTCGGCGATCGACAGCAGCGATTTCGATTTCCGCGTGGGTAACACGGCGGACCCAAGCCAGTGGGCGTTGCTGAGCGGTGTGAGTGCGATTGCATTGCCGACGGTTTCGGTCGTCGCCGGTGGGGCGGGGCAGCCGGATCAGGTTGTGTTGGCGTGGCCGGATAACGTGATTCAAAACACGTGGTTGCAGGTGACGATGAAAGCCAACGCTCGGACGGGGTTGGTGGCGGATGATGTTTTTTATATCGGGAATCAGATCGGAGATGTCAACGGCGAGGTGAACGCTCAAAACCAAATTCGCGTCAATTCGTCAGATTCGACTCTCGCGCGGTTGAATCAATCGCCAACGTCGACCGTTGGCATCGATGATGTTTTTGATGTCGACCGCAATGGCCGCATCAATTCGTTTGACGTGGTTCGTGTGACGTTAAACCCGTCCAGCGGCGGTTTGCTGATGTTCACGCCACCGGTTTTGATTCCGGTCGTTGCAGTGACGGTACAGCCGTTGCCGATCATCGTGGAAGCAGAAAATCCTCAGCCGGCGGTTACGGCGGTGCAGGATGAAGAAGAAGTGTTGACAGAAAAGGCACCGGTAACAGCTGTGCAGACCGAAGCGGTGCCGATTCAAGCGGAAGTGCCCGTGTTGGCTGAAGCGGTGGTACTGCCAGCCGTAGAAGCCATTTTGGAAGTGTCTGCGATTGAGACCGAAGCTGCTGCTAAGGTTCCGGCAAGCAGCGCGGCGATCCAACCGTTGCCGAAGGTATCTTCCCTGGCCCAACCGGTGTTGGTTGCTC
This sequence comes from uncultured Pirellulaceae bacterium, assembly GCA_964408465.1. Taxonomy (GTDB): domain Bacteria; phylum Planctomycetota; class Planctomycetia; order Pirellulales; family Pirellulaceae; genus Mariniblastus. Next base: position 6,087 of record CAYOZV010000208.1, read on the forward strand.
AAGATTTTAGTGCCGCTAGATCCGTCGGTTTTAACCAAGAAGAAATTATCTCCCGCCGGAGGGCTGTGCTACCTGAGATCGCACCCTCCTCCGCTTCGTTGTCAGGGGCCCAAGAACTGACAACAGCTCAAGCGGATGAGTTCTTCGCGGGCACCGATTCAACGTTAGATTTAGATACCGAACCCACGAACCTGTTCGGATTTTCGGTGACCAGTGCCGACGTGTCCGTTGGCGGCAAGGAAAAGGAATATCGCTAGTTTGTGTTGGATTTGATGCTTGGGTTTGTGAACGATCGTCGGATTCAAATCGTTCAAGTGTTGCCCTATCGAGTTCCGTAAACGATAGTGTTGACAATTGCGGCGGTGCCCTCCTTGATCACGATGTCTTAGTTTTACTGTTTAGGTTTACGATGATTCGAAAATTTTGCTTGCTGATTGCCACGTGGATTTTCGTTGTGTCCGCACAACTGCATGGCGAAGTGATCATTTCCGTTGATAGCGGCGGTGGCCTGGTGGCCGAAACTGGAAGCCCAGGCCCCAATAAAACGATCGACCTGTTTCTTAGTCAGACCGCTGGATCATCGGATCAATTTGCGGGCAACACGGGTGACTTTGATTTCGCCGCCGGCACGGTTTCCAGCGTAACGATCGGTTCCGAAGGTGCGGCTGCCGATAATGGGTTTTTGGGTGAAGGTAATCTCGGTATCTCGACTACGGAAATCACCGGAGGCGGCAGCAGTTTCAACTTCAATCAGTTTTACACCAACCTGTCTCAACCCATTGCGTCGGCGCCCGATGGAGAGTTGTGGATGACGATTGAGATCGACACGACCGGGTTGGCCGATGGGACTTATGCGATTGACTTGCGTCCGGACACCAGTGGCAACTTCCTTGATGACGTTGGCAACGTCGTGGGCAGTAACGCCAGTTTGTTCTTTGTGGTGGATTCAGCCGCCGGGCAATTTTTGTTGGGGGACGTGAATCTTGACGGAGTCGTCAGTTTTCTGGACATCGCCCCGTTCATTGGACTGTTGACCAGTAACATTTTTCAGCTGGAGGCGGACATTGATGGCAACGGTGTTGTTAGTTTCCTGGACATCGCACCGTTTATTGGGTTGCTGTCCGCCCAATGAGATCGACCTTTTAACCGCGCGCGACGCGGGGAACCTCGTTCCAAGGCTCAGCCTTGGAACGCGATACTGGCAAGGCTCCCGCCTTGCGTCTCATTTTCGCTGGTGGTTCTGAAGCAGAGCCTGTGAGAAAGCGTGACGGGGCAGATCCCCCGCACCGAGGCTTCTCTGGTGCCGACGGTGCCGATAGCGACCGCTGGATTATTGTCTTCCGGCCACGGATTGATATTCAAAATCTTGACGTTGTGTTGGCACGTCGTTTCGAATGACCAGCGGTTTGGCGCGGCGAGCGACTTCAATGCCCATTCGCAACCCAACGTCGCTATCTTCGTTGGCTTCGCCTGCGTATTTGCCCTGCTGCACAACTTCGTAATCTGCAGAGACGCCGGCTTCGCTGATGGCGCGACCGGTTGGCGAAAAGAATTTCGCGGTGGTCAGTCGAACGCCACCGCCGGCGACCGTTAGCGGGAAGATGCCTTGGACGCTGCCTTTGCCGTAGCTTCGAGAGCCCACGATTTTGCCCCGTTTGTGATCACCAATGGCAGCCGCAAAAATCTCACTGGCACTGGCCGAATTTTCGTCGACAAGCACCACCAACGGAACACGCCACGTCCGTTCTAGATTGGCTCGGTGTGTGTAGTTTTCTAACGTGTTGCGTCCACGAGTGGAAACGATAACGCCATTGGTGACGAAGCGATCGGCGACTTCCACCGAAGCGGACAACAGGCCACCAGGATTGCCTCGCACATCGACGATCAACGATCGCATGCCTTTGCGATGCAGTTTCCATAGAGCGGCGTCGAAGTCACGGGCGGTTGTTTTTTGAAAATTGGTCAGCCGGATATAGCCAACGCCATTTTGGGCATCCACGATGGAAACTTGATCAACGCTAGGGATTTCGACTCGTCGACGTTCGAGATTCAGAACTTTGGCACCGTTGCCACGATCAATGGTGACCGCGACGAAAGAGCCTTCGGTGCCGCGCAACATGTCCGCGGCCCGTTCGCTGCCGACCACGTCGACCATTTGCCGATCGACGGCTTTGATGCGATCGCCTTTAATCAAACCACCGATGTCTGCCGAGCCACCTGGGATGACGCTGACGATCTCAAGTTCGTTGGCATGCGTTTTCAGTTCCACACCAAGCCCGACATAGTTGCCTTCGATTTGAGACATGGTTTCGG
>CAYOZV010000209.1:0-8298 GCA_964408465.1 uncultured Pirellulaceae bacterium
TCCTCGAGCTCGGGCGGTTGGGCAGCCTTCTTTTTCTTCAAAGTCGTTTGCGGGACGGGCGCTAGCGGTGAATCGAAGTCTCCCTCTCCACCGAAGGAAGTTTCGGAAACGAACGAGTCATCTTCTGGCAGGAGTTGGATGTCCGAAGATTCCGATCCCTCAGCGCTATTGGACGTCACCCATTCTTTTAGCCACGTCATGCTGGCATCGCGTTTGGCATCGTCTTTGAGACCTACAACCATCGCTGCAATCTCTGAAAAGTTTTCTGAACGTGACGCTTTGGGCATCTCTTTTAATAGGGTCGATCCGATTTTTGCCAAACGTAAAAAGTCATACGACGCCGTGTTCTTTTGGGCTTGCCCGGCCGTTTCACTGGTCAAGGTCGCCGAAGGAAATCCTTGCAGTTCGGCTTTACCGTCAGGGGTTACGATAATATTTTCAGCGCTAACGTTGCCATGCAGAATCGCGCTTTGATGAGCATGCGACAATCCCGAGCCAATATCATGGATGATACTTGCGATATCAGAATCGCAAAGATCAACGGGCGAAATCAGATCGAGGGTCGTCCCTTCAACGTGTTCGGTGACCAGAAAGTAGCGTGAGCCTTCTTGATCAACATCGTAGATGTGGACGAGGTTGGGATGGTCGAGCTCCGTGATTTGACGAAGCTTCTTCAACAGCTTTTTCAACAGCGTTTGATCTTTGGCGATGCTGGTGGGGAAAACCTGAATGACGACTTTGCGATTAAGTTTGGAGTGGATCGCTTCAAATTTGTCGCCCAGCTCATCGCGCGAAATTCGAGACCGCAACAGGTAGTTGCCGACGCTCAATCGGGACCTGCCGGAGATTAAAAATTTGGCTTGCCAAGCCGTCAGAAGTTTGTCGCGCACTAATTTCGCGGCAATTTTTTTTGGGTCCTCTTCGTCTACGACCTCCAGCCACGCGGTGAGTTTTTTCTCGGAGACCGCCTTACTCTTGATCACGCAGGCGATGAATTCTTTTCGAGTGGCGACTGACATTTAAATAAGCCGTTGGTCAAGTTGGGCCCGACTGAGTGAGGCCTTGGGAGGTAATTTGAGCCATTTTCGCAGCCTAGGCAAGAAACTGCAAGCATTGCTGTCCTATAAATTGGCCCCGCAGCAAAACTTGGTCCGGTTAGAAGGTCAAAATCCCGATGGAACTTGGTAGGTCATCGAAGCGGCGCCGCTTCGATCTTCATTTTTTGATGTGACGTTGGCGAGGTCGAGTCTAATGAACAGAGGTTTGGATTTCTTGACCGAGAGTATCAGGCAACGCGACCTTTTAGGGTTGGCAGTTTTCACACTTTTAATCGCCGCTGGTGTTGCTGCGGTCTCAATTTTGTTTTCGCAAACGATGAGAGAAGCCGCGCTGAAACGGTTTCACCTCGCCTCAGACTCATACTCTCAATGGGCCGTCCATCAGGCGGTGCCGTCGATGTACAATTTCGAAAATAGTTTTAAGTTTTCAAATGTAATCGATCAATCGGGGTATTTTGACACCGATGAGGAGTCCTACCTTGCGGAGGCCATCAATCATTTTCCCGCTCGGTTCATCACCTTCGGCGACCGTCGTCATGTCTTTGCCAACGGCCGCGCTGGGATGTTCGAAATGGAATCCGTTTTCGGTGACACGGCGTTGATCAGTCGTTGGGAGATTACCCGTGATCAGCCAAATGAATTGACCGTCAATCGCGTCGACCAACGATTCGAATATCGAGGCCGCGGAAATGCCGATTGGGACCAACGCGGTTTTGAACGTGGAGGCCGCGATGAATGATCGTCGGAAAACGAGTTCCGATACAGCGCTTTCAAATCCCGACGGGGGCGATGTTGAATCCGCGATGAAGGAGTTGATGCCGGAACTTGGCCGGCAGGGCGATACGTTATCTTTGTTGAAAGTAGTTTTCGTTGGGATATTGGTTTCGTTGACGTTGAAAGTTTTGGCGTTTATTTTGTTCGACCGAGCCCATGCGTTGCTGCCGGTGGTCGATACTTTCTTTCCCGCTTTCTTTCGCAGCCAGGCTGTCGCGCGTTGTGCATATTTACTCTCGTGCAGTGGTTGCCTCTTGGGGATTTTTGCTCGCCAGCAAAAACATTTAGTCATCGCCGCACTCGTGGTGATGGTGAATTCAGCGGTCCTTGCGATCCACCAATCAGGTTATAACGACGTCACGTTTATGTGCTGTTGTTGGGCGGCGCTGTGGTGTGTTTGGGTCGCGACACGGTTAAACGAACCGTTTGCGACATTATTTCCACGCGCCGTTTGGTTGTCTCATGTGATCCTGTCTCTGATCTTCCTGGGCGGGGCCGTCGGGAAAGTCACCGCAGGTTATTGGTCAGGGCAAGTCTTGTACGACATCTATTTTCAGCACCGCGATTTTTGGTTTTACAATTTGGTTCGGGCGTCGTTGTCCGCCGAGCAGTTACCGGCGGCGGCGATGTGGCATTCGCGGATGGTCATCATTACTGAATTCGTCTGTGGTTTTCTGTGGCTGATGCCGGCCAAGGTGGCTTCGGCGATTGCGGTTGTGGTTCTGTGCGGCATCGCGCTGACGAATAATTTTCTGCTGTTCTCGGTCGTCACGTGTTTAATCAGCCTCGCGATTGTTGGTTTGCATCAGCCTAAATCGGCCGAGGATCGAAAAGCGTTTGCGGATTAGCGCGGCTCCGAGGGCCGGTTTCTCTCGGCCAGATGCCACCGGTACTGTTTTTATTCTGCGCTGGAGGGTTCGTCCAGCAACTTCTTCATGCTGTCCAATAAATCTTGCCCTTGATCGGGTTGGGCTATTGGCGTTGAAGGCTGAAAAAGTTTTTCCAACTCAAGAAAATCGGCGTCCAGTTTTATCTCGGGATTCGCGGCGGCCTTTTGGAAATACGGAAAAGCCGTTTCCAGTTTCTGTAGCTCAATCAGCGCCATCGCCGCGCCCTTGTTGGCGGTTCCGCTGTCGGGTTCTGCGGCGATTGCGTTTAGAAAATGAGGCAGCGCGTCTTCGGCCGCGCCGAGTCTTAATAATCGTTGGCCGACCCTAATTTGCATTGCGTAATCAGCCGGGGCTAACGGGCCAGCGCGTTTGAGCATCGAAATCTCCTTTTTCGCGTCGCCCTCGGTTGCTGCTAGTTCAGCGGCGATCAAATAGCTGCTGGACAAAAGGGAGCCTCGGTGAAGTTTCGGCAACGTCGCAATGACGGGTTTCAGCTTGGCCGCGGCTTCGTCCAACCAAAGTGATTCGCGTCTGAGCACCACGATGAAAGCTTCGATCAGATCTGTCGCCGCGGTTTCGGTGGCACGGCCGGACACTTCATCGTCGGTGAACAGTGAGGCGGATGTGTGGCCGGAGTTGATTAACTCCTTCAAGAGTTTGAGATTTTCGATTTTGTTTTGCCGCAATGTCGCGGGACGAAAGTCGAACGAAAATTGCTCAAGCACCGGTCGGTTGAGTGTGTTGATGTCTCCAGATTCGATTGGGGCAGGAAGGGGGGCAAGTGGGAGCCACGCCATCGAACGTAAATCATCTACCGTCCGCCAGTGGTAGCGGTAGAGTGACTTTGAGGTGTCAAGTTTTAAATAGGCTGCGGCGTTCTTGGTTTCCATTTCAATGGGTACGCGGCTGCCGACCAAATAGATGGAATCGGGAGCCGCAATGGCCACGCGTGTGTGGGGAAATGATTTCGCAAACGTACGAAGAACCGTTCTTGTTTCCGGCACCGCCGCGTCCAACGAGTACCACTGGACGAACTTTCCGTGCGGACTGAGACGGTTGGCGGCGCGGAGGTAGTAGTCGCTGGAAAAAAATGCCGCGTTGCCAATGTGGCCCGGTCGGGACTTGCCGTCGCTGATGATGGCATCCAGCGGTGGGGAATCGTCGCCGTCTCCGCCCAACCAATGAATCCCGTCGGCTTGAGTAACCGTTGTTTTGGCAACGCGATTGACGGGCCACAGGTCGGTAAAGTATGCGCTCGCCTCGATCACCGATGGTGAAAGTTCGATGGTGTTGACTGATTTTACTCCGGCAACGGCCGCAATTTCGCCGGATAAGAGACCCGACCCCAACCCGATGACGGCAACGTTTTCAATCGGATGTGTTTTGTAGTTTAGAAGCGCCGGCAGGTGAGCCAGTATCAATTGCTTTTCTTCGGCGTTGTGACCACTCTGGCCAATTACGATCCCGTCGACGGTCATGCGGCGGTGGTGAAGGTTCGTTTTGTCTGCCAGCACCGCAACGGTGTGAGCGGGGCCTTCGCGGTAGTAAAATTTTGACGTTTGTTCAGGATTGATCGCCAGGCCGATGGTGTCTTTGAAAAGTAACCGATGACCGCACAAAGCAAACATGACCATCGTCAACCCAAACAGCGTATTGCTTATTTTTTTCGGCGTGAATAACCATGCGGCGATTGTCGAAACGACGGCTAAAATCGTCAGCGATACCTGCAGCCCCAACAGTGGAATCAAAAAGAATCCGCAAACCAGAATTCCGAACACGTTCCCGACCGCCAGCAGGCCGTAAATTTTTCCAGCCGGTGCGTTTAGGGCCAGCTGTTTGTTGGCCACCGCATCGACAACCAAAGGGAACAGCGCCCCTTGGAGTGCCGTTGGCACCAGCAGTACCCCCGCGCACAGCAGCAGCCTTTTTAATAGCGGCGCGTCGTAGCCTATCATTTTGTCGTTGATCCATTCCTGCCCTGCACCCGACGCTAAAAAAATGACGGCCATCAGGACAATCAGGCTGGTGATCGGGGCCGAAACTTGCAGCAGCGCAACCGTTTTAAGCCGACGCATCGGCGGCACCGATGGTCGCAGACGTAGCCAAACACTACTGATCGCAGCTCCGGCGGCGATCCCCATCAGGTAACTGGTGACGACGACGGCATAACTGAACGTGTCGGTTCCAACGATTAAGATCAACAGTCGCTGCCAAACCACCTCCATCCCCAAAGATGCAATTCCAGACACGCAAACCGCGGCTAAAATCGCTAATTCGACAGGCCCATTTTCGGCCGGAGGATCGACCGAACCTGCCGGTGCGACCGAACCAGCGGAGCGATCGGTAGACTCCTGCATTTCTTTCTTTGCCAACACACCTATAGCCAACGCCAACAGCCCGCCACCAACCAAGGTTGGCATCAAGCCAAAATTTTGCATCGCGAAACATCCGGTGAAGATCGCGCCCACGCATCCGCCGATTGTTTCGGCGGCACTTAACCGGCCCACGATTGACGAATTTTTCTCTCGGGAAAGCAACCGCGGAAATACGGCCCCTGCAAAGAAATTGATGACCGACAAGGGAGCCACGACAACGATCGCCCAGGCCACGTTCGTCGTTTTAACCAGTGGCTCAATCGTGGGCAGGCTGTAGAAAAACACCTGGGATAGCAGCACTGAAATCCCCAAACCTGCGAGGCACGAGCTTGCGGAAAGCCGCGCGTATTTCCCGCCCCACCCGTTACCGGCGGATAATCCCAAAAGGGCTGATGCGACCACCGCCGCGACAGTCAGTGAGGACTGGCCAAGCACTTGAGACGCATACCGGTACCAGACCATCTGAGCGATCATCGCGACCAAACCGGTGACGGCGATCATCAAATACCGTTGGCCCTGCATGCGTTAGATACCCTCCATGGATTGGAGAAGATAATCTCGTCCCTTGTCCGTGATGCAGATGCCTAATGAAGTTTCGTCGATCCACTGTTGGCTTCGGCACACTGAAAGCGCCCTGCGGAACTGTCGGTCCGACCAAGCCACGGCGCCGGCTAAGGTCTCGTTTTCGACCCAGTTTTTATCCGCGCAGTCCAATCGCGTCAGCAACAGTTGCTGAAAAAGACAAGCTCTTTGACTTCCCCGTCGGCGCCATTTAGCGACGACGCCTTGTTTGGGCGCAAGCAGAACGGTCAGTAAAAAGATCATCCCTGCCGTGGACGCAATCGGTCCCGTGGGAGCAATGTCCAACCAGAGGCCGAGGTAAAATCCGATCACACTGCTGACCACACCGATGGTGCTGGAAAGGGCCAACATAACTCCCAGTCTACGGGTGAGTAAAAACGCAGTTGCCGGAGGGGCGATCATTAACGCCACCACCAAAATGGAACCGGCAATCTCAAAGGCACTGACGGTTGTGATCGACACCAATGCCAGCCAAATAAGATGCAGCATGGCGGGTCTGAATCCAAAAGTCTGAGAGAGCGCTGAATCGAACATCATCAGCTTCAGTTCTTTGTAAAAGATCGCGATGAACCCGACCAGCAAAACCAAAACCGTCGCCATGGAGACAAACGCATAGGGTGCAATTTCGACGCCGTCGATTTTAAAAGGTCGCAGCGCTGCCACTGCCAAATTCCCATCAATGATACAGTGTGAATCGAAATGCACTTTATTCAGCCCCATACTTGCACAGATGATTCCGATGCTGAACAACGCCGAAAACGCGATCCCCAGCGCGGCGTCTCCATCAACCAGTCCGGTTTTGCGGATGGCTTGCACGACCCAAACCATCAACAATCCCGACAAACCGGCGCTGATGATCAGCCATGGCGATGTGCGATCTTGAAAGATTAAAAAGGCGACCAGAATACCTGGCAGCACTGCGTGGCTGAGGGCTTCGGCGATCATTGATTCGTGTTTGACCACTAAAAACACGCCACATAGCGAACAAACAACGGCTGTGAGAACGGCGATCACTAATGTCCAAAGAACGAAGGTCATTGCTCAACTCCCGCGGCAACGACTTGGGCAGATTTTTCCAACTTCCGGCGTTTGATCAGCCGCGCGATGAGACCGCGTTTGGGGGCGGCGGTCAGCGAAACCAGAAATAGAACGGTCGCAACCAAAACAATGACAGGGCCGGTGGGGACTCTGGAAAAACTGGCGCTCAACACCGACCCCATGCCACCACAAATTGCACCAAAAATTGATGCCAGCAACACCATCGTGCCCAGGTGCCCCGTCCATTGCCGCGCGCTGCTGGCGGGAGTGACCAGTAACGCGATCATTAAAACGACACCCACCGATTGGATTCCGATCACAATTCCGACCACCAAAATCAACAACATCAGCGTGTCGATCCAGTTTGTCTTCAAACCGGTGCTTTGGGCGAACACGGGGTCGAACGTGAAAAGTTTGAACTCCTTCCACATCAACAACATCACCAAAATGGAAGACACCCCCAAAACGCCAATCATCCAAAGATCTGATTGCGTCATCGCGGCGGCCATGCCGAAGAGGTAATCCTCAAGTCCACGTTTGCCGGGGATGTTGGGCGTGGCACGTTGAGTCCAACGCAAAAGCAAAATTCCTGACCCGAAAAAGATGGCCAGCATCACCCCCAAAGCGCTGTCGGGCTTGAGCCGAGTCTGAGCCAAAATCCACCGCGTCAGCATCAGCGAAGCCAGGCCCGCCAAAAGGGCGCCGGGAATCAGTACGGTCAAAGATTTGCTGCCTTCCCCGGTGATTAGGTAGCTGGCTAAAAAGAAGATCATGATCCCCAGCAGCGATGAATGGGCCACCACGTCACCGATCAAACTTTGGCGACGCAGATAAGCAAAACATCCGATGGCTCCGCTGACCGCCCCGATGCCGGCGGTGCCAAGACAAACGGTACGCAGCGTGTGATCATTAAAAAATTCAAGCATCATCGGCCTCGACAGCGGAAGCGGAGGAAGCGGAGGAAGCGGAGGTGTCAGCCTTGGTCGGCGAAGATGGGTGACGTAATTGGACCGGAGGCTGAACGAAGCCGCAGTCGATGCCACAGTTTTTGATGGGACCGCCGTACGTTTTGTTTAACAATTCGCTGGTGAAAGCCGTTGCGACCGGTCCTGATGAAATGATCTTTTTATTGACCAAGGTGATCGCGTCGAAGTAGTCCATGATCGTGGTCAGGTCATGGTGAACGACGACGATCGTTTTACCTTCGTCGCGTAGATCTTTGAGCAGCCGGATGATGGCTTTTTCGGTGGTCGCGTCGACCGCGGCGAAGGGTTCGTCCAAGAAATAGATCGGCGCGTCTTGCACGTAGGCGCGAGCCAAGAACGCACGTTGTTGTTGACCGCCGGATAGTTCGCCAATTTGCCGATCCGCAAATTCCCGCATCTCAAACCGGTCAAGCGCCGCCAACGCATCGTGTTTTTCTTTCGCGCCCGGGCGGCGGAACCAACCGAGCCGACCGTAGGTTCCCATTTTCACCAGATCCAGCACAGTGGTGGGGAAATCCCAATCGACGCTGGTGCGTTGGGGCACGTAGCCAATTTGCTGCCGATCCGAAAGGAACCGTTGACCGAGGACTTCGAC
>CAYOZV010000210.1:0-8242 GCA_964408465.1 uncultured Pirellulaceae bacterium
GCTGGGGACAGCTGCTGTACTATCGATAGTACAGTCGCCGTCTCGGCTACTTAGGGCCGATGGTTGGGCATCGCCCAAACGCGGCGTGGCAATCTACCGATCACGCGGAGCGTATCGGTTGCTGCTTCGTGCTGACCGTTTCTCCTTTGAGCAGACTGCGCGAGGAGATCACCTTTTCCCGCGCTTCATCGGCGGTGGCCGACACGGCCGTTAAGTGTCCCATCTTGCGTTTTGGTTTGGGAACATCTTTGCTGTACAGGTGAAGTTTGACGCCGGGAACCGAAAGCGCCTCGTGCCAGCGCGGCTGCCCGTTGTCCCATTGGTCACCCAAAATGTTGGCCATCGCGGCGGGTGTATGTTGGCGCGTTGATCCCAATTTCAAATTGCAAACGGCGCGGACGTGTTGAGCAAATTGACTGGTAACGTGTCCCTCGATCGTCAGGTGCCCCGAATTATGGGGGCGCGGTGCCAGTTCGTTCACCAGGATCTCCCCGTCGCGATAAAAGAACTCCACGCACAACATGCCGATCGTTTGAAGGCTCTCCATGATCTGAGCCACGACTTTTTCGGCCGCGCGCTCGGTTGCTTCGCTCAGCCCCGACGGCGAGATGGAGACATCTAATATTTGGTCGGCGTGTTCATTGCGAAACGATCGAAACGCCGCAAATTCTCCACCCGCATTGCGTGCCGCCACGACAGAAAACTCAAAATCGTATTCAATCCATTCTTCCAAAATCGCTTCCGTGGTGCCCAGCGCTTCCCAAGCCTCTGCCGCATCATCGGCCGATCGGATGACGACCTGTCCTTTTCCGTCGTATCCATCGGAGGTCGTTTTAACAACCGCAGGCATGATCTTCGAACACGCTGACTGTAATTCTTCAAGCGAATGGACGACTTCGAACTTACAGGTGAGGATCCCAAGATCGCGCAAAAAATTCTTCTCCGTTGCGCGATGTTGAGCCGTTCGAAGAGTCTCTACGCCTGGATGCACGGGCGCGTGGAGGCCGGCCGCGTCGAGTGTCTTGAGCGGGATGTTCTCGAACTCAAGTGTGATCACGTCGACCTGTTTGGCGAAATTTTCGATCGCCTCTAAATCATCATACGACCCTTGCACTTCCACGTCCGCGACTTGCCCGGCAGGCGAATCGTGGTCGGGGGAATAAACGTGGACGCGATATCCCATTTCCTTCGCGGCCGTGGCGGTCATCTTTCCAAGTTGACCGCTGCCAAAGATGCCGATGACTGATCCGGGCGGAAATCTGTTGGGGACGTTGGCGGTCATTATAGTTTCGAGTCCTTGAGAACGGATTCTGTTTGTTGCGTGATGAATTTTTCCAACTCTGATCGAATCTCGGTGCATTCTAGTGCAAGAATTCTTGCGGCCAGCAGTCCCGCATTTTTTGCTCCCGAGTTTCCGATGGCCAATGTGCCTACCGGCACACCGCCGGGCATTTGAGCGATGGACAGCAGCGAATCAACGCCGTTGAGCGCCTTGCTTTGAATGGGAACTCCCAGCACCGGTAATCGAGTCAGTGACGCGACCATGCCCGGCAGGTGGGCCGCTCCGCCGGCGCCGGCGATGATGACCTTGATCCCGCGTGCGGCCGCCGATTGAGCGTACTCAACCAATAGTTCGGGAGTGCGATGGGCGGACACGACTTGGGCTTCGAACGCGATGCCAAGCCCTGAAAGCATCTCGGTCGCATGCTCCATCGTTGGCCAATCAGATTTACTGCCCATGATGACACCGACGATTGGCGGCGAGGAAGATGATGGATCGTTTTTTGACTGGGCCATTGAGTGTCTTAGATTTCGTGCGTTGAGCAAACAAGTCATGAGAGAATCTCAAACGACGCTCTCAAAACCGTATTTGTACACGATCCAGCGGTCATTGGTCAAACAGTTTGTCCATTGTCGCCTTTCGCTCCTCGAAAGTACTCTCACGCGCGGCGAGCGAATTACCGTAGGGCCGGTTCCCACCGGCCACTGCCCCACATTCTTACGTTCCCACAATCCCACAAGGCGGCCGGTGAGAATCGGCCCTACGATTTTGTGAGGAAGCGTTCGGCGAATGCGATCGCCTCCTCATGCCACGGCAGAACGCCGTGCATTGAGTTCACAACCGCGTATTCGGATTGTCCCTCCAACGGAACGCAGTTGGAATCAATGACGCGATCGTAGGCCGCTTCGATAATTGAAAAATCAACGTCGTTGGTGTCACGGAAATCGTCCAGTTGATTGACAAAACTATCCGGATCGTCGCTCAATTGTGTCAGCGGTGTGCAGAATCGACCCAGTACCGGCGACAACAACCGGGCCGCGTGAGAACCGTGGTTTGGAGGAGCCAACATGACCCAGCGGCCTAGTTTCTCAAACGTCCTTTGAGCCAAAAGATGACGGCTGATGATGCATCCCATGCTGTGCGTGACCAAGTGGAATTTTTCGATCGTCGGATCATTTTCAAACGTATCTAAAACGGCACCCAACCGGCTCGAGTGATGCGGGATCGTTTTGGCGATGCTAAAGTAGCCGTAGTTTTTAGCTTGGAAACCACTTTTGCGCAATCGTTTGGCCATGGGCCACATTACAAAACGATTCGCCGCCAGGCCATGGACAAGTATCACCGCCTCTTTTGAGAGGTCCGGGCTTTCATCGCTGGTCACAGAAATTTCATCCTTCATTGTCGGCCTATTCAAACAACATGGACTGTTTACCCGCAGCCGGTTTGGGTTCAGTCGAGCCCAACACAATTCCCGCAGCAGCCATGCCGCTGAGGAAAGCGCCTTCCACACGAGCACCGCCCGCCCAGTCGCCGCAGGCAATCACCGATCTGTCTTCATTTAATAGAACACGCTCGGGTGGGAATTTTGTACTGACATCTGGGATCGAATATTTCCAACGATGGGCGGCCGCGTGGGTGAACTTCAAAGAATCAATGCCCGTTGCTGTCTTCAACGCGTCAACCAACTGCTCAATGATTGCGTCCTTGTCACTTTCCCACCGCGCGCGTGTCCAATCGCTGTCGGCATGAATGACAAGATGTTCGCGCTTGTTTGGGCGGCCGGGTTTAGTGCTGTTACGAGCGACCCAGCGAATGGGTGATTGGTGGATGAAGGCCCCCACCCAGTCCACGGGCAACTCATCCTCAAGCGTCAGCATTACCGCCCAACAGGGATCCATTTTTATCAGAGAGAGTTGGCCGGCAAGGGACTCGCACGATCCTGAATCTTTCAAGATTTGAGCGGACTGATCGGCGGGAATGGCCAGCAGCACTTTGTCGAAAGGACCATACTGCCCTCCCGATTCACTATGCAGTTCCCATTGTTGCTGCCCGTCGGTGTCGGTCTGGTGGGATTTGATGCGTGCGATGCGGCTGGATAGTTCGATGGGCGTGTCCTCGGCTAAGTGCATTGGAACAGCCTTCATGCGGGGGACGGCCACGTAGCGGTCGACCGACTTTGATTCGCTTTTTTCGATCCCGTTTTCAAGCACGATGATGCGCTGGTTTTCATCCGGCCATCGAGCCACTAATCCTTGCCGTTGCCACGAACTGACGTAGCGTTCAAACCGAGCATCGCGGCAGGTGAAATACTGGGCCCCATGATCGAACGTCGGTGCGGCATCGACGCGGCGGGTAGCCATTCTGCCGCCCAGACCACGGCTCTTCTCAAACACGGTCACGTTGACACCATGATCTCTCAGCGTCCGGGCGGCGATCATCCCCGACATCCCCGCACCCACGATTGCAACGTTGGTCGGTGACTGAAAGCGCACGGTCGATGTTTGGCGGCTGTAGGCGGCGACGTCCATCCGCGCCGCGTGGCCGGCGACCGCCCGATCGCGAATCACTCCGGTCACGTTGGATTCAGGTTCAAACGGCCGATCAAACTGACCCAGACACCACAGCAATCCGCCGTAGGAACAAGGATCCCGCCCGTCCAGTGCATACCGATGGTTGAGATCCGTCATCAACCGTAATGCTTGTTCGGGCGACTTGGTCCATTGGAGAAATGCTTTGCCCCAAGTCATGCGGACATTGTTGTGAAGTTCTCCCTGACGCAGCAACGACATCTGAGCGGCGTCCCAAAGCGCGACGCCCGTTTTCGCTCGCGCCAGCTGTTCCCAAGAAAACAACTGTGCTCGGTGGTCGCTTTGATGTTGGCGTAAGGAAGACAACGCCCATCCGGGCAGCGCGGAAACTCGGTGGTGATCCGAGCGGTAGAAACAAAATCCATACGCCAACTCTCGCCAGATCAGCAGCTCGTCCAGATACTTTGCGCTGCCCGCGTTGTCGATCTGAGCCGCCTCTCGGGCGATGCGCAGCGGGGACACCATCCCGTAGTGCAGGTACGCCGACATGCGACTGACACCGGCTACGGTTGGATCATTGCGTTTGCGATGGTAGCCCGATAGCCCCTTTTGTTTGAACCGTTCCCAGCGATCGTAACCCGCCACGCAGCCACCGACGGTGTCCGCGACGGGGCCCACGCTGTGATCTATGTCGCACTTGGCAATCAAATCAGCGATTGGTTGCTGGTTAAGATCGACCGGAGCAAAAGGCAAATGGCGTGTGTCAAACTTTTGGGCGGTAAGGGCATGGTCCGGCCAGCCACGTGTGGTGCGCTGAGCGAACATCTTTTTCGTTTTCGAACGAAACTCAAATGCTCTCGTATGAGCACGCCCCACCAACTGCATCGGCACAACGCAAGCCGTGTCGACGCCGTAGATGGCCGAATCGCAGGATCGTTTGAGTGCGGCTAAGAACCGGCGCTGCGGGTCGACGGGCATGTCTTCGACGATCGTGACGGCGGAATCGGAGGCCAACGCCGCGAGATGGTTGCCAGAGTCGCTCTCGGTTTCCAGATGAAAAGCGTAGCTGATGCCGGCCGCTTCGAATTCCGATTGCAGGTCGCGCACGCCTTGCATGATGAAGGTGTGATGGCGATCTGAGGCGAATTTGTAGCGCTGAGAAAGCGATTGATAAACCAACAGCGGTTTCTCCATCGCCGCTGCTATCGATACCGCCACATCCAACGCCGGATTCTCATGCGTCCGCATCGCCGATGCCAGCCAGTACAGAACGAAGTCCCCAGCACCGGATCCCGCTTGAACGCAGCGCACACGTTCACGCAAATGTTCGGGCAAGTTTTCAATGGGTGAAGAAAGTTGTTCCATGGACGCGTCGTTGGAAAGTATCAATTTTGGTGCGGCCCGGTGCGGCGCGGTCTTGTTCGGTTTTTCGCAAGCAGCGGTTGCATTTTACCGTTGTAATTCGAAGGGAATAACACCCCCAAGCAGACTCAGCTTCTGCAATTTGCCCAAATCGTAACCGATTGATCCATTTCAAACCCGGCGCCAACGCTGCGAAGACTAAAATTGTGAAGCTCCGTGACACCCTGATACCCAAATGTTTTCCCTCTCTGTACACCTTGCCACGATGATTTCTTTGCTGATAACGCCGGTCGTTGTTTTAATGCTAGGCATGATCGTCTTTCAGGCCTTCTATGTTTGGGGGTATCAGAAATTTTTAAGCACCGGTGGTGCATCGGACCGAAGCCTGGCCCATGACACCGACCGAGCCGATCCGTCGGAGGCCGCTGCAGCTTATTCACCTCCGGCCGCGATTATTCTCTGTCTCAAGGGTGCCGACGATGGATTGGCTGAGTGTTTGAGGGGCATCATCGGCCAAACCTATCCGGATTTTCGGCTGGACATCGTGATTCATTCCCAAAACGATCCTGCGGCGCAAGCGGTCGAAGGATTTTTCGATAGCCTCACGTTCAAGCCGACCATTCATTTCTTAGATTCCCCCAGCGCCGATTGCAGCCTCAAGTGTTCGGCCATCTCCCAAGCCCTCCGCACACTGCCGCGTCGCATTGAAGTCGTCGCGTTCATCGACGACGACGCGATCGTAGATCAGGATTGGTTGAGCGATCTGGTAATGCCGTTGGCAGATAAAGACGTCGGCGCGACCACCGGCAACCGCTGGTACACGCCGTCGGATGCGAGTCTCGGGGCTTGGGTTCGAAGAATCTGGAACGCGGCGGCCGTGGTGCAGATGCAACGTTACGATATTCCTTGGGGGGGATCGTTGGCGATACGCAAGGACACGATCGACCGCGGCGATTTGCTGAATCAGTGGGAAAGATCATTTTGCGAAGATACCAGCCTGACGCCGGTGCTGCGCCAGCTGAACCTCCGTTTGCACCGAGTGCCCAATTTGATCGTCGAGAATAAAGAAACCTGTTCTTTAGCGGGGACCTTTCACTGGATCAGCCGCCAGCTGCTGACGGTCCGGTTGCACCATCGAGCATGGCCGTTGGTGCAGTTGCATGGAATCGCGACCGCCGGTGCTTCGATTGTCGTCCCGCTGTTGACGGTGTGGCTTTTTTGGTCGGGAGCGACGGGCCATGCTTGGACGCTGTTGCAAACGATGGTGGTGTATCAGATGGCGAATTTCGTGATGTTGTTTTTGATCGGCCGATCCAATCGGATGGCAATCAACCAACGAGACAGTCACGACCATCGGGAGTCTTCGCCGGCGCGGAATTTGGGGACGCACTTGGTGGCAACGTTCCTTACGCAGGTTGTCCAGCCACTGGCTCTCTGGAACGCCAGCTCAATCAAGAAGGTAAACTGGAGAGGCGCCATTTACAAAATCAAAGCCGGTCGCACGGTGAAGCTGCTCGAGGTTGACGGACGGGAAATTGCATCGGGTGGCCCCGACGCGCGAAGGGATGGTGCTGCCGATCCCGATTCCCCTGTCGCTTCGGTCGTTTCTCCAAACGATTGAGAAACTTGCGATTGACGGCAGCCAAAGTTTTGCAGTGGATCTTCTTAAAAAATTCCGGCGTTCCCGTTCCCGGCAGGATCTTTCAAGAAGGTCCACTTCGTTGTCTTGCTTGGCCTATTTTAGACGCCACGTCCTGACCCAATCGTATTGCGTCTTTCGTTGCTCAAGCGGACTGGACGCAATCAAGCCGCCGTCTGCGGGGACAGGGTTCCAGTCGTAGGTCTCAATTGCCATTTGAATGTAAGCCGGTTTATCCCAGTCGACCGTTGGGTCCAACGAATACTGAAGCTTGCCATCCAAGTAGAACTGAATCTCGCGCGGTGATTTCCCCCATGCCGCATAAACGTAATACCTCTCCCAGTTTTCGGTTTCAGGTTTAACCGAATTTTGAACTTGGATCTTTTTCTCAGGAGCCCCCGGAAAGTGAACGATGGTGTTGGAGTGGAAAATTTGATTCCAATTTCTTCCCCAAGGCTTTGTTAGCTCGGTCGTTTTGCCAACGCACTCTTGGATGTCAAGTTCCAATCGCGGGCGGACGCCGTGCGGGGTGATCAGCCAAAACGTGGAAGACATTTCCGTATGGTTGGCCTTCATGCGGCATTCAAAAAAGTCCCCGACTTGGCCTGGGTTTTTAGATCGAATGATGCCGCCGTGGTATTTGAACTCCTGCCCATGGATCGTGACCGGCTCCTTCAGCACGCCGACGGTGACACTCATCTTTCCATCTTCGATGGCAATGCTGTCTTCTTTAAACAGTCCCGGCGGGCGACCGAGCCACCCCCAACCTTTGACGCCCGGATCGCCGTGCCACTTTGATTTGTCTAATTCCGCTCCATCAAATTCATCGGACAAGTTCTCCACCGCCGTCCACGTTTTGTCGGCGGGTTTGGGGTCGACCTGTCCGAGTGCGAAGAAAGGCTGGGCGCTACAAACCGAGGCAGCAACGGTGGATAAAAGCAGAGCGAGAAACAGAATTTTCATGGAGTCCGGTCGCGATAAAGTGCGGGAAAGCCGACGATTCTAGTTTAACGAACCAAGGATTGTTAACAATTCTGGCGGTCCCCTACCCTGCGTGCCCCAGATCTTTCTCTGGAGAGATAACGTCCCGCACGCGCTGCTTTAGCTCTTTGGCCTGAGGGAATCCTGCGTCGACCGTGCGGTCCCAGACGACCGTGCCGGCGGCTTTGATGATGAACGTTCCCGAACCGCTGGGGACGAGCGCGACTTCGCCGATCTCATTTTCGAACGTCCACAGTAATTCTTGAGACAACCAGCTGGCCCGTGGCAGCCAACGGCATTTTGGGCAGTACAAAATTTCAACGCGCGGCTTGTCCATGTTTCGTTTTCAAAAAAATGCTTATTCGGGTGAAGATGCTTTAATTAGCTTACACCCAACGGACGTATCAAAAAAGAAGCCCCTGCGGAGATCCGCAGGAGCCTCAAGCGCCG
>CAYOZV010000211.1:0-3209 GCA_964408465.1 uncultured Pirellulaceae bacterium
GGACTGAGCTTGAGAGGGCTCAGTGCAGCACGATTCGGCTGAAGCTGTTCAAGATTGCGGCACGGGTGCGCGTCACGGTTCGCCGCGTGTGGTTTCACTTGTCCAGCAGCTATCCTCATCAAGCGTTGCTTCGCACGCTTTCTTGCCGGCTTGCGCCGGACTCAGGTTGACGTTCTGACAACCTGAAACGCGACTGACTCAGCGTGGGGGTAAGGGGGCATTCTGCGTTCGGCGTGGTCTCGACCTCAAAATTTATCGCCTGAAGAATCAAGACTCGTATTCAGCTCGTCAAAACAGGCCTATGAAATATCCGGGCTAGGTCAGTCGTAATCGACCAAGAAGGAATCGACAACAGCGCGTCTCTGACCGCCTGTTCACCTTCGATGGCAATCACATCGGGGTCGATTCCGTAGTCAAGCTGCTGCCCGTTAACGTTGGTCGTTGGCCAACCCGCGGGGGCGCTACCGTCGTTGGATTGCGTCAAAATATCATCAATGAAAAGGTAACTCCACGTTCGGTCCGGAACAGAAAGCGCACCAGATTTCGCGGCCACCGCTCGCAAGGTCGTGGTGCCGGTGATCGAGACCGTGATCGCCGCTGAATTTTGCGTAAAATTGTTTTCGTTGTTGAATGCCGATGGAGTACTACCATCGGTCGTGTAAAAAACGATCGCGTCAGGCGTCTGCGTGAAAAGCGTGACGTTAAAAGCATCCTCATAGAATCCAGGCTCAACCGTCGCCTCCACGCGTGCTGCAATCTCAGCGACAGGGTTGGTGTTGGCGCTGCCAGGGGTCGGCGTAGAAAAATAGCTGGGCTGACTGAAGTTGCCATCATTCACAAAGCCATAACTAACGTCAGAAACCTGAGCAGGATAGTCGACTCCGCCCGCGGCAAACTCCGAAAGCAAACCGCCCGAAGCGTCAAACAGTCCAACGTATTCGCCGGAACTACTTAGCCCAAATCCAGTGTAAAGATCGGTTCCGGATGTGGCGTCGGCATCATCGCCAGCGAAGACAACAAAATGCTGACCGGGCGAAAGCGACTGGCTGGGAAAAACAAATTTCGACGGATCGCTTGGATCATCGGTAAGCGTATAACCCGCCAGATTGATCGCTTGGTTACCCGTGTTGTAAATTTCGATCCAGTCCGTCGAGTTACCGTTGTCGTCAACCAGACCGGAGTTGTTGGAGGCCAGAAACTCATTGATCACCGCCGCCAACATTTGACGCGGCTCCAACCTTTGGTAGGAAACCTTGGAACGCCATTTATTCTTCTCACGGCTTGAGTTGCCGGAACTAATGAAGCGGCGCGCGAATGAAAGATCAGACAACTTGGGGAGGAAGTGCATGCGTGTTCTCAAGAGGGCAGAACGGATAAGGTTCGTAGATCGCGAAACATCAGCGGGGCGGGCAGGCGACGCTAGGGGGCTTTTAAGGGCCAAAAATCCGCCACAGGCATAATGTTAACACATCGACCGCGCAGCAAACAGACTTTAATTGACCAAACCCGCGAATTAGCAGCCCGGCGGAACAACATCCGCGCTGTTTTTAATCAATACGGTTGAATTCTTTGTGCTGTACGACGATCCGCATCAGTGAAATGACGACCAAGATAAAGAGAATGCTGACCGGAAAGCCACCGATCACCGAGATCGTCTTAATTCCTTCGACGCTTTGGACTCCTTCACCACTGGCGAAAGCAATCATCACAAACGCAACGGTCCCCACCGTGATTCCCCACAGCACTTTCACCATCAGCGCACCTTCGGGATCAGCGCTGGAGGCATGACGTCCGCTGATGCTGGCCATCGCAGTGGTGTTGGAGTCCGCCGAGGTAACAAAGCAAATGAAAGCGCTAATCAGGTAAAAAGCCGTCATGATGAAACTCAGCGGCAGTTGCCGGAACACTTCGAACGTCACATTCTCGGGACCGAGCGCGGGATCTTCGATTACAGCAGAAAGATCAGCGGCGCCGGTCAGCTGTAGGTTCATCGCCGTCGTGCAAAACACGGCCATCCAAAACATGCTGAACATCGCCGGCAACAGCAAGTTGAAAACCAGCATCTCTCTGACGGTTCTACCAAGACTAATCCGTCCCAAAAAACAGGCCGTCACCGGTGCCCAAGCCAGCCAGACGGCCCAGTAAAACGCCGACCACGAAGACGTCCAATCGTTCCCCAAAAGATCGAAGCCCGCGGTGCTGAGTTGGGGGAACTCGAATGAGTATTTCATCAACGCCGCCGCTCCGTTTTGAAAAATCAAAACCGTCGGTCCTGTGACCAACACAAAACCGCACAACACAAACAATCCTTTGGTGTTGAGGTCGGACAAAATACGAATGCCCTTGGTCAGTCCCGTCGCGCTGGAGATGATAAATGTCACCACGATGGCGGCGGTGATCGCGGCCCACAGCCACTGCGATTTTTCCAGGCCAAACACTTCGCCCAATCCGCTGGCAATGACAAGAATCCCCGTTCCTAGCGACGCCGACATCCCTGCGACCAGTGCGAACAAACAGATTCCGTCGATGGAATTGCCAACCCACCGATAGTCTTTGAGCCAGTCTTCGTTTCCCGGCCCCAACAGCGGCGCAACCATGGCCCGCAGGGAATAGGGCTGCTTCATATTGTAGTACGAAAATGCGAACGCCAGACTAACAACCGCGTACAGGCAATACGGCGTAATCGTCCAGTGCAAAAAAACGACGCTTAACGAATCAATCGCGGCCGCGGGGGTATTGGGCGGTGAATCCAAAAATGGCGGCACGTTCGCCAAGTGATAAATGGGTTCGGCGGTGGACCAAAATAGGATCCCCGTCGCGACGCTGGTGCAAACGGTGATCGCGAACCAGTTCCAACGATTCATCAAGGGTTGTGCATCCGCCCCGCCAATTTTCACACTGCCAAAAGGGGACAAAGCGATCACGCTACAGGCGGCCACCGACAGGATCGAACAGACAGTAAACAACCATCCAAATTTGCTAACGATGAAAGTCTTAATGCCCGTGACGACGGCGTTAAAGGTTTCACCGTCAATCACGTTCAGACTGACCATCAAGATCAGCGCAACAAACGGCGGCCAGAAAACCCAAGGGTTCAGCGTCTGGTGCCATTTTAGCGGCGCGGGTTGGTCAGACATGGAGGCGTCTCAATTGGGAGTGATAGGAAGTCGCAAATCAGGAGGTCGCAAATTATTAACACCATCGTAACC
>CAYOZV010000211.1:3219-8050 GCA_964408465.1 uncultured Pirellulaceae bacterium
GCTTCGCACCGTTTAACGCCAAGCCGGCAGGCGACCGCGTTTAGCCCCGCCTAAAAACTGACGCCTGAGGGCTAATCGTTAAACTGATTCTGTGGCTTTGAGCCACAGAATCAGCCCATTGAACGGGTATTGCGGACCGGCGAGTTTTCGCCACCCCAACCACGCCCATAAAAAATTAATTTCCAATCAAGCGTTTAATCTGCCCGAGCCTCCTTCATACTTAGGGTCTGAATCAGCACCGTTGGGGCGCGTGAGTGGCAACCACCCTTGAATCGCTTGCCAATCACCTGCCAAATGAAGAAACGCACACTTCTTCTTCGTCGACTCCTAACAATCCTCGGTATGCTTTTTAGCTTGAACAAGCCAATAGATGGACATACGATGAAAGCCCTTCGTTGACACGTATTGACCAAACGTTGATGTACTTACCTTGAATCTCCTTTATACGATTGATTGGATAAACATGATGAAAACACTACTCGCAAGTCTCTCAACCGCTGCTCTGCTTATTTTGTCATCGGCAGGTGCTAACGCACAGACAGAGATCTTCACTGACACTTTCGACGCCGCACCAACCAACGGCGCGACACGTGCGCTCAGCATCGACAACAGCGCCACTGGTGGCCAATTCCCTTCTAGCTTCTTTGACGTCTTTGGAATTGTTGATCGCACGGTCAACTTTGACTTTGCTGACGATTCGGTAATAAACAATGCCGACGCCGACCCTGACAACGACGATACGTTTGGATTGGTAAAGCCAGATAAAACGGACATGTTCTTGGGCTTCGCCGACACCGCCAATAACGACAATCCTGACGGCGACGTAAGCGTCACATGGACCATCTCCACAGCAGGGCAAACTGACCTCAACTTGTCGTTTGAAATAGCGGCCATGGGAGACTTCGAATCAACTGACACTCTCACATTTACGGCCTCATTCGACGACGGGGCAACCGAAACTCTCGTCACAAGCACGTTCATCGACACGCCCGATGGTGAGACTTTTACCTATACCCTTGATGATGGTTCGCTTGCGATCCCGTTCAATGCTGATTCGGACATCCCGACGAATATCAAAGATCCCTTTGTGATTGACGGGCAATTGGTGATCAATGAATTCCAAACTTTCAGTTTTCCGATCACTGGAAGCGGATCGGAATTGACACTCACTCTTAATTACAACACTAATGGCGGCCCGGAACCGGTCGCGATCGACAATGTGTCAGTTACCTCCGGCGGTGGCGGCGGGGACGTATTGAAGGGTGATGTTGATCTTAGCGGAACCGTTACCTTTTTAGATATCAGCCCCTTCATCATGCTTCTGTCATCAGATCAATTCCAAGAAGAAGCCGACTGCGATTGCGATGGAGATCTCGACTTTCTTGACATCCAACCTTTCATCGATATCTTGTCCGGTAATTAATCCGAGCAACATACGTTGACCAAGAGACACAACAGCGTCGTGTGGGCCAGCCTGCACGACGCTGTTTTCGTTAAATGAACACCCGCCGGTTGTAGATAATCCATTCAGCCATCAGCAGGACCAGGCTGGCGACCAAAAGCCACGGCCACAACTCCTTACGCTTGGGCACCTGCGACGCAACGCGTTTGAGGTTGGAGTAACCGAGATTCAGCTCTTCTCGGACGACAAGGTTGCTTTCGTTGGCGTCCATCAAATTCACCGCAATACGCTGATCCAGCTCGCCGCTTTTGGGATTGGAAACTTCATACACGCCCGATTGCTGAGTTTTGGAAAACAGAAACAAGCGATTCTCCTGAGGCTTCAAATCAGTGACCGTTCCATCGGGACCACGGACGCTGATCTGCTCAAAAGGCGACGACGGTTTGATCGTCAGCAAGTCCCCCGGCTGGATACTGGCCCCAGCGGAAAACGTCGACAACCCGCTCAGATTCTCGATCACGTTTTGCATGAAGATTGGGAAACTGAGTTTCTTGGGCCAATCGGAATTGATATTTGTATCTCCGTTATCGTCCGTTTCGACAATCGAAAAACCGATCACAAAATCTAAATAGCTTTCCCTCGGCCCCAACATCGCAATCGAACCCGAAGTCGATTCGATCAAAGACAAACTTCCCTGCGGTCCTTCAACATCGGTGCTGTTGATGATCGTCAGCCCACCAATTTTCACCGATGCCATGATCGGATGCGAACCGTCGTAATCCAACACGGGCGTTGGCGAATGCACGGCGCTACGATTCCAACGATCACCTGGCGGAACGTCATTCCAAACTACCGTGTTGCACTGCGGCATTGTCCGGGGAACAACCGAATCATAGATCGCCAAATCGTAATATCCCGCTAACGATCGCTCGAGGTACTTTTTATCCTCCAAATAATCCGGTGCATGAAATTCGACGTTGGATCTCTTCTTGATGGCATCGGTTGAGCAAGCGTAGCGAAAGTAAACCATGTTTTCGCTGATCACAATCACGTTCGATTTGCGCGGCGGATTGAGCACCGCGAACGCTTCGTTATCCAGCATGAAAATATCATCGCTGTCGATTTTCAGCCGCAGCGTGGTCGGTTGGTCAACGGCGGCCGCTTCTCCGGAGAGCTGGAAACTAATTCCCTTGGCGTCACCTGCGGGAATCAAAATATCGGCCACCGCATCTTGCAAAATATCACCGACAAAAAACGAAACACTGACCGTTTGATCGACGTCGTCGGAGTTTTGCAGTCGCGCAAACAACTGTACCGAACCGTCTTGCTCCGACGGTTCTCCGATCGAAAATGCCGTGATCCCAATGTTGGCCGGTGGATCGCCGACCGAACCGACGGCGTGATATTCGGGGCTGAGCGATCCTTGGGCGAACTGGGGAACTTTTCGCACGCCGCCATCGCTGTAAATGTATAACACCGCGTCCAGCGCGTCGGCGACCTGCACATCCAGTTCACTTTCCTTATCGCTGGAACGTCCCGGGTTGGCCAACCCCGTCGCGGCGGCCAGTGCTTCGTTGAGGTCGCTGGTGCGCTGCGTCGGCTGGATCTCATCCAGTTTCCGCATCAGTTCAGACTTGTTGCTGGTGTAGGATTGCTGGACGCTGGCCGAATCAGAAAAACTGATCAACATCGCGGACGTACCCGCGGCCATACTTTGGATCGCATTTCGAATTTGCTTCTTTGCGGATTCCAACCGCGTAATTCCCTCAGGCGTATCGGTCGCGGACATGCTGGCGGAGTTATCGACCAGAAAGATGAATCGTTCGCCCACCAATTCTGTCCCATCACAGCCCGGTCGCAGACACGTCAGCAACAACATCAGCGCGAACAATAACTGCATCACCAGCAATAGGTTCTTGCGCAGCCGTTGCCAAAAACTATTAACGTGCATGTCTTCAATGGCCTTGGACCACAGATAGGTACTGGGCACTTGCACCGGCGTCCGGCGGAGCTTGAGAAAGTACAGCAGGAAGATCATCGGCGGCACCGCCAACAGCGTCACCCAACTCCACCATGGCAGACTTTGAAACAAGAAATTCATCGCACCAATCCCCGCTGCCGGAGATAGCGCGACACCAACCGGTCCACCGAACGTTCGGTGCTGGTCATCGTATAAACGATGCCGCGTTTGGAACTAAAGTCACGAGCCTCCTCAATGAAGCCGGCCAGCGTCGCGCGGTAGCGGTCGATCAAACGTTGGCTGACGCTGATTTCGGCAACGTCGGCGTCTTCGCAGTCGACCAGTTTTAGATCACCGGTGATGTCAGGATCAATTTCCTCTTGGGAAAGAACGTGAATCAGATAAACGTCCATCTGCTGAGCCACCAGATACTTCAGCGCGTCTTGGTATCCGGATTTATCCATCAGGTCGGTGATCAGCAGCAAAATGCCCTTCCCCGAATTCCGTAGACAAAACGAACGCACGGCCTCGGTCAGCGTTACGTCAGCACCGGCAGGAAGACTTTCCAAATAGTTCATCATCTGCCAGAGGCTTTTGCGGCCACGGAAAACGGGCGCCGTGTTTCGTTTGTTTCCATCGAGCGGTTCAATCTTCACGCGGTCGGATCGGCACAATCCAATGTAGCCCAACGATGCGGCCAGCTGTTTGGCATAGTGCAGTTTGGTCGGCGTGCCGAACTGCATCGATTCACTGACGTCGATCAATGTGTAGAAATGGAGGTCTTCTTCTTCGAGGAAAAGCTTTAGGAACAATTTGTCCAGCCGCGCGTACATGTTCCAATCGACAAAACGTAAGTCGTCACCGGCGACGTAGTTTCGAAAGTCGGCAAATTCGACACTCTGCCCTTTGCGTCGACTGCGGCGTTCGCCTTTCATCCTCCCACGAAAAATCTTGCGGCTGACCAGCTCCATCTGCTCCAGCTTCGCCATCAGGGCAGGGCTGATCAGCGGGCCGGCGGTTTCCGGTGGTGGTTCAGATTGACTCTGAGTGTTCATATTTGCCGCAGAGGTAAGGTGAGCAAATTCGACCGTGATACGATTTTTAAACACTGGCCCGTGACACGGTCGCCGGTGCAAAATCAACTATAACTTAACATCTGGAAACCCGTTTGACGATGCAGCGGCTGTGGAATACATTAGACGCAGTTGAGTTAGCCTGTTTGCGGGTGGACTCCGCGAGGAGAAGCTGTGAACCGGGTCAGGCCTGAAATATGGAGCAGCTCTAAGCGGTGTACTTTTGTGCGGAGTCCTCCCCTGAGCAGGCTATTTTTGTGCGCAGCGGCAACTTGGGATCGCGACGGTTTTGCAGAGTCGCTACTCTACCTGACCACCTGGGGGCCGACCTCACGCCAGATTGCATCGTTGCCCGAAAGATCAATCGGCAACTTCTGATTCGGTGTCACATAAACC
>CAYOZV010000212.1:0-7884 GCA_964408465.1 uncultured Pirellulaceae bacterium
TCGAACTGAATAAAACCAGTTACTTAGCACAGAAAATTGCCAGTGGCAATTTTTTAGCAGTAGCCCATATCGTTCGAATCCTTTCTGCGACGAGTCTATGGCGATCAAATTTTCTCGACCGGGGTCCTAGAAGCTGATGGCTGCGCTACATCCGACGATCAGAATCGTTTCGGGAACTCTCCGATTGATCGCTAAAGCGTTGCCCCAAGTAAACTACGAAATGGTGCGACCAGCACGTAACTCATAGTCTGTAGACGTATCGGCTGCAATCGAAGATTGTTATCAACCTATGAATGAGGAAAATTTACTTCTTGAATTCGGCCAGAAGCTTCGTTCAGTTCGCCTAGACAAGAACCTGTCACAAGAGGAACTGGCGTTTCGTGCCGGCCTTCACAGGACGTACGTCAGTTCTGTGGAAAGAGGCGAGCGGAACGTCAGCTTGGTTAATATTCACAAGCTCGCGGCCGCACTCGATGTCCATGTTGCAAAGTTTTTTCCGAAGCGATAGATGAGAATCGACAAAAAGGCGGCTCTAAAAATTCTCGAGGAAGAAGTCGACGCCGCAATTTCTGACGCCGGACCCAAGACGTGGCGGAAGCTCGTTCAAAAAATGGAGGTTGCTTGCGGTGAGGCAAATTTGACTTTCTTTGCCGCATTGGCGACCGCGATGCTTGCCAAAGCAACCGAGCCGAGCGTCGATGTGTATGCGTTAAAGGCAAGCGCCTCAGAACGTGGCTACTCAGCGAGAGGTCTTTGCCAACATGTTTTGGCTGCCTACGCACCACGACTTGGGATCGACCTTGGTGTGACGGGACGGGAACCGTTGAATAATCAGCCGTTTTTCGCGGAGGATTCAATCACCGACCGAATGCCAGTAAAGCCCCGCCAACGAGAGGCACTTTCTGTGTTGCTGGAATGCTTATCGAAATTGGAGCGATTAAAAACGCGCAGGCAAGCACGGAATGCCCTCAGAGCGTTTCTTTCGGTTCGTAAACGCACCGATCGAAACTGGACGTTGAACGCCGAAGCTGCCAGCCAACTTTCCGTCCGAGAATACTGCGATCAGATATCGGCGTTCGTCCAGATGAAATCGGAATCGGGCAAACGTGCGCAAGCAATTGCTGCGGGTATTCTTGATGCAGCATTGGGCGCGGCTCGAGTACTTTGCGGTCGGATTCACGATCCTGACGCAAAGTTTCCCGGTGACGTCGTTGTGGTTGCGGAACAAGGAAGCGAACAAATCGAACAAATCGAACGATCATTCGAGGTTCGAGATAAGAAAGTCAACGACGCGGACATCCATCACTTCACAGTGAAACTGGCCGAATGTGGCGTATCGCATGGTGCAGTGCTTTGCCCCGTGAACGGCGCAATGGACGAAGCTCTGTGGAAAGCTTTGGAATGGGCGGAGAAGCGAAACGTAATTATTGTTGTTTATCCAAATTGGACTGATTTCGTCTACAACACATTTTTCTGGTCTCAGCAAAGCACCTCGGAATTGCTTTCGAGATCAAGTGAAGCAATTTTACAGCGGTTGCAAGCCTTGGAAGTAAGTGACGCTGGGATCACGGATTGGTCGAACCGGTTCTAGCTGCTGGCAACGGCACGCGGACCTTTTCCAGTTCCCGGATGCTCTGCGTGTTCGCCCTCCAAATGGAGGTACTTCTGATCAACAGCAGCAATTCGCTCTGGCTTCGGCACAGGACTACGCTTGGGTGGCAATAGTTTTAACGGAGCTTCCTCAGTTGAAACACCTGTTAACTGTTCGCGAATTGCTAATCCCAAAACCTCCGCCATCAACGAGGGCACGGCGTTTCCGATTTGACGCTGAATCTCGACGCGAGAACCTAGCACTTCGTAATCATCTGGGAACGTTTGAATTCGCTGCATCTCCAATCGCGACAACCGGCGGCTAGCCCAATGAAAAGGTCCAATCGCTGATCCCGGTTGAGCTTGAATCGTCCAAGAAGGAAGCGTCTTGGCGAGTTTCAGTAAGAAACTCCAGTAGCGTCTTCGCCAGCCAAACAAAGGAACTCCACCTTTTCTGTCGGTATGCCAAAGGTAGTTTTCACCTTCGGGAATTGAGGGTAGGAGATCCGCCCACTTTCCAGTCATGTGAAGCTTCTCGTCAGTTGGCCCATCGTGTGGCAGGTCACCGATCGCATCCCAAGCGGTGCGAAACGGTTCACGAAACAGATCGTTATTCGCAAGTTCCGGCGGCGCAAACTTTGGTGAAGGAAATCGAAATGGAGTACCGTCGCGAAACCCAACTAAAAATGTCCGTTCCCGAAGTTGCGGAACGCCATATTCAGCAGCGTTGAGCACTTTCCAGCAGAGCGAATAATTAACCTTCTGCTTTTGATTTATCTTCGCCAAACACTGCTCGATGTGGCGAAAGCCTTCGTCTTTACCTTTGTAAACGAGCCCCGATACGTTCTCAATAAGAAACGCTTTGGGAAGCGTGTCCTCCAGCACTCTCATGTACTGGGTCAGCGTATCTGCTCTTGGGTCATCCAAACGGGCGCTATCCCCCTTGGACCAATAGCTCGATTTTGAAAACGGCTGGCATGGAGGCCCACCAATCAAAACATCACATTGACGAACTGAAAGATTCGCCGACTCCAAAATGGTCGACGATTGGACTTCAGCAATCGGAGCTTCTACTACCGCCATTTCAGGTCTGTTATGCCGAAGTGAAACGCACGAATGCTTATCCATTTCAACGCATACTCGCGAAACAAATCCCGCTGCCTCGAAACCGAGATCGAGCCCACCGGCTCCCGAAAACAACGAAATTACATTTCCTGAAAAATTCATGTGTGTAACTTATAGTCTGCATTGGGCGCCGTCAAGTTTAGTTCGCGGTTTTGAGCGGCTGCTGCGGGCAAACGTCCTTTTATTGCGAAAGCAACAAAAGAGAAATCAGCTCAAGTCTTTTGTTCCAGAAGCGAGTCTGCTGAAAGTTGTTGATCTCCTGCCAAGACCACCTACGAAGCGATTGAAATGGCATTACAAACAGCACTCGAAGAAGTCCGCCATCGCATCGAAAACAACGTGCGGCTTATCTAAAGACGCACCAAAGTGCCCCAATTTGGCTGCGAATGCGGCATGACTTACAGAATGAATCGTCGTACAATAGACGCAGGCACATTACTTCAGGAGCAAGGCCATGCCAATTACTAACGATGACCTGCAAAACTTTTACCAATTCGCACTTGGCGTTATCTCAGCCGACAAGCCAAAAGCGACCATGCAGGAGCTAGTTGATCAATGGGACGCACAACGTGAGCGTGATTCGGTCAACGAATCAATTCGAAAAGGGCACGCAGAGATTACTGCCGGCGGCGGGCGACCTTACGAGGCATTTCGCTCTGAATTGACGACTAAATACGATTCCCAATCGTACAACTAAATTGAAGTTTAGCGTTTCAATCCTGCCGGATGCGGAGGAAGTTGCATTTCCCTGAAAACGACGAGATCGCTATTATCACACCCAAGGTTACAAAAACCAGTTTCGAAAGTTGTGGGTGTCATGGCCAAGAGCATCGAAGAGCGAGTTGCAAAAGTCGAGAAAGAGATCGAACGTCTGAAGGATCAATCCAACGGTTCCAAAGACAAGTCGAACTGGATCTCTGATATTTCTGGCTCCTTCAAAGACGACCCCGATTTTGATGAGTTTCTGCGCCTCGGTCGCAAAGCACGACAAGCCGACCTTAACGGTGCCGTGGATTAGTCGTTTCGCATGTCGCAAACTTTTCGATCGCGGGTTGGGTATTTCAAAAAGACCGTCAGCGAAACGCTTGACGATTCCAATCCACCCATGATAAGCCAAGTCATGCTTGACTCATTCATCGGAACATTCGACCAACAGGGACTACGATCGTTCAGGTCCGAGAACTCGGTCGAAGCCTATTGCGGTTGTGCCACAACTTGGGGAATCGTCCTAGTTGCGTTCAAATCGCGAAGTGCCTAGCACGTTTCTAAGCTTTCTTAGAATCAGAATAATTGGCCCTGCTAGAAATGCTTCTGACCTGTCTTGAGCAGCTTATGCGGTTAAAATATATTACTTAAATTCTCAGAAGTGCTCGGTTGGTCTCAGTAAGACGATCCGAGCAAAGATTTTTCAAAAGTGAAGTTTACCTCCATGGCCCGCGCCGATCTTATTGCCGATCTTGTCACACATGGAATGTCAGGGGATCGTGTGCGCTTTCGGAAAACGGTGGAGTCTTTAATCGTCGAAGAGCGGGCTAAGAAGCACACCGTTTTAGCTCAGCGATTGGGAAAGCTATTAACGGCTAGTCCTTCTGCTCCAGTCACCGAATTGACGACGACAAACGGTGCGACATCAAATGGAATGATCTCCGGGTCTTACTCAATCGCAGGCCAAGCTGGACGTTTGTATGTTGAGACGATCCCTGAAAAGACGCTTAACGAGCTTTTGCTGCCGAAGCAAGTCGAGACGATAATTCGCGAAGTCGTTTCGGAACACCAGCGCGTCGATCTACTCAGATCATATGGACTCGAACCTCGTAACCGACTTCTTTTTGTTGGTCCTCCCGGCAATGGAAAGTCGTCTCTCGCCGAAGCGCTTGCTGAGGCCCTGATGGTTCCCCTGCTTCAGGTGAGATACGACAGTATTGTTGGAGCATATTTGGGTGAAACTGCTGTTCGACTGAGGCAGTTGTTGGATGCTGCCCGCCAACGAAAGTGTGTTTTGTTTTTCGATGAAGTCGAAACGATCGCTAAGGAACGAGGTGATACTCACGACACCGGTGAGATTAAACGCGTCGTAAGCTCTCTACTTTTGGAGATCGACGACTTGCCTAGTCACGTTGTCGTTGTGGGAGCAACTAATCATCCTGAGCTTTTGGATCGCGCTGCGTGGCGTCGCTTTCAAGTTCGAGTAGAGTTGCCATCGCCCACACGCGCTCAACTGGCGGAGTGGTTTGCAAAATTTGAAAATCGCCTTCAACAACCGCTTGGGCTTTCTCCTGACACGCTTGCAAAGAGGCTGTATGGAATAAACTTTGCCGAAGCCGAAGAGTTTGCCGTTAGTGTGATGCGCCGACACGTGCTCACTATGCCAGATGGAAACATCAAAAAGATTGTGGACGAGACGCTGAAAACTTGGAAATCGCGATCCGTGATGGTCAAGAATACTGACGGAGCCGATTAGTAATGGCGGAGCGGCCTCTTATCATCTTTCCGAATCCGCAATCCGCCAGTCTGGAGCGGCCACAGCCCTTTCCTCAGAAAAAGCCTGAGCGTCCCTCTCATAATCGACAGGGAAATCGGATTGCGCCTCAGTTAACTCAACTGCAATCGGCGTTCGAAAGCCGATTGGTTGAAATTCAGGCAACAGCCGATGGAATTGACCCTAGTCAAGTCATCGTGATTGAGACAGTTGGCACCGTTCATAACTTTGCTACCGCAGTTAAGAACCTCGATGGGCTTAGCTGGCTTGGCGAATTTGAGATCGACGAACTTGTCCCGGATGATGATTTTTACTGGACCAATACGGCTGGAGAAAGAACTGACAAAGATCTGAGAGGTCGATTATTCCTTGTCTTCAGCAATCATGCGGCGATGAGTCAAATGCTGTCGCTTTGGCAACGTTACCAAGCGGATGAAAACATCGTTTGGCCTAACGGTCTGACGTCACTGCGAGACATCTTCAATAGCTTGTACGCAATCCGGCGCTGGAACGTTCAAGATCGACTTATCGAGAATGGCACGCTCGAAGCATGGCAGGAAGACTTAGAGCATCTCCCCAATGATTTCATCCGCACTGAAATCGAACTTTGGTTCCGCGGGGCTCCTGAATTGCGAGCGACGGCTCAAAGCGACATCGAGAGATTGGTTGCGAGTGTTGGTGGTCAAGTCATCCAGCGATGCGAAATCGTCGCGATTGCGTATCATGCGATTCTGATTGAACTGCCTCGAGCGGCAGTTGCACAGATCGTTGATGATCCAGCAACTGAGTTAGTCAAGTGCGACAGCATTATGTATTTTCGACCGACGGGGCAAATTACCGGTGGTGATGTTCCATTAGAACAAGAACTTGGCGATGGTCCCCCGCGGAACAGCGCTGCGTACCCGACTGGCGAACCGGTGATAGCTGTACTTGATGGCCTTCCAGTAGAAAACCATTTCTTGTTGCAAGATCGTTTGTCGGTAGAAGATCCGGAAGATCTTTCTCCGACGTATCAGGTGCGAGATCGCATTCACGGTACGGGAATGTGTTCGCTAATCGTCTGGGGCGATCTGTCGGAAAATCAGCCTCCATTAGCTCGAACGGTATACGTTCGGCCAATTACTGTTCCAACTGAATCGCTTCATCCGCCTTTTCCTGAACGAATGCCGAGTGACCAACTTTCCATTGACTTGATTCATCGTGCTGTGAGACGAATGTTTGAAGGGGAAGGTGGTGAGTCTCCCACTGCCCCGACGGTCAAAATCATTAACTTGTCGATCGGGGACGAAGGTCGCCCCTTTCTTCAGATGGTTAGTCCATTTGCCCGACTGATTGATTGGTTGAGTCATAAGTACGGTGTGCTTTTCGTCATCAGCGCGGGAAACCAGACAACTAACATCGCCGCCGGTGTCTCTCGGGCGGATTTCCAACAGATGACTGAAGAGCAGAGGCAGACGCTGATCTTTGGCAACCTTTTCAACAATGCACGACACCGCCGATTGCTTTCACCATCGGAATCAATCAATGGCATTTCGGTTAATGCACTGCACCAAGATGCCAGCGGAGAAAACAATACGGGGCAACTGTTCGAGGTCTTTCAAGCGCCTCTCCCAAGCCCCGTTTCTTCCTTCGGGGGAGGCTATCGACGGTCCATCAAACCTGATGTTGTCTATTCTGGAGGACGTGTACTTTACGACTTTACCGTTCAGGGGGATCAACTTGAGTGCCGTCCGATCCATCGACCTCCGGGACATCAGGTCGCTACCCCCGGAGCTATGCCCGGCGAGAACCACAAAACCGCATTCTGTCGAGGTACCAGCAATGCGGCGGCATTGGTTTCGCGTGGCCTTGGAATTGCTCACGACACATTGACCGGACTGTTCGGCGAACAGGCGGTCGGAATCGACACCGACATATATCTTGCTCCTCTGCTCAAGACCTTACTAATTCATTCAAGCAAATGGGATCTGTCGGGAGAACGCTTGAAAGATGTTTTGTCAAACACTGTTGAATCCAGAAATTTGCGGCAAACGGTGAGCAGGCTCCTTGGATACGGAGAACCAAACATCGCTCGGATGCTTGAATGCACAAAACAACGCGCGACCGTGCTGGGATTTGGCTCGATCCGTGAAGACGAAGGACATCTTTTCACGATGCCACTGCCTCCGGGACTCGGTCAGCAAAAGACGCCGCGACGACTGACTGTTACCTTGGCATGGCTTTCACCCATCGCGTCAACCAACCAACGCTATCGAGCCAGTCGTTTGTTTTTTGATCTCGAGGGCAATCGACTCGCCACTGCTCGTCAGGAAGCAGATCACAACGCTGTTCGCAGGGGCACTGTTCAGCATGAAATTTTTGATGGTGAAGACGCGATTGCGATCGCCAGCGGTGACTCAATTGGCATCAAGGTCAGCTGTAAGAAAGACGCGCGCAGCGTCGAAACACCGATTCTTTACGGCTTGGCAGTATCGCTGGAAGTAGCTGACGAGATTGACATCGACATTTACGACCAAGTTCGGGCTGCAATTCCAATCAGGACTGAGATTGGGGTTCGGCCACGTAGTCCCATCGAATAGCAACGTCAGTTTTGTTTTGCGAATAGCGAGTCAAACAGTTTGTCGTCATGAGTTCGGGCACTTTTTCAATCATCCAAAATTTGGACTGAAGAGGAACATCGAAAATTCAAA
>CAYOZV010000213.1:0-7827 GCA_964408465.1 uncultured Pirellulaceae bacterium
CGTTCCGAGGCTCCGCCTTGGAACGCATTGATTGCAAGGCTCCCGCCTTGCGTTGGTTTCGGAAGGCGGGAGCCTTCGGGGTAGTGCGTTCCGAGGCAGAGCCTCGGAAAGAGGGCGTGCGCGGGGGTACGTCGACCCCGGCCGGCGGATAGTTAAACGGTGACGTTGCACGTTGCCCGGCCCCCCCGGGTGGGGTTGATTGCGCAGGGGGGCCGCTTGGGGGTTCGGGCGTCCCGCGCCATCCCCGGGCAACGAGGGCGTGCGTGCGAGGGGCGCGAGTGCGCGGAAGGGGGCGATGTGAGAAGACTATTCCGAACACGTTCCAAGGCACTTGTCCAGCAACTTGGAAATGGCGGCCGAGTGGGACGCGAATGAATCCACTGATTCGGAGGCGAGTATAAAACTGGCGATCGCAACATTTGCCGAATCCTTGAACAAAAGGTCGTTCAGGTAGGCTCGTTCGATATTGATCGATTCTTTCCCCAAGTAGTCCGCGATCCGGTGGACCAGTGACCGTGCGTCGATTCGCTGGGACGCCGTGGTGAGCCTGATCAAATTTTCGGTGCTGGTTTCAACAACCCGCACCGCAGGTTTCTTCTCGGCTCGCGACTGCTGGTAAGCCAAAAAGTGCTCGCAGAGGCTGGTCGTTTGCGTGAGAATTTGGTTATTCGGCGAGTAATGCGAAAGGAACTCCGCGATCGTCTCCACGTCAGCCTCTAACCGCTCCAACAGTGCCTGAGTGGCATCGGTCAGCTTTAGTTCCGCTTGGGCCGACTGGTCCGGATCAAGTTGTGCGTTTTCGGTCTCCGCTGGAGTTTCAAACTCGAACAGGTCGATGATGAAATTTTGGCTTTGGGATGTGAATATCTTCGCACCAATCAAATTCTGATCATCGGGTAATCGGTTCAAAATATCGGCCAGTTGCCCGCTGTAGTTTTGACGCGCGATGACGGCGATATGAATGCCATCGCTGCTGCGGAACATCAATTCTTCTTGAAGTTTGCAGAAACTGAGCGCCAGCAACGCCTTAAGATGAACAAGTTGATCGGCGTGATTGATGCGCTGGAAATAATCCTCGGGAAGCTCACGCACGATTTCGGTGACCACGTCCTCAAGTTCGAAATCAATATCGGCGCGTAATTCTTCGATCAGGGCGTAAGTTCGGGATGTGGTATCGCTTGACATGTTGACCGAGAGCATACTAACTGTTGTGATTTTTTCAAGATTGAGCGGAGATCGCCGGTCGCACGCTTGCCCGTGTCGGCTGTTGTTAGACGAGTGAACGAGGTGATCGGTTCACACGAATGTGGGCAAAGCTGAATCGCGTTTGACCGGCGGCAGAACCCTTGGCGACCTATGTTGCGAAGATAATTGCCCTTGGCCAAAAAGGTGGTTTTAAAAAAAAATTCCAAAGCCGTGCAGGAAAACCGCACTCCCTATTTTGTTTAGGAGTGCGGCGCTCCGGTGCCGCTTTGGAATATTTTGGATGGTTCTGCCCGCATGGCCCGGCGGAAAACCAATCTGACTAATTGCCGATGCAATACAGGTGGCGATTGGAACGGACGAACAGTTTTCCGTCAGAGATGGCGGGGGTGGCGTTAAACTCTGAACCGTCTGCGGCCATTTGATTGCTGGCCAATAATTTGAATTCAGGTTTTGCGTCGATCACATAACAGCCGCCGTTTTTGGTGAACTGGTAAAGTTTTCCGTCCGCGATGACCGGCGATACGTAGTTGCCACTGGGGCTGCGGCGTCGGACTGCTGTCCCAATACTGGGCAAGCGTTCTTTGTAGATCTGTTTTCCGGTTTTCGCGTCAAGGCAACTGGCGATGCCTTTTGAGACGGCGTAGATGTGGCCATCGTAAACAATGGGCGTCATGATCCGCGCGATAGATTTTCCTTGCCAAAGGGTGTTGGTTTCGGTCACGTCATCTTTTCCACCCAAGCGAACCGCAACGGCGGTATTGGATCGGCCACCCATCGAGATCACCACGTCCCCGTCGAGCATCGGGCTGGCTGAGACGGAGCTGTCTTGGACGCCGTTGGTGGTGAACCATTTGAGTTTGCCCGTTTGAGGATTCATCGCCCAGACTTCGTAGGGAACCGAAACCACGACCGCCGCATCATCGCCTGTGCCCACCACCAAGGGCGTGCCCCAGACGTTTTCGACGCCATCGTTTCGCCAGAGTTCTGCACCGGTGTTTTTGTCTAACCCGACGATGGAATTGGATTCGTCGGTGGCGTTGATGATCAAGACGTCACCGCAGAGCACGGGGCTGGCGCCGGAGCCCCAGCGTTTTGAGCCCGAACTGGTGCCGACGCTTTTGTTCCAGAGCTGGTTGCCGTCAAGATCGAACGCGCAGACTCCGGACTTACCAAAGAAAACGAAGACGTGTTTTCCATCGGAAACGGGGGTGCTGCTGGAGTAGCCGTGTTCGGGTACGCCCATGCCTTGGAAAGGGTCTTCGGGCAGCACGGGATCGAAGTCTTTCTGCCAAACCTTTTTACCGTCGGATTTGGAATAGCAAATCACGTGGCGTTTGAGGTTGTCCATGTCGCCGGCGTCGTCGCGCGATTGTCCGTAACCTGAGTAGGCAGTCAAAATAACTTTGTCGCCCACGATGATGGGGGCCGAAGCGCCCGCGCCGGGCAGGTCAATTTTCCAGAGTACGTTTTTCTGATCATCAAACTCAGTGGGCGTAACCGAGCCATCGACCGAAACGCCAGCGCCCTGCGGGCCACGAAAACGCAACCAATCCTCGGCGGATGCTGTTTGAGAAATTACCAACAGCGACATAACAACCGTCGAAAATGTTTTGATTGCGTTCATCGTGATTCTCTGAGATTCTGGAAAGTGAAATGGAAAAAATAAATTTTAGCAATAGCGGTTACCAAGTCATTCGCTGGCAGGCCGTTTAGGACGCTGGCCGCCTCGATCGCCGCCACCAGCCCTTCCGCCGCCACCGCCTGACCAGCGATTGCTGGCTTCGGTGATTTCTTCTTTGGTGAGGAAACCGTCTTTGTCGCCGTCTAAACGTTTAAAGAAACCCTGCATGCGCTCTGGTGCTTCGTCGGAACTGATTTTACCATCGCCGTCGGCATCGTTTTCCATCATGCGATCGACGAATCCGCTGGAGCCGCCTTCACCACCGCCACCCCGCGGCCCGCCTTGACCTTGGCCCTGACCTGGACCTCCACGGCCTCCGCGTCCGCCACGTTCTCGACGGGCTGGCATTATTTCATCGCGGTCAAGAAAACCGTCACTGTTTTTATCCAGCGTCGCCAGCGCCGATGCCGCGTTTGCCATCTCCTGAGTCGAGATCTTGCCATCTTTGTCAGCGTCGAGCGCTGTGATGATCGGGACCTCCATTGCTCCTGAGCCACCGCGCTGGCCACCTGGCCCGCCACGCTGAAAGCCTCCGCGCTGTCCATCGGGACCACCGCGTTGGCCACCAGGTCCACGTTCGCCTCCGCGTCCGCCGGGTGGGCCTTGGCGATCGCCGCGTCCTTGGAATGCTTGGCAGCTGCCGGCCATGACGATGGTCGAGACCACAATTAGTGTAAAAGCAAAAATGTTTTTCATAGCTTCACTCGTTTCAGTTTGAAGGAAAGCGACCTAGTTGTTTGTATCGGGCCTGATAGGACTTGTCACGCAAAATCATGGCTCTGGCGACATAAAAAAACGGGGCCGGAGCGAAATAGTGACATCACCTTTGAAAGCTTCGAGAAAACCGTGTCGGAATTGTCTCGAAATAATTTCCTGGGATTCAGTTCTCACATTGTCGCTCAGCTTTCCAAGCTGATAGCCCGTCAAGGGCTTTCGTACAGAGACTAAATCGTAACTAATAGGTAGTTTACGGCTCCCGAGATTGCCTCTCAGGTAGACGCCGTCACTCTCCATAGACGACAATCGGGATCATGCCATCAACGCCGAAAACCAGTCAGCAGAACGCAGTGAGAAATGCTGATTCAAAAACCGACGGTCAACTCGACGGTCAACCCAGCCGTCGACAAATTACCGTTACCGGTGCGCGTTCAAATAACCTTAAGGATATTGACCTGACGATTGAACACGGCCAGTGGGTCGCCTTCTGCGGGCTCAGCGGCAGCGGCAAATCCAGCCTGGCCTTGGACACGTTGTACGCCGAAGGGCAGCGCCGGTACGTCCAGTGCCTCTCCCCGAAAACCCGTCAATTCGTGCGGCAGATGGCAAAACCGGAAGCGGATTCGATTTTTGGCGTTCCTCCGTCGATCGCGATCGTGCCCTCGGTGGTCTCCAAATCAAAAGAAACGGTGGCTTCGGCGACTGAGATCGCCCACCTTTTGTCTGAAGTGTTTGCTCATCACGCGGTCGCCGTTTGCCCCAAGTGTCAGAGGATCACGCGGCCGCAAACGAAATCTGCGATGGCATCGCAGATATTTTCCTGGCCCGAGGGAACAAGGGTGCAGGTCTGTTACCGGTTGCCGATTGATAGTGACGTGGTGGTCGTTTTAAAGCAGGCGATGGGCGCGGGGTTTGTCCGCGCGATCGTGGGCGTTGGGGGCGATGCCAAATCGGTAGAGATCGCGCAGCTGGATTTAAGCGCCGTTGGTGCCGGCGGCGTTTGGGTGGTTGCCGATCGCGTGGTGGCGGGGAAAACGGACCTCCAACGCATTTATGAATCGCTGGAATTGGCGATGCACTTTGGAAAGGGAACGGCTTTGGTGTTGGTCGCCGGCGAAGGCGATGAGGGCCAACCCATGATCACGGTCGATGGAAATGCTTGGCATCAATTTACGTTTACGAGGTCGTTGGTATGTGCCTCGTGCGAGCACCCGTTTGCGAAACCCGATCAACGTCTGTTTCAGCGTCAACACCCCGCCGGTGCCTGCAAGCCATGCGGTGGAAGTGGGGGCAAAAAAACACTGCCATGCGTTGACTGCAACGGCAGCGGTTTTGGGCCGCGCGTCAATGAGTTTTTCTTTGCCGAGCATACGATTGCGGATTGGTTTGGAATGACGGTTGACCAGGCGGCCTTGCAATTGGCTGAATTGAATCACCAAGAGGGACACAGCGGTGGCGACGGGCAGGACGGGCACGGTGGACAGGGCGGTGCTTGGTCGGTTCTTCAAATGATTGCGGCGCGGTTAAGTTTCCTGCAAAGCACGGGGCTGGGCTATTTGCGGCTCAACCGCCCCGTTGCAACGCTCAGTTCCGGCGAACGGCAGCGCGTGAAGTTGACGTCGGTGCTTGGTTCGACGTTGATCAATATGTTGTATGTGCTGGACGAACCTGCGATGGGGCTGCATCCGGTGGAGGTGGCAATGTTGAACCGGTCGATCGGTCAGTTGCACAGAAAAGGCAACACGGTTTTGGTGGTCGACCACAATCCGGAAGTGATCATGGCGGCTGACCGAGTGATCGAGATCGGGCCCGGGGCGGGTGCCGAAGGTGGCGCAATTGTCTTCGATGGGACGCCGCAAGCGATGCTGGAGGAAGGCGTTAGTCTGACCGGCGAATATATTGGTCGGCGACGTGGAATTTCGTGTCGCAGCGATCAACGTCGAAGGAAGCGCGGCGCAATCCGCGTCGCCCAAGCGTCGACTCATAATTTGAAAGACGTGTCGGTCGAGTTTCCTTTGGGGGGGCTGTGTGTGTTGACGGGAGTCAGTGGCAGTGGCAAAAGCTCTTTGCTGATCGACTGTGTCTATCGGGCACTGCAGGCGCCCAAGGATGAATCTTTGTTGGCCGAGGTTGGGCTCAAAGGAATTCACGGTGATGAATTGGTCGATGAGGTCGTGTTGATTGATGGGCTGCCGATCGGACGGACGGGGCGTTCCAATCCGGTGACTTATGTGAAGGCGTTTGACGACATCCGCAAGGCGTTCGCGGAAACGGTTGATGCGCGGACGCACAACGTCACCGCGGGGCAGTTTAGCTTCAACGTTGCCGGCGGTCGTTGTGACAAGTGCAATGGCGAAGGCGTGCAAACGTTCGACATGCAATTTCTGGCAGATATTCACGTCAAGTGCGAGCAGTGCATGGGGACGCGCTACCGCGATGAAGTGCTCAATGTGCGCTACCGCGATTTGGATATCGCTCAGGTGTTGGCGTTGACGGTTCGGGAAGCGTTTTTGTTTTTCCGCGGCCAACCAAGAGTGCAAAACAAGTTAAAGGCATTGATTGATGTTGGATTAGAATACGTGCCGCTGGGCCAACCGGCGACGACGTTGTCCTCGGGAGAGGCGCAGCGATTGAAGCTGGCGTCGTATTTGAATAAATCCAAGGGCAAGCGGATTCTGTTTGTCATGGACGAACCGACGACGGGGCTGCATGGGCAGGACGTGACGCGGTTGTTGGACTGTTTTGATTCGCTGATTACGGCGGGGCATTCGTTGGTGGTGATCGAGCACAATTTGCAGTTGATTAAGAATGCGGATTTTGTGGTTGATCTTGGTCCGGGGGCCGGTCAGGCGGGGGGCCACGTTGTGGTCGCGGGGACTCCGGAGGATGTGGCGGCGTGTGAGGATTCGGTGACGGGCAGGTTTTTGAAAGATGTGCTGACGTAAGAGCGGTAGGGCGCCAGCCGTCCGGTGCGGCGACATTGGAGCGGCGGAAACTGAGGTGGCGGAAACTGAGGTGGCGGAATCGGAGGGGCGAAACCGGCGGGGCGAAACCGGAGGGCTGGCGCCCTACCGCTTGAGTTGGAGGTGGAGGTGTTTTTTTTAAAGAGGTGAGCAATTGACGCAAGCGGATGACAAATTTAACGGACGGTACAGCCGGCAGGTGAGGTTTCCTCACATCGGTGAAGCGGGGCAGGAAAAACTGTCGGCAGCGCGGGTGACGTTGATTGGATGCGGCGCACTGGGTTCGGTGATTGCCGAAACGCTGGTCAGGGCCGGCGTTGGATTTATCCGCATCGTTGATCGGGACTTTTTGGAGATCAGCAATCTTCAACGCCAGTCGCTGTTCAACGAAGACGATGTGGCCAGCGGGCTTCCGAAGGCGATCGCCGCGGCGGCGCGGCTGAGGCAAATCAATTCTGGTGTTGAGATCGAACCGGTGGTGGCCGACGTGACGTCGGGCAACATCCGGGCGATGGTGGACCAGAGCGATTTGATTCTGGACGGAACCGACAATTTCGAGATTCGATTCCTGATCAACGACGTTTCCATTGCGACTGAGACGCCCTGGATTTACGGCGGTTGCTTGGGCGCCGATGGGCAGATGATGGTGGTGTTGCCAGGAGAGACGGCGTGTCTTCATTGTCTGATGATCGACGGTCCGCCGGCACCGGGGACGACTGAAACGTGCGATTCGTTTGGGATCTTAGCGCCAATTATCAACGTGATTGCCTCGTTTCAGGCGATGGAGGCGATCAAGTTGCTTTCGGGCAATCGCGCGGCCGTAAATCGGAAGTTGAACGCGTTCGAGATGTGGTCCAACACGGTTCGGCAGATGGACATCAGCGGGTTGCGGTCGAGCGTCAATTGCCCGGCGTGTCAGGGCAAGCAATTGAATTGGTTGGACGGTCAAAAGGAAAGTCGGTCGGTGGTGTTGTGCGGTCGCAACGCGGTGCAGGTCAGTTTCCCCAGCCGTGAGAAGATCGCGCTGGATGAATTGGCCGAAAAAATCTCAGGTGTGACGGACGTGAAAGTGAACGCGTTTTTGGTGCGCTTTGAGGTCGATGAGTTTTCGGTGACCGTGTTTAGAGATGGTCGAGCGATTATCTCGGGGACGGACGATCTGGCGGTGGCCAAACGAGTTTATGCTCAGTATGTGGGGAACTAGGCCTCAAACAAGCGTAGCTTGATTTGGAATTCATCAAAAAACTCGAAACCGCTCGG
>CAYOZV010000214.1:0-155 GCA_964408465.1 uncultured Pirellulaceae bacterium
AAATACCCACTACGGAGATGGGTGCGCTGCTGGACTGCGGAAGAATCTTTGCGGTTTAGTTTTGGCTTTCCTTATTCTCAATCGGGGCCCACCACTGTAATGGATCTTGTTAAAGATCCTGCGGGGGAAAAGGAGCTTCAGGATCTTTAACAAGA
>CAYOZV010000214.1:255-7819 GCA_964408465.1 uncultured Pirellulaceae bacterium
CATCCGCGCTTTTTGGATTCCCACGCTAGCGCGTTTGGGTTCAGTTTTTGAATCGATTACGTTTGGTTGCCCCTGGCATCAATCACTCAGGGAACGCGATCCCCTAAAGTCTCGGCCACCTCGGTCGGCTCAATTTCTTTTACCCGAGTACCTGATAGCGTAGTGGATCTTGTTAAAGATCCTGCGGGGGAAAAGGAGCTTCAGGATCTTTAACAA
Source organism: uncultured Pirellulaceae bacterium (assembly GCA_964408465.1). Classification (GTDB taxonomy): domain Bacteria; phylum Planctomycetota; class Planctomycetia; order Pirellulales; family Pirellulaceae; genus Mariniblastus. The sequence continues at coordinate 472 of CAYOZV010000214.1, forward strand.
GATCCACTACGTTTGTGTAAACCATCCGCGCTTTTTGGATTCCCACGCTAGCGCGTTTGGGTTCAGTTTTTGAATCGTTTACGTTTGGTTGACTAGCGCATCAATCACGCTTTTGGTAATCTGCTGGGTCTTCATTGTGCCGCCCATATCGGGTGTCCGATTGCTGGGATCGGCCAGCACTTTGCTGATCGCGGCGCGAAGGATTTTTCCCCCGCGGATCGTCTCTTGGTGCTCAAACCATTCCAACATCATCGCGGCCGATAGCATCGTGGCGATAGGGTTGGCGATGCCCTGCCCGGCGATGTCCGGTGCCGACCCGTGCGAAGGTTGGAACACAGCCGCATCGACACCGATGTCGCCTGAGGGAGCCATGCCCATGCCGCCGACCAGCCCCGCAGCCAGATCAGATAGGATGTCTCCAAACATGTTTTCGGTGACCATCACATCAAAGCGTTTTGGATCACGCACCATAAAAAGCGCCGCCGCATCGACGTAGCAATGATCCGAAGTGCAATCGGGATACTCTTTGGCGACGCCGTCGAAGACCTCGCGCATGAAAACCATGGCCGAAAGCACGTTGGCTTTGTCGATCAAGGTGACATGTTTCTTTTTGTTTCGTTTCCGTGCGACTTCGAAAGCCAGGCGGCAAACCCGTTCGGCGCCGTGACGCGTGATCCGCATGACGTTGGTGGCTTCGTTAGCATCAGGTGAAAAGGTCGCGTCGCGGCCCGAAAACAGCCCTTCGGTGCTTTCCCGGACCAACACAAAATCAATTTCGCCCGTATCGTAATTTTTTAGCGGCGTGTCGTCAGCGTGGAACAATTCGATCGGCCGCACGCCTCCGTACAACTGCAGTCTTTCGCGCAGTTCCAATTGGGGCGCGATTTCTGTGCCGTCGGGATAGCGTACCGATGGAATACCCATCGCGCCCAGCAACACCGCGTCGGAGTTTTTGCAGGCTTCGAACGTGGAATCGGGCAGCGCGATGCCACTGCGTAGATATTCACCAACGCCGACAAGGTGTTCGTCAAATTGAAAACCGACGCCATCGAGTGTGGTTTCAATTTGCTTCAGCACTTCAACCGTCGCGGCGGTAACTTCGGGGCCAATTCCGTCGCCGCCCAAGACAGCGATCGTAAAATTTCTTTGATTCATGGTTGTTGTAAATAAGGTCGGGCCAGCGAACGGCTGTAGTAGCCGGAAATAGCGGTAGTCTAACTGTGCGGGAGCGTCGTTGAAAGATATTTGTCTCCAAGAAGAAATAGATACACAAAGGGATACTAAATTTCTGGTCAACGTCGCAGAAGGTGCCTAACCAAAAAGAAAACCTCGCCGATATTGCTGCCGGCGAGGCTGGGCTTTGAAGGCGAGAACGTGCCTTCGAGGTTTCGTATTGCCGCATCAGCGGACGCGGTTATTAGAAGGCGAAATCAAGACCAAAGTATCCGCCGTGAAGCACGAGGTCTTCGTTGGCGCGGGGAATGCTGTTGGCAGCGATGTCGTTGAAATTGGAGCTGCCTTGATTTTCGGCAAACGCGACGTCGTCCACAAAGATCGCTTTATAACCGCCTCGCATGCGGATGCTGTTGGTGACGCGGTAGGTCAGCCCGAGGTCGATTTCACCCAACAAGGTGTAGTCTTGGTCTTCGCCGGACACGTCAAACGGCGTCCCTTGGTTGGGGTCGTTGAGCACCTGAGCGATGCGCTGCTGGCCGTCGAGTCCGGTGACGCTGGCACGCTGAGAGCTGCTGAAGTTGTTTTGAAAGATGCCCGCTTTGAGACCGATCAACAAGCCTAAGCGTTGCGTAAGGCTAAGTTCCGAGCGGCCGCCGAATTGAGCTCCGTACAGTTCGTTTTCAACGTCGGCCACGTAATCGGCCCGCGAAATATCACCACCGGAAAACCGGTTGGGTCTGATGCCGTAAGCCGAGTACGACAACGTTTCGTCAAACTTGAAGTATCGAAAACCGAAAAGGTATTCAAACGTCGCTTCGCGGCCTCGCCGGGTACTGGCCTGTCGACCCATTCGCAACAGGTTGAACTCCGCGTTCTGAATCGACATGTCTCGGCGGACCTCGTGGATCTCAGAAATGTTAAAGGCTTGTTCATGGGTCAAACCACCGATCTGCCCGATTTGTCCAAAATCGCGAACCAGAGTCACTGGGTTGCCGGCAAAGGTGGCGACCGCTTCACCCGGATTGAGAGATAGGTAGCGTAGTTCGAAACCTTTGCCAGTGGCACGTCGGCGAATTAGACTGGCGTCGATGCCACCGATTTGTCCAAAGTCGGCATCATCAGATCGCAGGAACCGATTGGAGGTTGCACCCAAAGGAAGAAATTCGGTGCTCAAGGGAACACCGGGAGTATTTCGATTAAGGAACACTCCAGAGACGTTCAACAGTGTGTTGGTGCGTGTGTCGTTGGGGTCGCCAAGGTTGTTGGCAACTGCGGGTTGGTACACGTTACCGTCTTGGTTGCGTGGTTCGGTACCGGCGAAACAATCACCGGCAGAGCCCACCGAACAGCTCTGTTCTATCTGGTTGCCAGCGCCCTCACATTCTGGAACTTGGTGTCGATCAGTATCTCGTTGGTGGTGTTTCTTGAAATGCCGCGCGATGGGACCGTGCTTGATCGCGCGGTGTTCGACGTCGCCTTTGTCAGCGAAACCGCACTCCTGGGTTTGGAAGTACGCATCGGGACCGCCGACGATTTCGCAATCATCGCCGCTGAAATCCCCACAGCTATCGCAGTCATTCAAACCACCACAGCCGCAATCGTCGCCGACCATTCCGTTTGGATCGCAAGGCTGGTATGGGCCACAGGCGTCGACGCCTTCTTGAACGACCTGGTTACAAGGTGAACACTCGTCGGAGAATTCGGCCTGAGAAAATCGGCTTTGGCACGCGTCGCACTGACAATTATCGGGGGCCAGTTCATTGGATCCACAAGCGCAAACGCCGGCCACTGTAGGTGCCATGATGTTTGCTGTTGTTGGTGCCGTTGCCACGTCCGGCTGAATGATGGATTGACTGATGCCATGTTCGGCCATCGGTTTCCCGTAGGTCGTTTCCGCGGCAGCAGAGAATTTCTGAGGTTGCTGTTGGAGGTAGTTTTGAGAAACTGCGGGCGTTCGTGGCAGTGTAAACGTGTCCTCCAACGAGTACATGTTCTGCTGGATTTGTGGTACCTGGTTATAGGGCACTGGTTCGTTGATCAACGAACTGCGATTGCTGGTCGCCGCGGGGAGGGGATTGGGAGCGCCGGGTAGCGGATTTGCGGCCGGTGTTTTGAAGAGGTTCTTCGGATTGACCACGCCCGGTCGAAAGTCCGAACTCGAACCGTTATCGGGCAGCAGTTCTGCGATCGGGCCGGGGGCGAGATCATCTAATCTTGAATTAGATTGACCGTTGACGATTGAGGCAGGAACCAAAGCCAGCACCAAGGCGGGCGAAATCCAAGCGGGTGTAATCCATTTCATCTTTGTCTACCTTGTTCTATGCAGGCCTCTGTTGGACGCCAATTCTTTGGTGTCGTTGGTCGTTGCAAACATGCCTGACAATCAGTACCAGTCTTAATTCAGATTAAATCGCTGCAACACGTACTTGTCTCATCGTCACTACAACTAGTCGGTGTCAGTAAAACATGATCAATCCAACCAACTCTCAAAATCGGACCATGCAAAATCAGAACATGCGTGAGAAACCGAACAGCCCTAACAAACCAAGCAAACGTCAAGCTTTAACACGCTGGGTGTTTATCCTTGTTTTCGTAGCGTTTTGGTCGGCCTTTGATGCCTTCAGGGTTTGGTAATGCGGCTCGGACGTCGACGGATCCATATTTCCCATCGCATCCACGGCGCGTTAGACTGTAACGACTGTAACTGTTTTGCGGAATTTTCTATTGAGGCTTCGTTGTGCCGATTCGTTATTTGCTGATCCTGGGTGCGTTTCTTATTTCAATGCTGATGTGGATCGATCGCGCGTGCATCTCTGCCGCCAAAGATAACATTGCCGGGGATTTGAATCTGTCGCCAACACAGATGGGTTGGGTGATGGGAGCATTTTCGTTGGGGTATGCACTGTTCCAAGTGCCCGGCGGAAAGTTGGCGGACCGTTTTGGCCCGCGCGTTGTGATGGCGGGCGTTTGTGTCGCGTGGTCGGTGTTCACTGGATTGACCAGCGTTGTTCGGCAGGCGGCGATGCTGATTGGTGTTCGGTTTCTGTTTGGTGTTGGAGAAGCCGGTGGCTATCCGACGATCTCGCGCGCGATCTATTCGTGGCTGCCCATCGGCGAACGTGGGATTACCAATTCGCTGATCTTTTCCGGAGGACGACTGGGCGCGGCGATCGCGATGCCTGGAGTCGTGTGGTTGATCGCGGTTACCGGAGGTTGGCAGCAAGCTTTCTATTTGCTGGGCGCCGTTGGTTTGGTCGTTGCGGTTGCTTGGTACGTGTTGTTTCGCAATATGCCAGAAGAACATTTTGCCGTTAGCGCTGGCGAAGCCGAATACATTAAAACCCACCGCGCCGCTGATGCGGCGCTGTCAATGGAGGACGACAGAACGGGAATCGCTTCCTTAGGTCAGATTCTTTCGGCACCGACGATGTGGATGCTGATGGTGCAGTATGTTGCACACAACTTTACTTTCTTTTTTGTGGTGTCGTGGTTTTTCGACTACATGAAACGAACGTTCGAGCTGACCGCGGTTGAGACCGGGTGGTATGCCATGATGCCGCTCTTGTGTGGGGTGCTTGGTAACTGGTTGGCCGGAGCGATGGTGGATACGCTTTATCGAAAGGGGCACTGGAATCTTTCGCGCCGACTTCCGGCAGTGATTGGATTTGCGTTGGCAGCCACTGGTATGGCGATGTGCATCAACATGGATACGCCTCAGACCGCTGTGATGGCGATGTGTCTGGCGATTTTTGGCAGTGACATGGTTCTGAGCCCATCATGGACAACGTGTTTGGACGTCGGTGGAAGAAACGCCGGGACTGTTTCGGGTGCGATGAATATGGTGGGGAATTTGGGTGCCTTCTTCACGTCGATCCTGTTCCCGATGCTTTATAAGTCGGTCCAATCGCACGAGCCATTTTTCTATCTGGCGGCGGGTTTGAATGTCGTCGCGATTTTTCTTTGGTTCATGATTCGTCCTGATCGGCCTTTGGTAGATTTGGAGGTAGCCAATGGGTAACTCCAATAGTCTTCGTGGCGCGGTCGTCGGAGCGGGTTACTTCAGTCAATTCCACTACGAAGCTTGGTCGCGCATCGACGCGGTTAATCTTGCTGCGTGCTGCGATTTAGAAATCGAAAAGGCAAAGGAAGTCGCCCAACAGCACGGCGTAGGGCATTCTTTTGAAACCCTCGAAGCGATGCTCGATAGCATGGCCCAGCAAAACATCCCACTCGATTTTATTGACGTCGTCACAGGACCGTCGACTCATCGTGAAATTATCGAAACGATCCTTCGTCGTAAGTCTGATCATCCCAATCTTACGATCATCTGTCAAAAACCGCTGGCGCCGGACTACGCAGCAGCCGTCGATTTAGTCGAGACTTGCGAAGCTGCAGAGGTCCCGTTGGTGGTGCATGAGAATTTTCGTTTTCAGCCTTGGTATCGCGAAATTAAGAAATTGCTGGCCTCGGGTGTCATTGGATCGACCCTGCATACGATCACGTTACGTCATCGGGCCGGGGATGGATGGGGAGAGGATGCTTATCTAAATCGACAGGCTTACTTCCGCACGATGCCTCGGATGTTGGTGTTTGAGACAGGCATCCATGCGGTGGACTGTTTTCGTTACTTGATGGGTGACATTACGAAAGCGTTCGCTCACATGCGGCGACTGAACCCGGTCATCATTGGAGAGGATACTGCCGTTGGCATGTTTCAATTTTCCAATGGAGGGATTGGGGTCTATGATGCGAATCGCTTTAACGAATGCAATGGCGAAGATTCGCGGTACACCTTTGGGGAACTGTTGATCGAATTTGATGGAGGAACGATCCGCAGTTACTTGGACGGGAAGATTACCATTCAAAAATTGGGTCAATCGGAAACGGAGCATAAGTATCAGCCTTCACGTCATGGCTTTGCCGGTGATTGTGTGTTTGCGGCTCAAACACATTTCGCTGAAGTGATGCTGGCTGGGAAAGGCGATTTCGAAACGGAGGCCAGGGCTTACTTGAGCAGTCTTGCCGTTCAAGAGGCCATGTATCGGTCGGCTGATAGCGGCCAATGGGAAACGCTGTAAAGTAGTGTATGATGGGCCGGTCAACGAAGATTCACCGCGTAAATCTATTTAGCTAAGTGGGCCGCTTTGAGGCTCCCAGAAATGAGTCAATCCAAACTGAGGCGACAGATCGCCTATCAAGCAGCTCGGTTAATGTACGACCGTCAGGAATCCGAGTATTACCAAGCAAAAATTAAGGCGGCGCGAACGGTCTGCAAAGAGCGCGTCAAACCCAAAGACCTTCCCAGCAACGCCGAAATTCGCAACGAAGTGCTGCTGATGGCGAAGATGATGGAAGGCAGCGTCGAACGTGATCGTCTGCGTGACATGCGGGTCGAGGCGATCCGAGTGATGCGAATTCTTGATCGGTTCAAAATCTATCTGATCGGCAGTGTGCTCACCGGTCACATCCGCACCGGTTCGGACATCGACATTCACGTCTTCGCTGACAACATCCAGCAGATCACAAGCGCGCTGGACTATCACCGGTTGCGGTACACAACACAACAAAAGCGTGTCGTGAAAAATAACGAGCGCCAGTTGTATCGGCACATTCACATTCAAGATCGGTTCGAAATTGAGCTGACGGTTTATCCTCTGTCTAAAACATCTTACAACTTCAAAAGTTCAATCACTGGCAAAGCGATCAAGAAAGCGTCTCGGCAGCAATTGGAATCGCTGATGAAAATCGAGTATCCCGAGACGGACCTTGAGCAGACGCTTCAACAAGCCGAGGAAATTCTGGACCGCTTTCAGGTGTTTGAAGTGCTGTTGTTGCCGCTGGAGAACGTGAAGCAAAATCCGAAATGGCACCCTGAAGGTGACGCGCTTTATCACAGCCTACAAGTGTATGATTTGGCCTGCGATCAGTCGCCCTATGATGAGGAATTTCTATTGGCGGCACTTTTACATGACGTCGGTAAAGCAATTGATCCCCACGATCACGTTGGCGCTGGTGTCCAAGCGGTAGAGGAGTTTGTCACCGAGCGGACTTTGTGGCTGATCAAGCACCACATGTTGGCTCATCAGCTTCACGATCGAACGATCGGTGCCCGAGCTCGCAATCGCTTGATGAGTCATGAGGACTACGACGATCTTTTATTGCTGGGAGAGTG
>CAYOZV010000215.1:0-7576 GCA_964408465.1 uncultured Pirellulaceae bacterium
GAACAGCATCATCGCGCCCTCGGTCTTGGCCTGAGCGAGCGGGATGACGGCCGAACCTACCGCTTGAGCGGCGGCAACGTGCTCATTGACCTGTTTCTCAATCGTAGCGATGTCCTCTGCCGCGACCGCGCCATCGTTGGAGAAATCGAATCGCAGTTCATCCGCTTCTACCTTCGAACCGCGTTGCTGGGCATGAGAGCCCAACGTCGTTTGCAATCGGTGGTGCAGAATATGCGTCGCCGAATGAGCACGACACAGCCCCAAACGGCGCTGATTGTCGACGATGGCTTCGATGGTGTCACCTTCGGCGATCGTGCCCGATGTCATCTTTCCATAGTGAACGACGATGTCGCCCGTTTTCTCCAAAGCTGTGATTTCAAATTCTCCGTTGGCGCTTTTGATGACGCCGCCGTCGCTTTCTTGGCCACCGGATTTTGCGTAGAAAGGTGTCTGGTCTAAGACAATGAACTGCGGTTCCACCAACGCATCCGAAAGCAGCGGCAACCGCGCCGTGATCGTGCCACAGCCCTTGACCACCGCACCGGACTGAGTGTTTTCGTATCCGATGAAGGTCGTTTTTTTGACTTCTTGTTTCAGTTCATCAACCGGTCCGTCGTTGCCCATCACCCCGACGGTTCCCGCACCGCTGGCTTTGCCGTGCTCCGCCATCCACGTTTCGAACTGATCCCAATCCATCTCCATCCCGAACTCAGCGGCAACGGACGTCGTCAACTCCGGCGGAACACCGTAGGTCTGGTAAAAGTGGGCCACTTTTTCGGCGTTCAGCTGCGTCTGCCCCGATGCGCGGGTTTCTTCAATGAACCGGTCGACGTGCTTCATACCGCGCTCGATCACCTTGAAGAAAGTCTCTTCTTCCTGGCGAATCACGGTCGCGACATTGTCCGCGGTTTCTGCCAGGTCAGGGTAGGGGACCTTCATCGCTTCGACGACGGCAGGCACAATTTTATGCAGAAACGGTTCATCCAATCCCATCTGCCGGCCTTGGAACACCGCGCGGCGAAGCAAACGGCGAACGGTGTAGTTTTCCTTCTCCGCGTCGGGCAAAACGTTCTCATGGATGGCAAACGTGCATGCCCTCACGTGATCGGTGATCCGGCGGAGGCGTCGGCCGTCTTCGGAATCGGGGACGTATTTCGTTTTGCAGATTTCTGAGGACGCGGTCACGATGGGAAGCAATGAATCGATATGAAAATTGGTCTCGACGCCCTGCAGCACGGCCGCGACGCGCTCCAGTCCCATTCCGGTATCGATATTCTTACTTGGCAGCGGCGTCAGATTGTCCGGCGGACTGCCGCCACGATTAAATTGAGTGAATACAAGGTTCCAAATTTCGCATTCGCCGCCGGTATCGGGCTGAAAGAAGATTTCGCTGCAAGGTCCGCAAACGCCATCAGGCCCATCGGTCGGTGCCCCCGCAGGCCAGAAGTTATCGTGTTCACCCAATCGGCTGATTCGATCCAGCGACAGCCCGATATCTTTGTGCCAAATATCTGACGCCTCGTCATCATCCAGATAAACGGTGACCGTCAGGCGATCGGGGTCGATCGCCAGCCATTTTTTATCCGTCAAAAACTCCCACGCCCAATGGATCGCGTCTCGTTTGAAGTAATCACCGAAACTGAAGTTACCCAGCATCTCAAAAAAGGTGTGGTGATAAGCCGTTCGGCCCACGTTTTCGATATCGCCGGTGCGTAGGCATTTTTGGCAACTGGTGGCGCGCGTGTACTCCAATTCGACGTTGCCCAGAAAGTGATCCTTGAACGGGTTCATACCGGCCGGCGTGAACAGCACCGTGGGATCCCATTTGGGAACCAGCACATCGCTGGCGCAGACGGTGTGGCCTTTGGAGGCATAGAAATCGAGGTACTTTTGTCGTAGTTCGTCAGTTTTCATGGGTCGGTTCAGGGGTACGAATTCTGCAGCGGCCGCTGGATGCCTCCGCTGCAATGCGGTGTATTTCAATGGATCCTTTTCGCCATATAAGGTCACTAATATATCGCCAATCCAAAACACGGGCTACCAACAGACGGCGCAAAAAAACACCCGCCAAAGGGATTTGGCGGGCGTGATTTGTAACGATGTCAGCTGAGGCGTGTTTAAGAATTCGTTCGCGCTTCCTTCTTCGCCTTGGCACCTTCGACGGCTTCTTCTGCCTTGGCCGCTTCAGCAGCTTCAGCCGCTTCGATTTCATCGGGCTCTAAATACCCACCGGCTTCCATGATTTTGCGGCGGATCTCTTCGCAGGTATCCTTGTTCTCCAAGAGGTAATTTCTGGCCTTCTCTTTTCCTTGGCCCAGATGAGTCGAACCGTATTTGAACCAAGAACCGCTTTGCTGCACGATGCTGTGGGCCTTACCCAGATCCAAGATATCGCCTTCGTAGCTGATACCATTGTTGTGCATCATGTCAAATTCGGCGATCCGGAACGGTGGTGCGACTTTGTTCTTCACGATTTTTGCTTTGACGCGTTGGCCGACCTGAATGTCACCTTCCTTCAGGGCACCAATGCGGCGGATGTCGATCCGGACCGAGGAATAGAACTTAAGGGCGCGACCGCCGGGGGTCGTTTCGGGGCTGCCGAACATGACGCCGATCTTCTCACGAATCTGGTTAATAAAGATCGTGCAAGTTTTACTTTTGGCGATCGCACCGGTTAGCTTCCGCATCGTCTGGCTCATTAAACGCGCTTGAAGTCCGACATGCGAATCACCGATCTCACCGTCGAGTTCCTTCTGAGGAACCAACGCCGCAACGGAGTCAACGATGATCACATCGACGGCGTTTGATTTGACCAGCATCTCCACGATCTGCATCGCTTCTTCACCGCTGCTGGGTTGGCTGACCAGCAACGTATCCAGCGACACGCCCAATTTTTTGGCCCACGTAGGATCAAAAGCGTGTTCGGCGTCAACGATCGCCGCGATGCCACCTGTCTTTTGAGCTTCGGCAACCACGTGGAGTGCCAAGGTCGTTTTACCGCTGGATTCCGGACCGTAGATCTCGATGATCCGGCCGCAGGGAAGCCCCGCGCCGCCGAGCGCCATGTCCAGCGAAAGGCTGCCGGTCGGGATGCCGCGAATCTCGTTCTTGGAATCGTTGCCCAAGGCCATGATCGACCCCTGGCCGAATTGAGCTTCGATTTGCTGGACGGCTGTTTTCAAGGTGTCGTTGTCGTTGAGCATCTTATCGACGGCAGCGACTTCGGTTTTCTTTTTCGGGGACTTCTTACCTGTTTTAGGCTTGGCCATGGCTTTGGTTTCCTTAGGAGATTTTTTCGGCACGTTAGTTTTTGCTGCTGGAGTAGGTGATGTGGATTTGGGTTTGGTATCGGTGGTCGCTGCGGAAGATTTAATGGATGACTTTATTGTAGTGGATTTCTCATCGGCCTTGGTGGCTGTTGCCTGGGCAGTTTTCACGGCTGACTTTGCCGCCGGTTTCACCGCAGGCTTCGCAGTTTCAACAGGTTTGGCTTTACCGTTGACGGGGGCTGTTTTTGTGGCAGGCATGGGTCATTCTCCGTGTTTTGTTACGATTGCAATAAGTCAGGCTTGCGAAAAACGGTCAGCCGGAAAGGAGCTTGAATCCTTCCCGTTTTTTTGACCCGTAACCAACAGGCCCCGCAAAGTGACTGAGTCGTCCGTTTTCCCTTTGCCTTCTGGTATCACTATCCGCGCCGGCAGTGACACCTAAGGTCATTCCGGCGAAGAAAATCACGAAAAACAAACAAAGGTGTACGGACGAACACTACCCCAGCATCATAAACCATCGGAAATTGGCGTGTCAACCGTTAGCCAAGTTATGTGCTGTCATTTTTGAGATTTACGGGCCCGTTTCATGGACCCTATTTGAAATGATCTCAAGCCGGGAGGATCCCTGCAGTCCCAATCCGGCGAGTCGAACTCTTGGGCCGCTTTTGGATACTTTGAACAGATCCACGCCCGCACTTTTAAAGCTTGATTGTCGCCATGGGCGTGTAGGTCGGGCCGGTAGTGTCCATATAGCTGGAATTCACCTTGATCACGTCCACGTTACAAAATCCACTGTCGTGATTTCTTAATCGATGCAGCGATTCCTGAACCGCGTCATCGGGGCGCTGCCCGCGCCTCAATCGCCCCAGCGTCACGTGCGGCACAAATTCGTTTTTGTCTTTGTTGAATCCCCAATCCTGAATCAGCTTCGTCAGTTCACGATTCATGTAAACCAGCGCATCGGTGCCCTCGTCAACGGCCAAGTAAATCGTCCGCGGCTGTTCATTGTTTGGAAACGCTTTGACACCGCACAACGACATCTCAAAGGGCTCAAACGCCTGCACGTAATCCTTGACCGCCTTGCAAAACTCTGGGACCTCGCGGTCGAGAATCTCGCCCACAAAATTCACGGTGACGTGAAGGTCTTCAGGTTTAGCCCAATTATAAGCGTTGGACCGCGCGGCCATTTTTTCGACGACCCTGGCAATGTTAGAGGTTACACGCTGGGACGGGTGGACAGAAAGAAAGGTTTTGATTTTGGCCATACACGATAGTTTAAATGCCAAATGCGAAATTCGGAATAGGCAGCACGGAAGGCAGATTCCGCAGTCCACGTTCCCAATTGCCAATTACCCATCCCGTATTCCCTATTTTGGCCACCGTTGCAAGCGCAGCCAAAACGTTAGATAATCCCGCCTCCGAAAATCCCCTAACTTGTAGGACCCAACACAGTGACAACTGAAAAAAAATATGACGTCTTCGGCGTCGGCAACGCAATCGTCGACATCTTGGCTCAGGTCGACGATTCCATCGTCGGTGAACTTGGGCTTAATAAAGGCGGCATGGCGCTAATGTCGACCGAACAGCAGGGCGATGTGCTGACCAAGATCAACGATCCTTCACTCACCTTCGCCTCGGGCGGTTCGGCGGCCAATACGATGGTCGCGATCAAACAGAGCGGCGGCACGGGCGTTTACGCCGGTAAGGTCTCCGATGATTCCAACGGCCAGTTTTATAAAAAGGACATGGAAGCCGCCGGCATCCCGTTCTACGTGCCGATGGCCACCGAGGGCCACGAAACCACCGGATCTTGCGTCGTGCTGACGACCCCCGACGCCGAACGGACCATGTGTACGCACTTGGGCATCTCAACGACGCTGAAGAAATCGGAACTGGATTTTGATCTGCTGGCCCAATCCAAATGCAGCTACATCGAAGGCTATCTTTGGGACGCCGACGATCCGCGCGCGGCATCCATCGCGACGTTTGAGGAATGTAAAAAATTGGGCATCCCGGCGTCCTTCAGTTTTTCTGATCCGTTTTTGGTGGATCGTTACGGAGACCAGTTCAAAGATGTCGTCAATGACTACTGCGACATCGTTTTCTGCAACGCGGACGAAGCCAAAATGTTCATGGGCGTCCAAGACATGGATGCCTGTGCCGAAAAATTGGGCGCGGTTTGCGATTTGGTCTTCATCACCGATGGCGGTAATGGTTGTTACGTCATTGAAAAAGGCAAATCTCAATTGGTGCCTGGCTTCGACGTTAAAGCGGTCGACACCGTCGGTGCCGGTGATTCGTTTGCCGGCGGCGTGCTGTACGGAATCACTAACGGTCTTTCCAATGTCCAGGCCGCCAAGTGGGGCAATTACTTCGCGGCACAGGTCGTTTCCAAATTTGGTCCGCGTTTGGATGCCTCTCAAGAATCGAAGAAGGCAGAGATTTTGGGCTAAGGGTTATTGCCGCGTCTACTATGCCTACTGCGCCTGCTGCGTTTGCTGGGGTTGGAAGGTGTGCGTGGGGGAACTCTTGGTGGGATCTTCGAGCAACAGATACAGCGCGTTGTCTGTGAATTCAGCGTCGCGTGTCAATTCGAAGTGATCACCAAACAGGAACCGAACGTCACGAAACTCGATCGGAGACTGTAGCGTCGGTGACCAGTTCTGCTGGGTGCGTTGATCGGCCAGCGCTGATTTGCGAGTCACGGTATGATCCCCCGGCAGTTGGGATCGAGCTTGCAGGGTGCGCTGTGCCAAATTGGAGGTCAGCGTATCCACCGTCGCGATGGCGTCACCGGCAAACAGGTGAATGGTCGTACCCTCGGGCGGACTTGCGGGGAAATTTAAAGCACGTTGAAAACGGTAGGCTCGATTGAGACACTCGGCCACATGGTTCTTCGCCATCGCGCGTCGCTGATCGGCAGATTCGACCTCGGGCAAAAGCTGCTTCAAAAGATAGTCCTGATCGGGGTTGAGCATTCCCCACCCGCGCTGGTCCCACATTTCGACATCGAAATGATTGATGGCTTGGCCAGTAACGCTGTCAAAGACAAACGGTTCGGGTCCGCTGGGCAACAGCTGGTAGATCGACGGCAGCGAGCTGACCATCGCGCTGGGAATTGTTTTCAAAACGACCGAAAATGAGAACCCCTCATGGTTAGACACCAGCGATTTTGCCGAACCGTTGTTGGGGGTGCCAATCATGATCACGCGGTCAACGTTCTTCGCGCCGTCCCAGTTCAGCTGCAATTCTTTTTCGGTGCTCGAAAGATCTTGATCGCCATATCGCAAGTAGTAACGCGTCACCAACCCGCCCATCGAATGTGCGACAATGTCGAACTTGACCGGTTCGACCACGCCGAATCGCTTCAATCGCTGCTGTTCGACGTAGGCTTTCTTTTGCAGCAAAAATTCGTGCAGTCGCCGCGCGTTATAGGCATTGTCGCGACGCCAATCGTAAGGGAACTGGAAACAGGTGAAGTGCCGGTCGCCATAGTCAATCGCGCCGGCCAGGCCAAGTTCTTCGTCGCGATACCCACCCACGCCCAACATCCGCAAAATATTGAGATAGGCTTTATGAGAAAGCGCCAGCCCCGCAATGTTTATCTCAAGGGTATCCAGAACACCCGTTGCGTAAACGCCGTCATCGAACTGGTCTAGGTCTTGCCCGTCAATCGGACAGCTCAACAACCGCACGTCATCGGGGACATCGGCATCAATGGATTGATTATCGAACACTCCCCAGACCGTTCGTCCGGTGGGGGCATGTTGTAGTTTGGACCCCATCATGCCGGGCACAACGATGACAGGGTTGCGAATGGCATTTTCACTGTGGGCGGTGGCTGCGTAAAGTTCGTTCAGCGCAGGCATCGTCTTTTTCACCATCAGCCCGGGAACAAACTGATCAACCCAAGGCCGCGCGAAATATCCAACGACGACGAAGGCTGTCAAAAGCAACAATAGTTTTGACTTACTCACTGGAACTCCCAGGCGTATTTAAAAATGGCAAACAGACCCAACTGCCGGCGGCGGGAAAATTACTTTGCCCACATCGGAATCGCCAGCGCTTGGGTTCTCTTGGAGACTAACAAAAATCACCCGACGCGCACAGTTGAGCAGACTTTTCGTAGATAGTTCTACGGCGAGTTCATGCGACTCGGTGTCGGGCTTCCCCCAAAGGCACTCACTTTAACGACTTTTGCACCTCAACCTGACTTCGAAGCGGCTTACTTGGGGTGGGGTGGACTCTCAGCCCGACCGAAACGGAAGGGCGATTCGGCTGAGAGCCAAATCTACGGTTCGTGTTCG
>CAYOZV010000216.1:0-7393 GCA_964408465.1 uncultured Pirellulaceae bacterium
TGTGAACACCTTCATCGCAGGCTCTCCATAAACACTTTGAATCGTCTTTCGCTACCTCTTCTAACAACCAACTGCATCTTGCAGTGTCTCGTTATCGAAAGTAACCGCTCATCCCCATGCTCACTAAGTGCTCGCATCTGGGTCGGGACGAACTAAATCGCTGATAGGTCAGAAACGTTTCCGTACGTTTCATCCCGTTACGACATCGTCTGAATCCAAGTCGGTCGTTTGCATCAAATCAAAAGGATCGTTGGAAAACGAATAATCGTTTCCTCCGACATTGATACAATCGTCAAACTCGAAGCTCAGTGGCGGTGATATCGCCTAGGAGAGAACCAAAGATGAAAGCGACGTCTGTGGGTCTTGACGTACTTCCTTCGATCGAAAAGCACACGCTCATCCTGATTGCGTGCCTTACATTGAATTCCCCCCCAATGTAAACGCAGCGACCAATGCCCTTTGACAAACTGAACTTTGGCCGAAGCCATGATTCAGGACGTTGATCGTTTTGCTTACCTTATGTTTCGTTTATTTGGGGGGTAATTCTTTAGAGCGTTTTGACAATCATTCCGTATGAGACTGGTAATTTGAAGAATCCGCTTGCAACAAGGGGAACTCTTACGCATGTCCCGACGCTATCACAAGCATCATTGGAGGTTTAGGTAAATGGTGAGGGCCAGTAGGTGCCTTGATCGAAACGCGTTTCGATCGGAGGAGGACGCGATTCCTTTTCACGACAGAATGAGTTGCGACAGGGAAATTACGCGGTCAATTTACCTGCCGAGATTCTCTGTGGAGTTTTACCGGCCGAGATTAACGCAGTCGCAAAGATGCTGGTGGCGGTGACCGAGCTCTTATTGAGAGGATGTGATCTGCTCTATTGGTCTCTTAACTGCAAATCACGAATTGGGCCCTGTGCGACTACCTGCAGCACCCCTTCTTGAACTCCACCGCGTTGAATCGCTGTGTTGTCGAACTGAAATCCAAATCCAGTCACCGCTCCGGCTTTGCCTTCGGCGACAAATACGATCGAACGTGCGAGTTGCTGGTTGCCTCGATTTTGAAAGTTGAAGTTGCCGGTGGTCATCACAAAATCCAGATCTCCCCCCTGTTTTAGGTTCGGCATGGCCTCAAAAACATTGGCGCGATAAACACCACCGATTTCGTTGGTGCGTGGATTGATCAACCAGCACTGTAGATTTCCGTTGAGGTGATCCAGAATGTAGATCCCTTCATTTCCCTCGTCGATTTGACCGGTCGCTAAAGACACGTTCTTCCCTCGTGCTGCGGATTCGGCCATGAGTTTCATCGGGGATTCTGAGTCGGTGTCGTTCGCAACAGAAGCACCGACCACGACTCCAATGACCAGCATGGCGACCATTAGAACGATTGCCGAAATTGAGGTGACCAGCAACCTGTTGGGGGTAATATCGACCTTCATAGCTTCTCCGGAAAAAAGGGGGGATTCACGATTATGTTGGCCCCAATCGTATCTTACTGAAAGTCACCGATAAAGCGGCAACCTTGTTTTTTTCCCCATTAAAGAAGTACTGGCCGACTCGGCAATAGAAAATTTGATAACCGAAATCTCCTGTCGCATCGCCGTTGGATAGGTGCATTGCGAATTGTTTTAAAAGATCCCTCTAGAGCGCGGGGCTGTTCATGAGATCCGCGGCCTACCTACGAAAAAAGCCCCTCCGAGTTGGAGGGGCTTTTTAATATCGCAGGGCCGGTTTCCACCCGCCAACGATTAGCTGGGGCTTGGTTAAGCTGAAACCATTTTGTCGAGGCTCTTTTTGAGGATGGGGCCGTTGTAGACCGCTGAATCGCCAAGTTCCTCTTCAATACGAAGCAACTGGTTATATTTGGCCATGCGGTCACTGCGAGACGCTGATCCCGTTTTGATCTGGCCGGTGCAAAGACCAACCGCCAAATCGGCGATGAACGAATCTTCTGTTTCACCGCTGCGATGGCTTGAGATGCTGGTATAGCCATTGCGGTGGGCCAACTGAATCGCCTGGATGGTCTCGGTCAGCGTTCCAATCTGGTTCACCTTGATCAAAATACTGTTGGAGATGCCTTCGTCGATTCCCCGTTGCAGGCGAGTCGTATTGGTCACGAACAGATCGTCGCCAACCAATTGGACGCGATCGCCAACTCTATCGGTCAACATCTTCCACGCTTCCCAATCGTCCTCGCTGCAGCCGTCTTCGATCGAGCAGATAGGATATCGGTCAACCCAATCGGCCAAGAAATCGACCATGCCGGCTGCATCCAATTCCTTGCCGTCAATCTTGTAGACCTTCTTGGATTCATCGTAGAATTCAGTCGCGGCCACGTCCAACGCGATACGAACCTGTTCGCCGGCCTTATAGCCTGCGTTGTCGATCGCGGTCATGATCAAATCGAGTGCTTCGCCGTTACTGCCAAGATCGGGAGCAAATCCACCTTCGTCGCCGACGGCTGTGTTGAGTCCTTTTTCCTGCAAGACTTTCTTGAGGTGGTGGAAGATTTCGCAACCGCACCGCAGCGCTTCGCTGAAAGTCTCAAAGCCCAACGGCATCACCATAAACTCCTGCACGTCGACGGAGTTGTCAGCGTGTTCGCCACCGTTGACGATGTTCATCATGGGAGCCGGTAGCAGTGTGGCCGACGCACCACCAAGATACTTAAACAGTGGCGTCGAATTATATTGAGCGGAGGCTTTGGCAACCGCCAGTGAAACGCCCAGCATCGCGTTGGCACCCAACTTTCCTTTATTCTCAGTGCCATCAAGGTCGATCATCGTTTGATCGATAAGGCCTTGGTCGGTTCCCGGAAGTCCCAACAGCGCCTCAACAATTGGGCCGTTGATATTTTCGACAGCTTTGAGGACGCCTTTGCCCATGAAGACAGCTTTGTCGCCGTCACGCATTTCCCAAGCCTCATGGGCTCCGGTGCTGGCGCCGCTGGGCACAGCCGCCCGCCCGTACGATCCGTCGGCTAAAGTTACGTCGACTTCGACCGTTGGGTTTCCGCGGCTATCTAAAATTTGACGACCGACGACCGAAATGATGCTGTCCATGAATGATCCTGTGTGCTGGTGGAAAGTGAGTGAATTTGAAAGTTAGAGCGATGCACTGTTTGCATCTTGAAATGACAAAACATGCCACGTGGGCCGATATTGTTATTAAATAGCTTCCGCTGTGGAAGGGGGATGCGTTCGCAGTTCGGCTATTTTGCGGCTAACGAAAACCTAAATTTCATTCTACAATCTCCGGCTGAAATCTGTTTAATTTCCGCATGAGAGACGAGTCAAATTTGTTTACCGGTTTAGTCGAAGAGAAAGGTGTTGTTAAGCAACTTAAACAGTTGGGCAATGCCTCCGATATTTCCATTGAAGGGCCCTTGGTCAGTTCCGACGTAAGTATCGGTGACAGTATCGCCATCAACGGTTGCTGCCTCACCGTCGTTTCGATCGAGGCGGCGACGTTGACGTTTCAGGCAGGTAGCGAGACGCTTGCTCGGACGAACCTTGGCGGTCTTGAAACGGGAAGTTTTGTAAACCTTGAGCGATCGTTGCAGGTCGGTCAGCGGATGGGCGGGCATTACGTTTCTGGGCACGTTGACGCCGTGGCGGCGGTTGACGATCGCAGCGACGATGGGGAGTGGTCGAAGTTTTGGTTCAAAGTTCCCCCGGAGCTAACTGCGCAGATGGCGTCCAAAGGCTCGGTCACCGTTGACGGGATAAGTCTGACACTGGTCGATGTGGAGGCTGATCGTTTTAGCGTCGAACTGATTCCCCATACGCTCGACGCAACTACGCTGGGCCAGCGAAAAGTGGGCGACGCGGTGAATATCGAAACCGACCTGCTGGCCAAATACGTCCAACAACAACTCAAAGATACGATTTAAGGTTTAATGACTGCCTCGTTGAACTCGCACGAACGATTGGGGGCGACGGGGCGCCAGCAACGTCCACGACTGCCGGCGAATCGTTAAACTTAAAGCATGAAGACATATATCCTGAGAGCATTAGGCTTGAGAACTCAGGGCTTGATAACCTAAAACTCGCATCTTTCCCGCGACCAAATTTTTCATTCAAACATGACCACGCCAAAAAAACCAAAACAGAATCGCCAGACGATCTCCTATCTTTCGCAAAGATTCGAAGAGGTTGGGCTGAACCCCAACAAACGGCACGGGCAAAATTTTCTGATCGATCTGAACCTAATCCATCTATTAGCGCGAAGCGCCGAAGTTGGGCCAAACGACGTGGTGCTTGAGATTGGCACCGGCATGGGGTCGCTGACGGGGATGTTGGCCGAGGATGCCGCGGTGGTGATCACCGTTGAAATTGACGAATACTTGTATCAGATGGCCAGCGAGGAATTGGAAGATTTTGACAACATCATCATGTTGAAGCAGGATGCGCTTAAGAACAAAAACAAGATGGACGCTAACGTCACCAACGCGGTGAAGCAACAGTTGGCCGAAGATGAAAATCGCGTTTTCAAAATTGCGGCCAACCTGCCCTACAATGTCGCCACGCCAATCATTTCCAATTTCTTGCGCAGTGACGTCATTCCGGCAACCATGACGGTGACGATTCAAAAGGAGCTGGCCGATCGCTTGGTCGCCGAACCTGGGTCGAAAGACTATGGCGCATTAAGCGTTTGGGTGCAGAGCCTCTGCGATGTGTCTATCGTGAGAATTATGTCTCCCAAGGTGTTTTGGCCGCGTCCAAAAGTTGATTCTGCGATCATCCACATCGTCCACCGTCCCGAAAGAAGGGAGGCGCTGGCGGATGTTGATTTCTTTTATGCTTTCGTGCGTGCCATGTTCTTCCACCGGCGCAAGTTCATGCGTTCGGTAGCCGTCAGCGCGTTCAAGGGCCAACTTACCAAACCCCAGGTCGATGAAGTGCTGGAGAAGCTGAGCATCGGTGCCGACGCGCGGACAGAGCAACTGACAATGTCAGAGATGCAAACGCTCTGCGAAGCGTTCCGCCAACAGTTGGTTAAGGTTACCGGCCAAGCGCGTCCCGCGATGGCGAACCAAGGTTTGTAACGCGGGCTGCCGGCCACAGAAATGATTGCCACGCGGTCGACGGTGGATGAAAATCAAACGTCACCGCTGGTGGTTCCCTGGGGGGCGGGCGACCAAGGTGCGGTCGATCGCTTCTTGTGTTATTTCGGTGCGATCGGCTTGGATGGTTTTCAAATTCGGCAGACCTTTCAAGTGCTTTATTCCTTTATCGGTGATCGCCGTATCATCCAATCCAATCCCCGTCAGCCGAAGCAGACCACGAACACAACGTAATTCGTCGTTGGTGATATTGCTTCCGCTGAACTGGATTTGTTCGAGGTTGGGAAGGCCGTCGATCAACTCGTACGATTGCGTTTTATTCACGTCTGGAGCGAACTTAATCGCCCAAATCATATCCTTGGCCGTGCGTTTCAAGATGGTGGCAAGAAAAGGGTCGCCGTCTTCTAGGCCAATGTTGGCGGTGTGAAATTCCTTTTCCAGCTGAAACAACTTCCGCCGATCGTCAAAGGCGATGCCGGTAACTGTGTTTGCATTATCGTTGAAGAATTGTCCACGTGAAATTTCGACGACTGTTTGCTGTGGGCTCATTTCGAAGAATCGACTTGGCATGAAATCGCGGAACTCGCGAATGTGTAGCTTTTCCCCCGGCTTGCCGGTCAGTCGGAAAAGGTCGATGAACGCTTTGGGCTCATGCGGGAATGGTACCCTCAGCGTTTTGATCGCCTCGCAGGTCTCCGGCCCTTCGGCTTTGGTAATGACGGCGTCGGGGTAGTTGGCCGAGTATAAAACGTGGCAGAGGCTGTGTCTGACCATGCCGAAGTAGAAACCGATGGGCGAAAACAGTAAGACGGCTACTGCGATTTTTCCTGCTGTGGATGCGGGAAAGGGGCTAGGGGCGGCGACCTTTTGGCCCGACCACAGCAACCAAGCACCAACGATGGCGGTGCAGAAGTTCCACGGTAGCACGCTGAAGTTCCAATCGACGATGATCAAAAATAGAGCGATCCCTATGTGCGAAAGAAAACAAATCGGTGCAGCGATTTTCGGCCGACGCCACGCGAGCACGCCCAGTCCCAGTTCAGCGATGGCGGTGGTGGTGGCGAATGCACCGTGGTAGTCCCAGAGTCGAAGGGTTTCTAATTCTGAGGGTACACGCAACAGCAAATAGTAGGTTACTTCACCACACCAATCAGGCGAAAGCAGCTTATGGATTCCTGCCCAAGCCCACATCGCAATCAGAAACCACACGCCGAGTTTCTTCGCCGAGGGGAAAATGCAGGCTGCCATTAAAACGACGACAGAGATTATTTGCGGCTGAAGCCGGAGCTGGTCAGTCGCGATGGCAATCGTCAGCACCAATAGGTGAGCAGCGAATCCAAAATTACGCGGGCTGATCAGCGCGAAAGCCAATGACGCCAGCAGTAGCCAGGCGTAATCGAATTGCGGAGGGGTAGCAAACCAAGGCACGTTGATAATGGTCACCGCAGGATTTCGGGCTTGCCAAACATCCCAAGTGATCAAAATCGTGGCTGCTTGACTAAGCACCGTCAGAACCAAGCAGACAAAGTTGGTCCAACCAATTTGATGGGGACCAAGTTGCAACGGCAAGCGGCGGTTGCCCAGATCATCGCCGGATGTTGTCTTGCGTGGCCCCATGCAAAATCTTCCATTCTCAGCACCAACACCGCAACCAGACCTTTCGCCATTGACCACGGGAAATAGGCAACGTTGGATGCGGCAGGACCAAACCAATCGGCGTTGCTGAGTCGTGCGTTTAAGTGCCCATGCGGAAAAATTGGCCTCGGTTTCAGTGGCGAAACCGTAGGTGCTCCCTACGGCTAATTACGGCCTACTTGAAGTTCCAGTTTCCAAATCCAGGGAACACCGAACGCAGAACCGTTTTGGCCAAGGGCTTCATGGGAATCTGTTTTAGCTTCGTTCTGATTTCGTAACGTTTCTGAGCCAGCTTGAATTCTAGCGGATTGAAGTTTACCTGGCCGTTGATCACTGCTTCGTTGCCGTTGCAGAACTTGAATTTGTACGCATCATCGCCATAGCCAAAATCAACCTTCTTCAGACCGCGACGTCAAGACTCTTCGGCAACCTGAAGCATCATATCCGTTCCAGGATAATAACGTGAAAAGTGGTGGTCATAAATCGGAAACCAATAATGCAAAATCTCGTCGGTCATCATTCCGAAATGGACACAGATAAGTTCGTCTCCCGCCCACATTGCTTGTAAGACACCTTGAAAGTTTGGATGCTTGGCATTGTGAAGTTCCCGCAGGAGGTTTGCTGCCCACTCAACCGAAAGAATGTCAAACGTGTTCGTCCGTTGGTACTTAGCGCGTTTAAGTTCAATCAG
>CAYOZV010000217.1:0-7340 GCA_964408465.1 uncultured Pirellulaceae bacterium
TTGCCCTTCCGTTCCGGTCGGGCTGAGAGCCCACCCTACCCGAAGTAAGCTGCTTCGAAGTCAGGTTGAGGTGCAAAAGTCGTTAACGTGAGTGCTATTGGGCTCCCGCCTGCAGCGACGCTGAAACAGTCGGCCATCCTATCAGCACGTTTCTAGGCTCCAGCCCCGAAAAACGCGGCAAGCTCAACCCTTTTAAACCCCGGTCACAAGGAAATCCAAAATCGCATCGACCAAGCAGTTTTCTCCTGCATCATCAAAACGCACGAACATCGGGAAAGAATTAATCTCTAAAAAAACGGGGTTGTCGAAGCCGGCCGTGCATCGGAAGTCCAACGCACAGTAGTCGAACCCGATTTGTTTGGCTAATGCCAGCGCAGGAGCGATCAATTCGCCGGGCGTGGGAATCTGTTTCACTTCGACCCAAAGATCGTCTCGGTAATCCAGTGATTGAGTTGCCAAATGGAAACAGTACGGCTCTTGATTGATTACAAACACGCGCAGGTTTTCGCCGGCCAGTCGCGGTTGGATAAAGTACGACGTGTTGGGCCACTGTGATTGAGCGATCTGTTGATTCAGTTGGGACACCAGCATCGTGTGAGCGCCCCCATCCAGCGGTTTAGCGATTCGATCTTCCGCATCGGGAATCGTCGTCAGTGGCGAACAATCCCCCAAGACGATCGTGTCTGGAATCGTAAGCCCAAGCTCTCTGGCCAGCCGCAAATTGAGTGACTTGTTATTGAGCGTGTTCAGCGTTGGCCGGTTCAAGATTCGAACGTCCGGCCAAGCCAATGCATACGCCTGAATCAGTTGGTGGACTCGCGCGGGTAAGTTTTTATCTTGCGAAAACACATTGCAACGAGCAAAGATTGCGGCGGGTTGCAAATGGTGATCACCAAGATCGAGTACCCGTTCATTAAAATTCCAAGCGATCTGCAGACCGCCTTCGACATCGGTATCCCAGAAATGATAGTCGACATCTCTAATGTGAGCCTGATCAACCACGCGCCGCGTGTTGGGATCAGAGTCACCGCCAACGATCAATAGTGGCCGCCAGTCGGAGCAAATTTCCTTTGACTTTACCAACGATTCCAACCATTCCAGCGCGGCTGCGGTGGCCGTTGCTGCGGATAGACTGGCACGGCATTCTGTTCTTCACCAACCGCCATCGTCGACGCTTGGGGAGGAACGCAATGTCCTTCCTCGCCCCGCCTCCGAGTGGACGGTTGAGGGGGAAGAATCGGGGTGCCCTCCTCACCGGCCATTTTCGTAGTAGGAAGCTGACCCTGTTGATCCTCTTCTCCAATGGCTTGGGTTGTCATTTGGGGAGGCGGATTGAAGTCTTCTTCTCCCACCCTTTCGGTGGTGGGTTGAGCACCCTGATGTGGATCCTCTTCTCCTATTGCAAAGGTTGTCACCTGCGGTGGTTGGTGGACGTTTTCTTCACCTACCATTAAAGTTGTGGCTTGGGGTGGATGAAGTTGATGATTTGGCTGACCTTCTTCGCCTAAGGCCATTGTTGTGGGCGTACCGAATACCTGAGCCTTGGATTCGGCCTGTCCAAGCAGAGCGTATGTCGCTGCCGAACTTACCCCAAGAGCAACGACTTGCCGAAGAAAGGTGCGTCGCCCCAGACTGCCATCGCGCACTTGTTGAACCAGCTTGCGAATTTTTTCCTGTTGAAGTTTATTCATTGTGTCGCCGGACCAGTCGCAGAAAAGAAAATGATAGTGATCGGAACTTAGTTCAATTTTAGGGTCGGAACATCAAGTGGCAATATCTTAATGCAACTATCCTCATTTAAGCCCGATGCTATTGCGTGTCAAACAACTGGTTGCAACAAAGCACAATGAAGCCACAATGGAATTTCTGGATCGACCGCGGCGGTACGTTTACCGATATCATCGCGCGATCTCCCGACGGGGGCATCTGGACGAAGAAACTGCTGTCGCAAAATCAGCGGGTCTATCACGACGCAGCAATTCATGGCATACGCGCGTTTCTTCAATTGGAAAAAGGAGAACCAATTCCAGCGGCAATTGTCGCTGCGGTGAAGATGGGAACGACCGTCGCGACCAACGCCTTGCTGGAAAGAAAAGGCGCACCGACGTTGCTGGCGGTTACCAAAGGCTTGGCGGATGTGATCGAAATTGGCTATCAAGATCGCCCCGATACTTTCGCGCTGAAGGTTGAGAAACCGGCGGTGTTATATGATTCCGTCATCGAGATTCACGAAAGAGTGTTGGCATCGGGAGAGGTTGAACGATCGCTTAATCAAGACGACGCCGCGACGAAACTGAAGGCGGCCTTTGATCAAGGATTCCGAAGCGTCGCGGTTGTCTTGATGCACGGCCATCGTTTTCCCGAACATGAATTGGTGCTGGCCCGCATCGCGGCGGAGATTGGTTTTGAACAAATCTCAACCAGCCATGACGTTAGCCGACTATCAAAAATTGTTTCGCGCGGCGAAACGACCGTCGTGGATGCTTACCTGACGCCCGTTCTCAGGCGATACGTTGACTCCATCGCAGCGGAACTTACAGAACAAACGTCGTTGCTGTTCATGCGGTCCTCCGGGGGATTGGTGGAGGCGGGATCGTTCCGTGGACGCGACGCGATTTTGTCTGGCCCTGCCGGCGGCGTCGTTGGTGCGGTGGCGACGGCGCGTCTGGCGGGGTTCACCAAAGTGATTGGTTTTGACATGGGTGGTACGTCGACGGACGTTTTTCACTACGCTGGCGATTTCGAAAAGGTTTACGAAGCTCGGATCGCCGGAGCCCGGATGCGGGTGCCGATGTTGGACATTCACACCGTCGCCGCTGGCGGTGGTTCGATCTTGAAATTTGACAAAGGTAGGTTCCGAGTCGGGCCCGAATCTTCAGGTGCCGATCCAGGTCCGCTGTGCTATCGAAACGGCGGAATGCTCTCGGTGACGGACATCAATGTCGCGTTAGGCAGAATCCAACCCGATTTCTTCCCCGCCATGTTTGGAAGCGATCAGAATGAAAGCTTGGATGACAAAGCACCCTTGGCCGCTTTTGCTGCGATCGCAGCGGAACTGAACGACGGGCGATCTGCCGAAGAAGTCGCCGCAGGATTTCTAGAGATCGCTGTCCAACACATGGCTCAAGCGATTAAGAAGATCACGATCGAACGTGGTTTCGACGTGCAGAATTACGTTTTAAACTGTTTCGGCGGGGCCGGTGGTCAGCATGCCTGCGCCGTGGCGACTCGGTTGGGAATTAGAAAGATCTTCTTGCATCCGTTGGCGGGAGTTCTATCAGCCTATGGGATGGGGTTGGCCAGTCAAAAAACCGAACAACAAAAACTGATCGACGAAGATCTTTCAACGATCGACCGCGCTACCATCGACCGCCACGTCCAAACACTGATCGAGGAAAATTTAATGCACCTAACCGATCAGGGCATTGCGGAGGGCGGCATCACTCACAGCGCCAGAGCTCACCTGCGATACCAAGGGACCAACACTCTGTTCGATGTCGCTGCTGATTCTGTCGACCGAATGATTGCCGAATTTAATCAGAAGCATCAGCAGAAGTTCGGTTTTTTAGCCACCGAAAAACGGATTTGGATCGAGCGAATCGGTGTTGAGTCCGCCGGCGGAGCGCATCGGTTGGAGGAAGCCGTCCAAACACAACCGGCGGCCGAGCCTGCCGCGGCTGTGGCGGAGGTGCGCATGTTTGTCGACCACCGCTGGCAGCGGACGCCCCTTTACAAATTTCAGCAGCTAAGTTTTGGTCACCAGATCGCAGGCCCCGCCATCATTGTTGGTGATAATGACACGATCGTGGTCGAAACTCATTGGTCGGCGACCATCAATAAATATGGCCATTTGATTCTCGAGAAAGGCAACACCGTTGATAGTAAAACAGAGGTCGCGACCACCTGTGATCCCGTTCAATTGGAAATTTTCAACCATTTGTTTATGTCTATCGCTCAACAGATGGGAGTCGTCCTTCAAAACACGTCTCAGTCAGTCAACGTGAAAGAGCGGTTGGATTTCTCGTGCGCGATTTTTGACGCCGGCGGTAATTTGATCGCCAATGCTCCGCACGTGCCGGTTCATTTAGGTTCGATGGATTCGGCGGTAAAAGTTGTGATCCGTGGTGACCAAACCATCAGCCCCGGCGATGTCTTTGTTCAGAACAATCCTTACAACGGCGGTTCTCACTTGCCCGATATCACCGTCGTAACGCCCGTGTTTGCAGACGACAATTCAATTGAATTCTTCGTCGCCAGTCGGGCTCATCACGAGGACGTGGGAGGAATTGCCCCGGGATCTATGTCGCCCTTGGCGCGTTCGATCACCGAAGAAGGCGTAACGTTGGACTGTGAAAAAATGATCGAAGCCGGCACGTTTTCAACTGAACGGATCACCAAACTGCTGCTCGCCCCGCCCTACCCTGTTCGAAACGTTCAGCAAAACATCGCCGATTTGATGGCTCAAGCGGCCGCCAACGAAACGGGCGTCAACGAACTTCGGAAACTTGTTGGGATCTACGGTCGCGAAACGGTGAAAGCCTACATGGGCCATATCCAAGACGCGGCCGAGGCATCGGTGCGGCGTTTGATCACCACAATCAACGGTGGCAGTTTTGAATATAGGCTGGACGAAGGGGAAGTGATCTGCGTCGCGGTGACGCCCAATCATGAACAACGATCGGTCGTGATTGATTTCACGGGAACCAGTGACCAGTTGCCCAACAATCGTAACGCCCCGGCGGCGATTACTCGGGCCGCGGTACTGTATGTGTTGCGCTGTTTGGTGGCCGATGATATTCCGCTCAATGCAGGTTGCATGAAACCCGTGACGTTGGTTGTGCCGCTGGGGTCGATGTTGAATCCGAATTATCCGGCTGCGGTGGTTGCGGGGAATGTTGAAACCAGCCAAGCGGTGACCAACGCGCTATTTGCGGCGCTTGACGCGCTGGGTTCATCACAGGGTACGATGAACAATTTGACCTTTGGTAATCAAAAATATCAGTACTACGAAACGATCTGTTCGGGCAGCTGTGCGGGGCCTGGTTTCGATGGCGTGGCGGCCGTCCATACGCACATGACCAATACTCGCATGACCGATCCAGAAATTTTGGAACAGCGATACCCCGTGGTGGTCGACGAATTTTCGATTCGGCGCGGTTCTGGCGGACACGGGCAGTGGTCTGGGGGCGATGGGATTTGCAGGCGGATCCGATTTTTGGAGCCGATGGAGTGTTCGATTCTTTCAAGCCACCGCGTCGTGGCTCCGTTTGGGATGCGCGGCGGCCAGCCCGGCGAAATTGGCGTCAACATCATCGTACGCAGCGACGGCCAAGAAGAAAACATCGGCGGCAACGCTCAGCGATCGGTGCAACCGGGAGACGCGATCGTGATTAAGCCACCCACCGGCGGTGGGTTTGGCCGGGCCCACTGATTCGCATTCTGCGCCGGTAGCTTATGTGTAGTTTGGCCGAGGTTCATGTGATCAGTTTAACGATCAGCCGGCAGGCGTCGGTGTTTGAGCCGCGCGAAACACGGTCGCCTGCCGGCTTGTCGTTAAACTTAGGTTTGTAAGCCTACGATTTGCCAGAAATTCAAGGAAAGAACCGCTAAATTGCGAATCACAAGCTTAATCGCATTCCCCTCAATCAAACACCCCACAAAGTTAACGGATTCTTAACGTAAGGCTCGCAGACCTTTAACCAAGCTCCGCTATACTTCGCATCGAATACAGAACCGCTATGGCCTAAGGCCAAAATCGGGCACTCTGGGACGGCTTTCATTTTTACTCTGATGGAGCACGAGAACGTGTTAGGAAAATATTGGTTGCACGATGCACGCCAGAAGCAGACGCAGTTAATAGCGATTACGAATCAAAACAAATCCAACAGCACAGCACAAAGCGTCTTGGGTTTGATGACGCGCGTCTCGGTTGCCCGTGCGGTCTGCGCGGTCATCTTGGCGATCATGGCGGTTTGTTTTAGCCCAAAGCGAGCGTGGTCCCAACAAACCGGTGGCGAAATCTCATTGATTTCGGTCGTGGACATCGCGGGCGACGCTACGGATCGTTCTGATTTGGGCGGAATGAAAAAACCGGAGTCCACCTCGGATTCGGTCGCCGACCCTGCCGCGTCGACGGATCAGACTTTTCCCGCAAACATTTTTGGCGGTATTTCAGCGGTTGATTATTCGGGCGCAGGAAACGATTACTGGTTCCTTGCCGATCGAGGACCGTTGGACGGGGCCGTTGATTGGCCGTGTCGATTGCATAAGGTTCGGTTGAATTTCGCCAACAGCGACTCGAATCAAGCTGCAGCAAAGCTGACCGCTGAGATCATTGAAACGGTGTTCTTGGAAGATGCCCACGGTCATCGTTTTACCGGACTGGCGTCGGCGTTGACACCATCAGACGAACATCCGGTGCGTTTGGACCCCGAAGGTTTACGCGTTTCCCCGCAGGGAACGTTTTACATTTCCGATGAATACGGGCCACGTTTGATGGAGTTTTCGCGCGACGGTCGTTTGCTGCGGGAACTGGTGATGCCTGCCCATTATCAGTGTGCCTGTCCCGCCACGACATGGCAGGAGGAGCTTCCCCAAAATGTTTCCGGACGACAATCAAATCGAGGCATGGAGGGACTCGCCATTTCGGGTGACGGCAATCGGCTGTTTGGGATGATGCAAAGTCCGCTGCTTCAAGATTGTCAGCGCGTCGACAAAACAGCAAAACCAAGGGGGTGCAATTGCCGGCTGCCGGTTTTTTCGGCCACTGGTGATTTGGAAGCGGAGTACGTTTATCAGCTGGATAATGAGAGCCTGAAGTTAAATGAGATTCTCGAATGTGGTCCCGACCAACTGTTGACGATCGAACGCGATGGCCTTCCTGGAGCGTCGGCCGCATGTAAGAACCTGATGTTGATTTCGCTGCGGGAGGCGACCAATGTTGTCGGCCGCGCCGAAGCCCTGACCGACCAGGGGGCCAAAAATGTGAAGACCGTCAGGAAACAAGTCCTGCTAAATTTGCTGGATCCCAAATGGCATTTGGCCGGTGATCAAATGCCTGAGAAAATTGAGAGTCTGGCATTTGGGCCCGACCTGCCCGACGGACGGCGGTTGCTGATCGTGGTCTCGGACAACGATTTTGAAATGGATCACCCAACGCACGTTTATGCGTTCGCGATTCCAAAGGCATTGTTAGAACAGCCAATGACAGAACAAAAACTGCAGGGGTCGGAGCTTTCGGCGCTGGTGGATTAATAGCGTAGTGGATCTTTTTAAAGATCCAGGGGGGGGAAAAGAGGATAACTGTATTTTAAAAAAAAAAAAAAATTTTTTTTAAAAAA
>CAYOZV010000218.1:0-7253 GCA_964408465.1 uncultured Pirellulaceae bacterium
GACACCGCCGCCAGTTGCTGGCCATCGCGCTGGATTTCGACCAAGTAAAGATTTTCCAGATGACGCAGCCCCGCCGCTTCGACGCTTTTACCGACCAAGGGCCCATCGTGGGCCACCAACATTTCGACGGTGTACTGGCGAGGGTCTTGGTCGGTGCTGACCGCGGCGCTGCGGTCGGGCAAAATTTTATGACCGACAAAAATCAAGAACAACGTCGCCGCAACAGCACACGGCAATCCCGTCCAAGCGAGATCAAACATTTGCAATTGAATGCCGGCGACTTCTTTGAGCATTCCCGCAACGATCAGATTGGTACTGGTGCCCACCAACGTACAGACACCGCCGAAGGTCGCCGCATAGGCCATCGGCAGATACAACTTGGATGGGCTGAGCGTGGTGCGTTTGCACAAGTCATTAACGACCGGCATAAACATCGCCACGACCGGCGTGTTATTGAGAAAGGCGCTGAAACCGATTACCGGCGCAAAGATTCGTGTCAGCGCCGCAGGCACTGTGTTGGGCGTACCGATAAAATGCCGGGCCACATTGATCGCGCCGGTCTGCACCAACCCCGCGACGACCACGAATAACACCGCGATCGAAATCAGCCCTGGATTGCCCAATCCGGCAACGGCTTGGGCCGCATCGGGGAGGTTTGGCGATTGGCTCAACGCGCCCACGGCCACGATCACCGTCAGCGCGACGATCATCACCGCATCGGTCGGGATCCGGTTCCTAGCCAACGCGAACAGCAGCACCACAAGGGTACCCAAGCAAAACCAAGCTTCCCAGTTCATATAATGCGGCGCTAGAAGGACAAGGGCGGACGAAATAATTCGAACGGGCATCATAGTTATGACGCGGTTTTTATGCTGCGCTGAAGCAAAAATTCTAATGGCAGAAGCAAGGGCGCCCCACGCCCCCAAAAGGAACCACAGCGGGTGCAATCGCCCCTCCAGGACATCCGGCTTTCGGGCGCGCTGGGGCGCGGTTTAACGCAATACCGCTCAATGAAGGCCATTCGTTTAACGACAAGCCGGCAGGCGACCGCGTTTGGCACCGCCTAACACCGACGCCTGAGGGCTAATCGTTAAACTGACGCCATGGCTTTCAGCCAAACAAATCAGTTAATCGAACGGTATTACGGTTCAACGCCGCCCCGCGTGGAGAAGTTGTGCGTTTGATCTACGCCAGGCCCTTGAGTTAATACTCAGGCAGTCTCGGAAAAAAGCACGCTGATTGCCCGCCAACGGTTACGTGATTTTTGCAGCGGATCTCGCCGTTTTGATCCAGCCGAAAATAGTGCTACCACCGACACGTATGGAATCTGCGACAATCTGTCTAAGCGGGCTTTTCTATCTTGCGATTGGAAGTAAAGTATGTGACGATTCTGGGCGGAAAAAGACGTGAATTCCAACAAAGAGACGCTTTTTTGACCGCAGGCCATTTTTTGCTGTTAATTACCATTTTCGGGCTGCCGAAGTTAGGTACTTCGGGCAATCTAAGGCCCTAGGATCAAGCCGATCGTTGAGAAGCCTTTCATGTCGGCCGGCCAAATTTAAAAATCCCCTTTATATTAGTGTGTCTCGCATAAGTGGGTTGGGGCGAAGGTTTTTGATCGGTAGACGGATGTTGCCCGTGCGGCATTGTGGGCTAGGACAATTTGTGGCTGGTTCTCTCGGATTACTTAGACGACGATTATTGCAGTTACGTGAAGCAAACAGCGGCGGCCGAGGTTGGTCATCGCTAACTGAAATCAAATTTTATTAAGCGGCCTTGGGTCGCGACGCAGAGTTTAATTCGATGCAAGAATTTCATTTCCCGACTTGGGTCAACAAGTTCACGCTATTAGTGATCGGAACAGGACTGGCCGTTGCGGGTTATCTCGCGACCTGTCTTTTTGCGGCCACTCATCCGGAAATTATCAACGTGGGCCATCGCCCCAAACAGCCCGTGCCTTTCAGTCATAAACTGCACGCCGGCCAACTGAAGATGGATTGTCGTTACTGTCACAACACGGTCGAAGTCGCCGGCCACGCCGCGGTTCCGCCGGCTGCCACCTGTGGAAACTGTCACGGTGGTAATCGCACCACCGGTGAATTCGTCGACGGTGTTTGGCAGGCCGGTCGTGATTTGGGTGTGATTCATCCTGAGAAGTCCACGCTGGAACCGATTCGATTGAGCCTTGAAACGGACAAGTCAGTTCTGTGGGAACGCGTTCATGACCTGCCGGATTTTGTGTACTTCAACCACAGTGTTCACATCGCACGCGGTGTCAGTTGTGTTTCTTGCCACGGCCGAATTGATCAGATGGAGGTCGTCGAACAAGTCGAACCTCTGTCGATGAAGTGGTGCCTGGAGTGCCATCGCAACCCAGTGCCGCACATTCGCGATCCGCAAATGGTCACTCAGCTGGATATGACTTGGGAATCGCCCGAAGCCGAAGAGGCGTATCACAAAGAATGGGCAGAGAAATTGGGCGTGAACCCCAACGTCAATTGCTCGACCTGTCACCGATAAAAACACGAAACCAGAAACAAGTTATTGGGGCACGACAAAGGATCTCAACCCGTTGGATTTCAAATTTTGAATTTTTGACTTGTTGAATCTTTCGAAATTGAAAATCAAAATTCGAAATCCTTTGCTCCTTTGCCAGTCCCAGCATTAGCAACTTAAAACGCGCATCAACCAAACCGTTCAGACTCATGAATAAACCGTTTCCAAACAATCAGAAACTTGCCCGTCAAACCTTTGATCTTGATGGAGTCCAAGATTCGCCAGAATTCAATGAAGCGATCGATCGTGACTTTGGAACTGCGACCGAAAACTTCGATGGGGATTCGGTTTCACGTCGCCGGTGGTTGCAGATCATGGGCGCTTCGTTGGCCTTGGGCAGCATGTCCGGCTGCCGTTACCAAGAAGAAAAAATTGCTCCCTTCGCGTTTCGCCCGGTCGACCGTGTTCCCGGCGTGCCTCAGCAATACGCTTCGATGATCGAACTCAGCGGCGTCGCTCAACCGATCGTCGCGACGAGCTACGACGGTCGTCCGATCAAGCTCGACGGAAACAAAAAGCACCCTCAATCCAAAGGTGCTTCGTCGACGTTCACGCAGGCGCGGATGTTGGAGTTTTATGATCCCGATCGTTTGCGTACCGGTTCGGTTCTCAAGACGCGCGAAAATTCGCGGATGACGTATTGGGAAGACGCTTCGTTGGAGGCAATTTTTGAAGGGATGAAGCCGGGACTGAGCAACCTTTCCAAGGTCGCCGTGTTGGCCGAGCCAAGTCAGTCGCCTTCTTTGCTGCGAATGAAAAAAGCGTTCACCGACAAAGGCGGCAAGTGGTTTCACTTCGGCGCTGTGAATGACGATAACGCTCGGGCCGGTGCCAAAGAAGCGTTTGGTAAAGCGGTGCGTGTGCACAATCATTTCGACAAAGCCAAGATCATTATCTCGTTGGACGCCGATTTCATGGGCGTCGATGCCAATGCTGTCGGTAATGCGGTGGCCTATGCCAAGACGCGCGACGCCGATGCTGCCGCTCAAGGCAAAAAGGGCGCCTTCATGAGCCGGTTGTATGTGGTCGAAAGCCAGCACACGCCCACCGGTTCTGCCGCCGATCATCGCATGTCGGTTCAGTCGAGCAAGATCGCTGGTTTCTTGGCGGCGTTGGTCGCCGAAATTGATAATCGCCAAAAGGGTCAAGAAGTCGACAAGGCGTTGCCTTACCGTGAGAAGTTGCTGGCGGCGATGGCTCAAGACATCGTCGATAACGCGGCGGAAAGCTTGATCGTGGCGGGCGAGTGCCAACCGCCAGCGGTTCACGCGGCCGTTCACGCACTGAACAAAAAATTGGGCAACGCCGGCAACACGGTGACTTACAGCGACGTGCCTGATGCCGACGCGGAAGGTTGTTTGGATTCGATTAAAGCCTTTGCCGCTGCGGCATCTAATGGCGAAATTGAAACGCTGATCGTGCTGGGTGGCAATCCCGTTTACGCCGCTCCGCAAGATCTGAAAATCGACGACGCGATCGCGAGCGTGGCGAACCGATTGCACGCTTCGTGCTTCAAAAACGAAACGTCTCAAGTCTGTGAGAACGTTGTCGATATGGCCCACGCACTGGAGACTTGGAAAGACGGAGTCGCGGCCGACGGTTCGATCTGCATTGGACAACCGCTGATCAATCCGCTGTTTGGAAGTAAGTCTAATCTTGAAATGCTGTCGATGCTCCTTGGTGAATCTGCTGACAGTCAGTCGATCGTCAAGACAACCGCGAATCTTTCGATCAATGATTGGAAGCAAGCCGTTCATGATGGTTTCGTCAAAGACAGCGTGGCCAAACCGAGCGGCGTAAGCGCCGGCGAGATGCCGACGTTGGAATCGGATGACGCCTGGAAGACGCCTTGGGATGGTGAAACGATCGAATTCGTTTTCAACCCATCACCTTCGATGTACGACGGCCAGTTCGCGAATAACGCTTGGATGCAGGAACTGCCTGACTTCACCACAAAGATCACTTGGGACAACGCCGCTTTGGTCAGTCCTAAAACGGCCAAAGCACTGGACTTGGCTCAGCACACCAAAGCCACGTTTGAAATCGACGGCGAAGTAACGTTGCCCGTTCACGTTCAACCGGGTCAAGCCGATGGTTCGATTGGTTTGGCGATCGGTTATGGCCGAACGATGGCCGGCCGCGTTGGCGGCAACAAAGATCTGGCTGTTAAACCGGTAGGTGAAGATGTCAGTCCGCTTCGGTCAAGCGAAAACTGGGTAGTGGCCGGCGGGTTGAGTGCATCCAACATCACGCCGACAGGCACCGTTTATAAATTGGCCATCGTGCAAGAGCCTTGGGACATCGACGCCGTTGGTCGCGATGAAATTCAGGCTCGCATGTTCCGCAACAAAGACAAAACGGAAACCGATCGTAGTTCTTTGATCCGCGAAGGCAGTTTTGCCAGCTTCCAAGAGTTTGCAGAAAAACACGAAGCCGCGTTCGACGTCCAGGGGCACGCCGAAGAAGGCCGTGCTGGTGAAGGTCATGATGAACAAGATCATGCCGGCACAAAACCCAAATCAACAGCGCTGCCGATCATCACCAACGTCAGCTTCAATCCCAATGGAGCTCGACCTGACGACGTGGCCGCCGACGATGCTGGTCACGAAGAAGGCGACACACACGACCACGAAGGCGAAGGCGATAATCACGATCACGAAGGTGGCGACCATGCTCATGAAGGCGAGGGGCATGGCGACGCACACGGACACGGTGACCAAGGCCACGTCGAGGGTTCGGAGCGGGATGCTGCCGATGCCGTTCACCGGCATGCTTGGCCCGAAGCGTTCCACATGCACCATTCGCTGTTTGACATTACCAAGGGCGTGCGTGAAATTTACAAAGAGACCGATCCAACGCACACCAATGTGTGGGGCAAAGCGATCGACCTCAATAAATGCATCGGGTGTAACTCGTGCGTGGTGGCTTGCCAATCAGAGAACAATGTTCCCGTCGTAGGCCGCGATGATGTTCGCCGCGGACGCGAGATGCATTGGATTCGCATCGACCGCTACTTCGGCAACAACCTCTACAACGAAGAAGCCGCCGACGATGACGACAAACAAATCGTGCATCAACCGGTCGCCTGTCATCACTGCGAAAACGCGCCTTGCGAAACGGTTTGTCCTGTCGCGGCGACGGTTCACAGCAACGAAGGCCTCAACGACATGGTCTACAACCGCTGTATCGGAACTCGCTATTGCGGCAACAACTGTCCTTATAAGGTTCGCCGTTTCAACTTCTTTAACTACTCCGATGCGAAGACGTTTTTGAAGTACCCCGGTGCTGACAAATTGCCGGCCGGTGATCGCAACCTGCAGAACCTGATGATGAACCCAGAAGTTTCCATTCGCAGTCGAGGCGTGATGGAGAAATGTACTTACTGTGTTCAGCGCATCCAAAACACGAAGATCAACGCCAAAGCACAGAACCGTGAAATTGGCGACAACGAAATCACCACGGCCTGCCAAGACGCTTGCCCGACTTCGGCGATCACCTTTGGCGATCTGAACCGAGTCGGCAGTGACGTTCACGCGGACCACCATAACCCGCGTCGTTATTCGATGCTGGATGAGTTGAACAACCGACCGCGGACGGTTTATCTAGCGCGGGTGCGAAACGTTCATCCGGCGATGATTGATTTTGACGATCGTGATTCGGTTCACGCACCTTACGGCGGCGAAGCGGCACATTAGATCGCAACATTAGATAAGACATTCCAATTCAGAGATGAAGTGATTGACATCTTTGGCGCTGCCAGAGACGGCGATGACCTCCCGAACAAAATACATTTAGAGACGAACTTACGGAACGAACCATGACGACTGTTGATCCCCAAAGCTTGGACAACACGTACGACGACGCTTCGCATCGCACCCCGCTGGTACTGGGTGGGCTGGATTACGAGGGCGTAACCGATACAGCGTGTGGATTTTGGGAAGCCAAATCGGCGCCGAAAATCTGGTGGATCCTACTAGGCCTCGCGCTCAGTTTACTGATGTTGCTGGGCGGATTGATTCAGCACCTTCTGTTCGCCGGTGTTGGTGTTTGGGGTAATAACAACCCTGCGTATTGGGGTTGGCCGATCGTGAACTTCGTTTTCTGGGTCGGTATCGGCCACGCGGGAACGTTGATTTCTGCGATTCTGTTTCTCTTTCGGCAAAACTGGCGTAC
Source organism: uncultured Pirellulaceae bacterium (assembly GCA_964408465.1). GTDB lineage: Bacteria > Planctomycetota > Planctomycetia > Pirellulales > Pirellulaceae > Mariniblastus. The sequence continues at coordinate 6,730 of CAYOZV010000218.1, forward strand.
GAGTATCAACCGCGCCGCTGAAGCGATGACAATTTTCGCGGTCGTTTGTGCGGGAACATTTCCTGGCATCCACATCGGTCGCGTTTGGGTGTTTTATTGGCTGTTCCCGATCCCGACTGAACACTTGGCGATGTGGCCAAACTTTCGCAGTCCATTGCTGTGGGACGTGTTTGCGGTTTCGACTTATGCGACGGTATCGTTGCTGTTTTGGTACATGGGAATGGTGCCCGACATCGCGACCTTCCGCGATCGCAGCAAATCTATGATCGGCAAAGTTGTCTACGGGCTACTATCACTGGGTTGGACCGGTTCGGCCAGAAACTGGCATCGTTACGAGATCGCTTACACGCTGCTGGCAGCACTGGCAACGCCGCTGGTTCTCTCGGTACATACGATTGTTAGTTTTGACTTCGCGGTTTCCCAAGTCCCTGGCTGGCATACGACCATTTTCCCGCCTTACTTTGTTGCTGGTGCGATCTTTAGTGGTTTCGCGATGGTGGTGACGTTGCTGGTGCCGGCCCGTG
>CAYOZV010000219.1:0-7225 GCA_964408465.1 uncultured Pirellulaceae bacterium
GGTGCGATCTTTAGTGGTTTCGCGATGGTGGTGACGTTGCTGGTGCCGGCCCGTGAGCTGTTTGGTTTGCAGACGCTGATTACGCTGAGGCATCTTGAGAACATGAACAAGATCATCATGGCGACCGGCCTGATGGTGGGTACGGCGTACGGTATTGAATTCTTCATCGCGTGGTACTCAGGTGTTCCATGGGAAGCGTTTGCGTTTTGGAACCGAGCGTTTGGCAACTACTGGTGGGCCTACTGGATCATGGTCAGTTGCAATGTGCTGATTCCGCAGTTGTTCTGGTTCAAGTGGTGCCGCACGACGCCTTGGTTCATGGTGATCGTTTGTATCTTTGTGAACATCGGCATGTGGTTCGAGCGTTTCGTGATTACGATCACGTCCTTGTGTCGCGACTTTGTTCCTTCAAGTTGGGCTTACTTCACACCGACGTGGGTGGACTTGGGGATGCTGATCGGAAGTTTTGGTTTATTCTTCACTTTGTTTTTGTTGTTCTGCCGGTTCATGCCGGTGATCGCAATGGCTGAAGTGAAGGGCATCATGCCGCGAGATCATTAGTAAGTACCGAGTGCTGAGTCCGGTACTGATTACTCATTATTGGGCGACGAGAGTTTTAAAATCGAGTTTAGAGTTAACTTTTAAAAAGACGTTAGACATGGCTGAAAAATCAAACAACGAATCGAAAGAGCAAGAGCTGGTCGGATTGCTGGCTCAGTTTGACGATCCCGAAACGTTGGTTCACGCCTGTAATGAGGCTCGTGAAGCCGGTTACACAAAGATGGACGCTTATTCACCGTTCCCTGTTCACGGTATCGATCCGGCGATTGGTATCAAACGAACGATCCTGCCGTTCATCGTGCTGGGCGTTGCGTTGGGCGCGGTTTGTTTGGGCATGGGCCTGCAGTTGTACGCCAACAGTCAAGATTACATCTGGCCGTTTCCCGGTTACAAGTTCTTGATCAGTGGAAAACCGATCTTTAGTATTCCTGCGAACATTCCGGTGACTTTTGAGATCATCGTGCTCTCGAGTGCGTTTGCGACGTTTTTTGGAATGTGGATTTTGAATCAGTTGCCGCGATTATCAAATCCGCTGCATCGTGTGTCTCGATTCAAAAGAGTTACCAATGACAAATTTTTCTTGCTGCTGGAAAAGGCGGATGAGAAATTTTCACGCTCTGGTTCTGAGAGCCAGCTGAACCAGTGGGGTGCTGTTTCGATTGACGAGGTCAACCAGGATTTGACCGACACCGCGCTTCCCAAATGGCTGGCGACGGTAGGTATTTTGGGGGCGATTTTGTTGATGCTGCCACCGGTGGCCATCTTCAGCCAGTGGGGACAAACCAATCGCCAGCCGCGTTTGCATGTGGTTCCTGATATGGATTGGCAGCACAAGAGCAAGACGCAGACGATGGCCGTGAACCTGTCCAATGAATTCCGTGGCGTTTCGTTGATGTACGACGACTTCCGATCGGCTCGTCGTCCTGTCGACGGAGCGATTGCGTTCGGTTCATTAGACATCGACAGTGAATTGAATTACGGCGTCAAATCAGATTTCGCTTATACGATCACCTCCGGTGGTAGCGCGCTAACGCGCACCGCCGAGGATGAAGATGGACAGGATGACGCCGCTGCGGCGGCACCTGCCGACGAAGACAACCTCGAAAAATACGTGACGACGTTGCCCGAAAATTTTGAACTGACCGCTGAAGTGCTCGATCGAGGCCAGCAGCGTTTTGAGATTTACTGTGCGGCCTGCCACGGTTACGCCGGTGCCGGTAACGGTCTGGTGAACCAACGGGCGATGGCTTTGGCGGCCACCGGTTCGGCGACTTGGACGTCGGCCAGGTCTCTGCACGAGGCGGACGTGAAAGACGACGCGAAGAATCCTGTCGGTCGCATTTACGACACAATCACCAATGGCCGTGGAAACATGGGGCCTTACAAGGCTCAGATTCCAGTACAAGATCGCTGGGCGATTGTGGCTTACGTCAAAGCGTTGCAGGAGACTGGCATTACGTCAGATACTCCCGTGGCTGAAGACGCCGATGCCGACGCCGCGACCGAAGGTGAAACCGAAAAGAGTGAAGAGGCGAGTGAGCAAGTTTCTGAGAAGGAAGCTGATAAACAAGAGAAACCAGCGGCCACAGAAGACGTTACTGAGCAAGAGAAAAAAGACAAAGACGATCACTAGAAACATGCTTGGGCGCACTTGCTCAAGCTACGAACAAACTGACCATCCAGCTACCTAACGGTAGCGTGATAAATACTGAACTGACATGCACGAAACCCGACCTGCAAAAATTACTTCGCCGATCGTATCGCTGAGTGATGGATACGTTCGCACCATTCCCGTAGCACTGATTGTTGCGGCCGTTGGAATCGTGCTTTCGTTCATCCTGCTTCAAGGCCCAGAGCGATTTTTGTACGCCTACTTGGTGAACTTTGCGTTTTTACTCTCGATCTGTCTGGGTTGTTTGTTCTTCGTGATCATCATGTTTTTGACTCGCGCTGGATGGAGCGTGACAGTCCGTCGGATCGCCGAACTTTACGCGATGTGCACGCCCTACATGGCGATCTTGTTTTTGCCGATCTTGGTGACGACGCTTTCGGGAGCCAGTTATCTCTACCCATGGGTCGATGGTGGTTGGTCGGTCGCCGGTGCGGGGGACGCGCTGGCCAATGTAGCGGTCGAAGATCTACCGCCGCTTGAGCAGATGAAGCGCTCGTTTTTGAACCCTTCGTTTTTTGCGGCTCGGTGGATTGGTTACTTTATTTTCTGGGGACTCGCGGCAGCATTCTTTTTGTTCACTTCCCTTAAACAAGACAAAGAGGGCGGCGTCAAGCTGACCCATCGCATGCAAGCGGTGGCGGCTCCGGCTTTGATTCTGTTTGCGGCAACGGTTGTTTTCGCATCCTTCGACTTAGAAATGTCGCTGGAGCCGTTTTGGTTCAGCACGATGTTCCCCGTTTACTTTTTTGCCGGCGGGGTACTTGCGGCGCTCGCGACGATCACCCTGACCGCGCTGTGGTTGCAGCGCACCGGCCGCGTGACTGATGAAATCACCATCGAACATTACCATGACTTAGGCAAACTCATGCACGGCTTCGTCGTGTTTTGGGGTTACATCGCGTTCAGCCAATTCCTGTTGATCTGGTATGCCAACATTCCTGAAGAAACATTTTGGTACGACATCCGAATCAACAAGCACGGCTGGAAAACACTGACCTACGTGTTATTGATTGGCCACCTCTTCGTACCGTTTTTGGCGATGATGGGTCGGACCGTCAGACGCAACAAAACGTTTTTGGCCGGAGCCACTGTTTGGTTGCTGCTGATGCATTGGCTGGATCACTTTTGGCTGGTTGTTCCACATTACAGTCATGCACCAGGGGGTCACCTTCGGGAAGACACTGTGGCGACCAGCTTCTTCTTCTTTTTAGGGGATGTCTGTTGTACCGTTGGAATGATTGCCGCTTTCGTCGCGATATTCTGTTTGGTGGCACGCAGCCGCCCGCTGGTTCCATTGCAGGACCCTCGACTGGGCGAAGCACTCAACCACGAAGTTCACTAATTTTTTAAGTAAACCAAGTTCCAATTTAACCTAGGCCATTTTGTCTCAGCGCCTTTTACGCAGAGCCATTAAGATTGAAACATCCGCGATTTGCGACATTTGGCCACACAAAAGACTTTTGGCAAAAGAAGTTCGAGCAAGTTATGACAACGCATTCAGACGCTAGTATCAACAGCGACGAAAAGCCACAGGAAGGACCACGTTATGATGACATTAACGTGCCGGTCGTTGTAATGTGGGGAGTCATCAGTGCACTGATCACTTTGATAACAATCCTATTTGTCAGCGGCGTTTACAACGTTTGCAGTCAGGCTTGGATTGACGCTCGAGAAGGTCAATACGTAAACCTCCCCGCCAGGGAACAGGTGGAAGAACAAAAATCAGTACTCAGTGGTGGCGAAGGGGTGGTTCCGATCGCCGAAGCCAAAAAATTGGTTTTAGAAAAATACAAGAAATAAAAACGCTCAACGAAGTTTCAAGTTCTAGAAGAACGCGACCAAGCGACCGATTAAACGGACGGGACGATTAAAGAGATGCGGACCCAATCAACGACAATCCGAAACTCCAACAAGCCTTGCATCGCCATCTATGCGATCGCGGGTGGATGGATTGCGTTTGTGATGCTGGCAGTAGCTTCGATCGCGTCCGCACAAATTGAAGAGCAAGTTGACGCCGCGAAAGATCCTTACGGCGTCAACAAGAAACCGAACGTAAAAGTAGGTACCGGTGTGGTTTCCAAAGAAGGGGACTTTGTGGATCTCAACATTCCCTTCCGTGATCACAAGAACAATTTGGCTCGTGTGGGGGACTTTTTCAAAGATGGCAAACCGGTTGTGCTGTCCTTTAATTATTCCAACTGCCCAAAACTATGTAGCGTGCAACTGGAGAACATGGTTGATGCGTTAAAGCAAATTGACTTCAAAATCGGCACCGATTTCGAGATGGTTTCAGTTACCATCGATCCGACGGAGACGCCCGATCGAGCGGCACAGAACATTGACATTTACTTAAAGCGATACAACCTCAGCGCCGCCAAAGACGGATTCCACTTTCTCATCGGCGAAGAGAAGAACATTCGCAAGTTAGCCAACCAAACGGGATTCGAATATAAATACGTCGAATCACAAAAATTGTACTCACATCCACCAGTGTTCATTTTGCTTTCGCCAGAGGGCAAAATCGTGCGGTACATTCACGGTTTAGATTACGACCCAAAGACGATGCGATTGGCATTGATTGAAGCGGCCGAAGGAAAAATCGGATCACCGATCAACATGGCCAGCTACGGTTTGGGATGTTTTGTGTTTGATGAAACGACTGGAAAGTACACTTTCCAGGCAATGGCGTTAATGCGATTGGGCGGCCTGTTGACGATTGTTGGGCTGGCGATTGGGCTGGTACCTTATTGGTTCTTCCGAAAAGGTCGAAGCAACCCAAGTCCACCACAAAACGAAAATTTAACATCAAATCAAGTGACAGCCTGACCACTCCCAGTCTTCACTTGATTTGCGATAACTTTAAGAAACCCGCGTGTGCGAAATATGAATTTTCCTTTACTACTACAAACTGCTAACGAAGACATCATCAAGCGTCTTGAAGAGACAACGCTCTCGGGAACCAAAGTTCCACCAGAGGCGATTGAACACCAAGGTGCCAGTTCCTTCACGCAGTTTTGGGATTCGTCTTATTGGTTCCCTGAACAAGCATCCACGTTTGCGTCCAGCGTTGACTATCTGTACATGTGGATCTTCTGGGTTTCGACGATATTTTTTATTGCGATCGTTTTCGCGATGGTTTACTTTTGTGTTAAGTACCGTCGCAAGGACGGCAAGATCGAGCCGCTGCCGAGTTCATCTCACAACACGTTGGTGGAGATCGCTTGGTCGGTAGGCCCTTCGGTTCTGCTGGTTTACATGTTCTTCTCGGGAGCCAGCGGATACTTTGATTCGCGTGTCGCCAGCGAAACTTCCGAGGAAATTCATGTGACGGCCAGTCGCTGGAACTGGGTGTTCACCTATCCCAACGGAGACAGTTCTTCTGAACTACATCTGATTAACGGTCGCCCCACAAAATTGATCATGCAGTCCAATGACGTACTGCACAGCATGTACATTCCGGCGTTTCGTCAGAAGCAAGACATCGTTCCTGGTCGATACACGTATGCCTACATGGTGCCCACCAAAACCGGTGAGTACCGTTTGTCGTGCACTGAATACTGTGGCCGCGAGCACTCAAAAATGAGAACGCTTTGCCAAGTCCACGACACCGACGAACATCGCCAGGAAAACACACAGTGGATCGAAGAGGAGTATTATCCTTGGAAAAACGGCGAACGTATTTACAAAATTAACTGTTCCGGCTGCCACAAGATCAACGGGATGGCTGCGACAGGGCCCGCATTGAATTTACTGTATTCAATGAAAGAACGTCCTGTGATGGACGGCTCGGTCGCCGTCAATGAGGACTACGTATTGGAATCAATTTGGTACCCCGCCGCCAAAGTGGTTGAGGGTTACGGTCCCGTTTCAAAAATGAACAGTTTCAAAGGGAAGCTGACTCAAGACGACGTCAATCAAGTCATCGCTTACCTCAAATATTTGAACAACCCTGCAGAGGTCGCCGGTGGAGATGTAATCAGCGGCCTGCGTGCTGACGGAGGCGGTGATAGTGGAACCCAAGAAACGGCAACCGAAGAATCTTCCTCCGCAGAGACCGGCGATACCCAAGAGGTAAAGGCGGATGATGTGAATTCGGACAAAGGGACAGTTGAAGAGAAAACGGCACAAGACAAAACCACCGATGACGAAGCTTAGTGGCAGGGAGCCTTTATTCGATAGGGGCAGGTCGACTAGAAGAAACTATTTGAGATCAACAGAAATTCGAACAAGCACTTTTGCTTAAGAGGTTTATCAATATGGCAACCGCAGAAATTCGCAACAAGATTTTTGGCACGCCAGAAACGAACTATTTGAACTGCACCAAAGGCTGGAAGTCTTGGGCGTTTACCCTAGACCATAAACGCATTGGCGTGATGTACTTGATTGGTGTCACGGCGGCTTTGTTCTTGGCCGGCGTTTTCGCACTGGTGTTGCGTTCGCATTTGGTCAAATTCGACAGTGGCATGTTGTCTTATGACAACTACAACAAAATGTTCACGCTGCACGGTGCGGTGATGGTGTTCGCATTCATCATTCCCAGTGTCCCAGCGGCGTTGGGTAACTTTGTTTTGCCGATGATGTTGGGAGCGAAGGATGTTGCTTTCCCAAGAATGAACCTAGCCAGTTTTTACCTCTGGATCGCTGGAACGGGTTGTTTATTGGCCGCGATCCTATTCGGTGGTGGACTTGATACCGGTTGGACGTTTTACACGCCTTACAGTATCGAAACCGAAACAGGCGTGATCTACGCGACCTTTGGTGCCTTCATTCTTGGTTTTAGTTCGATCTTTACCGGTTTGAATTTTTTGGTCACCGTCAACACGATGCGTGCTCCTGGGCAGACTTGGTTTAAGCTGCCTCTGTTTTTGTGGGGCCTCTACGCGACGTCAATTATTCAGGTTTTGGCAACGCCCGTTTTGGGAATCACGCTGCTAATGTTGATCGCGGAAAAGACGATGCATATCGGCATCTTTGACCCGCGTTACGGTGGAG